>NC_015160.1:2196144-2509878 GCF_000190535.1 Odoribacter splanchnicus DSM 20712
TTCAGGTAGTTACTTTAATCACGACAACGGGATTTGCAACCGCCGATTATCTGCTTTGGCCTCCCTTGTTAGGTTTGATTCTGTTCTTACTTCTTTTCGTCGGAGCCTCAGCCGGTTCAACAGCCGGAGGAATGAAAGTCGTACGGGTTTATCTGCTATTTAAAAATTCTTTTGTAGAGTTAAAGCGTATTATTCACCCCAATGGTATTATCAATGTCAAATACAACAATAAAAGCGTTCATCCCAATATAATGACGGGGATTATGGCTTTTGCCATTTTATTCATGATTGTATTTACCATCGGGAGTCTGATCATGACCATCTTTACGGAAGATATCATTACCGCCTGCAGTGCCGTCGTCAGCTCGATGAGTAATGTAGGTCCCGGATTCGGCAGTGTCGGTCCGATGTTTTCCTATGCGCACCTGAATGATTTTGCCAAATTATTCCTGGCTTTTTTAATGCTGGTAGGACGTCTGGAGATCTTTACCGTCATGGTGCTGTTTACAAAAGCTTTCTGGAGAAAATAATCAGGCTATCCGTTCTAAAGTCAGATCGGGCAAACTTTGCATAAACTGAAATAATTCACTCTCATCCAGATAGCGTTTGGTCTTGATCACCATCGTTACATGGTATAAATCGGCATGTTCGAGAGGCTCGTGTTGCATATCATAACTGGCAATCCGATAATTTCTCAAATGTAGTTCATTGGTCACCCGCTTCAAATTTTCTTTATCGGTAGTGGCAAATACCAGCAATGAACTATGTTCTCCTACATTTTTAAAAATAATAGTCAGAAATTCAAGTCCTATTAAAGTCAGGATCATGGCGAATACTCCGATCCAATACATACCTCCTCCGACAGCCAGTCCGATACCCGAAGTCGCCCATAAACCGGCAGCCGTCGTTAAGCCTCGTACAAACTGTTTTTGAATCAGAATAGTCCCTGCTCCGATAAAACCGATACCACTGACCACCTGAGCAGCCACTCGACTCGGATCCAAACCATAACCCGGCTTAGCCAAGACATCGGCAAATCCATATTGTGATACAATCATAATCAAAGCACTTCCCAAAGCAACCAAAAAGTGCGTCCTCAATCCCGCCTCCTTAGCCCGATACTCCCGATCCCAGCCGATCACCCCTCCCAAAACTCCAGCTAACAATAACCGAAAAATACAGTCCCAAAGCATAAAAACCTCCTTTCAATAACCTTTACTATCCCATTACGTTCTATCTGATCAAACGTTTCTTTTCTACGACAAAAAGAATGCCAAAAAAAGCTGTCCCATATACCCGGAACAGCCTTCATTTCTTTTCTCCTCTGCTTCCTGCTTTCACTTCAATTCTCCGATTCCTTGCCGGATGACTTCTATCCGATCATCGGTACAATCGACAACTGTCGAGGCAACATTCTGTCCAAAACCACCGTCGATCACCAAATCCACCAATTTCTCATATTTTTCATGAATCAATTCAGGATCGGTCATATATTCAACCACCTCGTCTTCAGCTTTAACCGAAGTAGTCAGTAAAGGATTACCCAGTTCTTCAACAATAGACATCACGATATAATTATCCGGAATCCGGATACCGATAGTCTTCCGCCTATTGATCATCACATTAGGCAATTTATTAGTTGCCGGCAATACAAAAGTAAAAGGCCCGGGTAGATTACGTTTCATCACCTTAAAAACCTCGTTATTTACTTTCGCATAAGCAGCGATATTCGACAGATCCCGGCAAATCATCGAAAAATTGGCTTTCTCAGGTTTGATATTTTTCAACTGGCAAACACGCTGCACAGCTTTGACATTATTAATGTCACAACCGATCGCATAAATTGTATCCGTCGGATAGATAATAATGCCACCGGCTTTCAACACCTCTACAACTTTAAGGATATCCCGGGTATTAGGATTATCCTCAAATAATTTGATATACATGAAGCGTCAACCGTTTACCTTTTTGTAATCTTCCAGGAATTTAGCCAGTCCACTATCTGTCAACGGATGATTCAGTAATCCTTTGATAGCAGCCAACGGACAGGTTGCGACATCGGCACCAGCCTCTATACACTGAATGATGTGTTGCGTATTCCGGATCGAAGCAGCCAGGACCTGAGTATGGAAACCATAATAACTGTACATATCCACGATCTTACTAACCAACTCGATACCATCACTACAAATATCGTCCAGACGGCCCACAAAAGGAGATACATAGGTAGCTCCGGCTTTTGCAGCCAATAAAGCCTGTCCCGGAGAAAACACTAAAGTACAATTGGTACGGATACCTTTTCCGGTAAAATATTTTATAGCTTTAATCCCTTCGGCAATACAAGGAACTTTGACTACAATATTCGGATGCAAAGCGGCCAATTCTTCTCCTTCTTTTATCATTCCCTCATAATCGGTAGCAATCACTTCAGCACTCACATCTCCCTGGACGATATTACAAATATCGACATAGTGTTTTTTACAATTCTCCACTCCCTTAATCCCCTCTTTAGCCATCAACGATGGATTGGTCGTCACTCCGTCCAACACTCCCAAGTCATTTGCTTCTCTGATTTGATCCAAATTAGCCGTGTCAAGAAAAAATTTCATAGGTTTTATTTTTAAAAAGTTTGCAGTTTTTATAAATCACGTAACAAAATTAGAATATTCCGCTCAATAAAGCTATTATATTCTGATATTTTTCAATTTATAAAAACGGGGATTCGGCAAAACAAACCTATTTTTTACTTCAGGTGTTATAAAATACTTCAGAAAAAACTCTAATCCGACAAACAAATATTTTATCTATACACAAACCATTCGGTAAAGTATTACCGTATATACTCTTAACATGATGTCGAAAAAAATATCATATCAAAGCCAACGGGATTGTCTCCATGTATGCCTGATCCTGATCATCCTGTTCAGTTTCGCTTATTATGAAGCTGAACGAAAAAATTCAGTGTCTCCTCCGGAAGAAAATCAGATAACTACGACTGATTCGATCACTCCTTCCAGATTTGTCAACAGTTATTGAATATTATTCCCCAGCTTTTAAAGCTTCGAAAGGATTACGTATGATAGTTTTCCAGCTACTTATACAAACAAGCAAAGCAATCCAGACCAATACCCCCGACACGGTATATATATTTTATCTCATACCCAAAAGGGATTTCTTTAGAACGTCTTTCCCCTTGTACCATAAAAAGGACGACAAAATTACTGACGGAAATAAATAAAATCAATAATCCGATACAACTCATAAATAGAATCCCAACCATCCCGGCTCCGGTTTTAAAATCAAAATCGGCTAAAGTCGACAAATGAATAGAAGTTAAAGGTTCCAGCTCACTCCCTGTTTGTATATTTCAAGGTATTATACCCCTTTTCGATTGACCCGGTTAGATTTTTCTACTACCTTCTCTAATGGACACCTTTCCTAAATTTCAGATAAATAAAGAACTCCAAGCCATCATAATCAGCTACATCCGGAGTCATGGATTCCAGATATTCAAAATTAAAATGACTGTTCTGTGGAAGATCCTCAATCACAGCAATCACCTGACAAGGGACTCGTTCACTATCATTCAAAAATTGTCCGGTAGGATCGACATTTTTGACAAATGGAATTCCATACGATAGTGTTTCTAAAAGGGAGCTTAACATGAAGGGGCATACCCGATGCATTTACCTTTCCTCCTTCTTCTTTGCCAGTATCCGTTTGGTATAGCCAGTATAATCAGATAAAAAAAAGCAGTCACAATTCACATCATGACTGCTTTCACAATTCGGCGCCAACCTACTCTCCCACCATAAGGCAGTACCATCGGCACTCAGGGGCTTAACTTCTCTGTTCGGAATGGAAAGAGGTGGATCCCCCCGGTTATAGACACCTTTTAATATCTTCAGGATTTTATCCTGTTTCATTACAATTCCTTCAGTTCCCGTTACATATCCCAACAACCCACAGCCTCCGCTGAGAATTTGACATTTACACCGGAAAGATAAAGAAGAATATACTCCGCTTAAAGTAAACATTCGGGTAATTAGTATTGCTCGGCTGTGCCGTCACCGACTATACACCTGCAACCTATCAACGTTCTCATCTCGAACGACCCTGTAAGGATATCTCATCTTGAAGCTGGCTTCGCGCTTAGATGCTTTCAGCGCTTATCCAATCCATACATAGC
Organism: Odoribacter splanchnicus DSM 20712; assembly: GCF_000190535.1. Taxonomy (GTDB): domain Bacteria; phylum Bacteroidota; class Bacteroidia; order Bacteroidales; family Marinifilaceae; genus Odoribacter; species Odoribacter splanchnicus. The sequence goes on from NC_015160.1 coordinate 2,200,334, forward strand.
TACTCAGCAGTGCATCTGGCGACACAACTGATTCACCAGAGGTATGTCCAACCCGGTCCTCTCGTACTAGAGTCAGAGCTCCTCAAATATCCTGCGCCCACAACAGATAGGGACCGAACTGTCTCACGACGTTCTGAACCCAGCTCGCGTGCCACTTTAATCGGCGAACAGCCGAACCCTTGGGACCTTCTCCAGCCCCAGGATGTGACGAGCCGACATCGAGGTGCCAAACCGCTCCGTCGATATGAGCTCTTGGGAGCGATCAGCCTGTTATCCCCGGAGTACCTTTTATCCTTTGAGCGATGGCCCTTCCATGCGGAACCACCGGATCACTATGCTCTTGTTTCCAACCTGATCGACGTGTCGGTCTCACAGTCAAGCACCCTTATGCCATTGCACTCTGCAGACGATTACCAAACGCCTTGAGGGTACCTTGAGAAGCCTCCGTTACACTTTTGGAGGCGACCACCCCAGTCAAACTACCCACCATGCAATGTCTCCCTAACGGGATTAGACCTCAGATAACAAAAGGGTCGTATTTCAACGACGGCTACTCTACGCCTGACGACGCAGCATCAAAGCCTCCGACCTATCCTACACATCTGTTACCCAAAATCAATGCAAAGCTGCAGTAAAGGTTCACGGGGTCTTTCCGTCCCGTTGCGGGTATCCGGCATCTTCACCGGAACTACAATTTCACCGAGCTCATGGTTGAGACAGTACCCAGATCGTTACACCATTCGTGCAGGTCGGAACTTACCCGACAAGGAATTTCGCTACCTTAGGACCGTTATAGTTACGGCCGCCGTTTACCGGGGCTTCAATTCAAACCTTCGAGTTACCTCTGAGCTCTCCTCTTAACCTTCCGGCACCGGGCAGGTGTCAGGCCATATACATCTTCTTGCGAATTAGCATAGCCATGTGTTTTTGGTAAACAGTCGCCTGGGCCTATTATCTGCGGCTCTTTCACAAGAGCGTCCTTTATCCCGAAGTTACAGGACCATTTTGCCTAGTTCCTTAACCATGAATCTCTCGAGCGCCTTAGTATTTTCTACCTGATCACGTGTGTCCGTTTACAGTACGGATGATCATTACCTGAAGCTTAGCAGGTTTTCTTGGCAGTCAGCTTACCTGCATTATCCGCGCAACCGAAGCATTGCGGTACTATCACCTTTCATCTCTACCGGCGTGCTTCACTACCGGTATCAAAGAATACGGGTTTCAACGTACTATTCCGTCAGTACGCAGCAGTGTCACCTCTGCGTCGCTGCATCGCAGTTATGATCAGTACAGGAATATTAACCTGTTTGCCATCGGGATCGCCACTCGGCTTACCCTTAGGATCCGACTTACCCCCGGATGATTGACATTGCCGGGGAATCCTTGATCTTTCGGCGTGCGGGGTTCTCACCCGCATTATCGTTACTTATGCCTACATTTGCTTTTCCATCCGCTCCACAATACCTCACGATACTGCTTCTATGCTGAATGGAATGCTCTCCTACCGATTGTATCATCTACAATCCCATAGCTTCGGTTATATGCTTATGCCCGCGTATTATCCATGCAGGACCGCTCGACTAGTGAGCTGTTACGCACTCTTTAAATGAATGGCTGCTTCCAAGCCAACATCCTAGCTGTCTAAGCAGTCCCACCCCGTTTTAATTCCAACTTAGCATATAATTGGGGACCTTAGCTGATGGTCTGAGTTCTCCCTCTTTCGTCAACGGACCTTAGCACCCGCTGGCTCACTCCCTGTCTTCATGTTCTAGCATTCGGAGTTTGGCCGGATTTGATAGGCGGTGAAGCCCTCGCATCCAATCAGTAGCTCTACCTCTAGAACAAAACAACAGAGGCTGCACCTAAATGCATTTCGGAGAGTACGAGCTATTTCCCAGTTTGATTGGCCTTTCACCCCTACCCACAGGTCATCCGAAAACTTTTCAACGTTTACCGGTTCGGGCCTCCAGTTTGTGTTACCAAACCTTCACCCTGCCCATGGGTAGATCACTAAGGTTTCGCGTCTACCACCACCAACTTGACGCCCTATTCAGACTCGCTTTCGCTTCGGCTTACGTACCTGAAGTACTTAACCTCGCTGGTGATGAGTAACTCGTAGGCTCATTATGCAAAAGGCACGCCGTCACCGCACGAAGCGGCTCCGACTGCTTGTAGGCGTATGGGTTCAGGGACTATTTCACTCTTCTGTTCGAAGTGCTTTTCACCTTTCCCTCACGGTACTGGTTCACTATCGGTCTCTCAGGAGTATTTAGCCTTGCCGGATGGTCCCGGCGGATTCGGTCAGGATTACACGTGTCCCGACTTACTCAGGAGTCTGCTATGATTCATAAACTTGCATGTACGGGATTATCACCCTCTGTGATCACATTTTCCAAGGTGTTCCATTTCATTTATTTCATCAAGCTTGCAGTCCTACTACCCCGTTAATGCCGAAACAATAACGGTTTGGGCTTTTCCCCGGTCGCTCGCCGCTACTGGGGGAATCACGTTTGTTTTCTTCTCCTGCAGGTACTTAGATGTTTCAGTTCCCTGCGTTTGCCTACCTTACGGTATAATATGTCTTCAACATATTGGGTTATCCCATTCGGAGATCTCCGCATCAAAGGTTATTTGCACCTAAACGGAGCTTTTCGCAGCTTATCACGTCCTTCTTCGCCTCTGAGAGCCTAGGCATCCACCATACGCCCTTAATTATTTACTCTAATTTTATACTTTCAGCTTACTCGGAAATCATTAATGTCGTAAAACATTTATATAATTTCTGTTTTTGCTCATTGTTGTGGAATATATTTTTCCATCTTTCCAGTATGTCAAAGAACTGTTACTCTTGCGAGTACTGACAGGTTAAAAGGAATCGAACCTTTTCATGTTCCGAAAACCTGTGCTTCCAGCCGCCCGGCTGTCAGCTTTTTTTAAGGTTGAAGGTTTTGCCAGCAAGTGCAGATAATAACTGATCTCCAGAAAGGAGGTGTTCCAGCCGCACCTTCCGGTACGGCTACCTTGTTACGACTTAGCCCCAGTTACCAGTTTTGCCCTAGGCCGATCCTCGCGGTTACGGACTTCAGGCACCCCCGGCTTCCATGGCTTGACGGGCGGTGTGTACAAGGCCCGGGAACGTATTCACCGCGCCATGGCTGATGCGCGATTACTAGCGAATCCAACTTCATGGAGTCGGGTTACAGACTCCAATCCGAACTACGACCGGCTTTTGAGATTGGCATCCAGTCACCTGGTAGCGGCCCTCTGTACCGGCCATTGTAACACGTGTGTAGCCCTGGGTGTAAGGGCCGTGCTGATTTGACGTCATCCCCGCCTTCCTCTCACCTTACGGTGGCAGTCCCGTTAGAGTGCTCATCATTACATGCTAGCAACTAACGGTAAGGGTTGCGCTCGTTATGGGACTTAACCCGACACCTCACGGCACGAGCTGACGACAACCATGCAGCACCTTGAAAAACGCTCCGAAGAGAATATCTGTTTCCAAATACGGCATTTCCCATTTAAACCCAGGTAAGGTTCCTCGCGTATCATCGAATTAAACCACATGTTCCTCCGCTTGTGCGGGCCCCCGTCAATTCCTTTGAGTTTCATCGTTGCCGACGTACTCCCCAGGTGGCTCACTTAATACTTTCGCTTAATCCCGTACAATATATCGCACAGAACCAGTGAGCATCGTTTACGGCGTGGACTACCAGGGTATCTAATCCTGTTCGCTACCCACGCTCTCGTGCATCAGCGTCAGTTACAGTCTGGTAAGCTGCCTTCGCTATCGGAGTTCTAAGTTATATCTATGCATTTCACCGCTACTTAACTTATTCCGCCTACCTCGTCTGTACTCCAGTTTACCAGTATTAATGGCACAATTGAGTTTAGCTCAAATATTTAACCACTAACTTAATAAACCGCCTACGCACCCTTTAAACCCAATAAATCCGGATAACGCTCGCATCCTCCGTATTACCGCGGCTGCTGGCACGGAGTTAGCCGATGCTTATTCATAAGGTACAGGCATCATTCTACACGTAGAACTTATTCTTCCCTTATAAAAGAGGTTTACAACCCATAGGGCAGTCTTCCCTCACGCGACTTGGCTGGTTCAGACTTACGTCCATTGACCAATATTCCTCACTGCTGCCTCCCGTAGGAGTTTGGACCGTGTCTCAGTTCCAATGTGGGGGACCTTCCTCTCAGAACCCCTACCTATCATCGTCTTGGTGGGCTGTTACCCCGCCAACTAACTAATAGGACGCATGCCCATCCGATACCTTGAACATTTAACTCCCATCCCAGGCAGAATTAAAGTATTATGGGGTGTTAATCCACGTTTCCATGGGCTATACCCCGGTATCAGGCAGGTTGCATACGCGTTACTCACCCGTGCGCCGGTCGCCATCAAGGTATTGCTACCTCATGCTGCCCCTCGACTTGCATGTGTTAAGCCTGTCGCTAGCGTTCATCCTGAGCCAGGATCAAACTCTTCATAGTAATAAAACTTTTTAAAATTATCTCTTTCGCTCAGTCATTATATCCGTTGAATCTCTTCTCGGACTCGCACTTGCTGTTTGTTTTCAAACCTTTCAATATCTTTAAGAACTCTTTTTGCTTCTCTTTTACCCGCCCCACTTATGAGGCGAAAGCGGATGCAAAGATAAATACTTTTACATATTCCCTCCAAATCTTTCCGCACTTTTTTTCAAACTTTTTTTCGGAACCGCCGTAGAAGAAAGCTTCTGCAGGCTTCATCCGCAAAAGATGAAAAACACATCCGTCAAAATGTTTCAGAACCTCCGCTTCGTTTCGGAAAGCGGCTGCAAAGGTAAGGACTTTTTCATCAACTCCAAACTTTTCAAAAGAAATTTTTGAAGTTTTTTTTTCAAACCCCGACCAGGGCAATATTCTGAAGAACTCTGCACAACCCAAAACTCTGGAAACCAACCCTTCACCACCACTCACCTGCGCTATTGGTTTAACCCCTCATTCCCTGATTGCGGCTGCAAAGATAGAACAATTTATACCCCATCTCCAAATTTTTTATCAACTTTTTTTAGAAAAAATAGACTACACACACTCAACAAATTGATAACCAAAGGATTTACCTTGCAAAATTATTATACACAAACCTACGTTATAAGTAAAATAGGGAGTAACCCATGTTTTAAAAAGGGAGAAGAAAAGAGAAAAATAAAAAATCGGGCAGGAATCGACAAGTCATTCCTACCCAATAAAACACGAATCACTTCAAATGACTTTCAATAAAACCGATAATCTCCGGGTCGGACGGACGCGGAGCATCCACCGTGATAATCCACCCTTTCTTGTCGAACATCATAAAACGGGGGTATCCGTTAATATTGTACTAATCGCAAAAATTCTTTTGCAGGAATTGCTTCCACTCCGGCTTGTACTTTTCCAGCTTTGTTTCCCACGCCTTACAGTTAGCATCCACAGAAATGCTGACAATCTCAATACGAGGATCGTTTCCGAAATACTCTGCTACTTTTTCCATATAAGGAATTTCCTCACAACGGGGACCGCACCAGGTTACCCACACGTCCAAATAAAACCGCCTTGCCTTGTAGGTCTGAAAACTTAGAGACCTTTCCGGCAATAGGAGCTCTGGCGAGTGTCGTCTTGCTTTTTCTGAACGACCGACCGGTGGTGTCTGACGAGCCTGCGAGGAGTTCCGCCGGTCAGTGAAAGAAAGGGCTAGACGACCGACAGAAGCGACCGGGTCACCAATTCCGATCGCCAAAGACGGATTAATAACGAAATAAATCCACATTTAGAGTAAACATATATATAAACACCAATCAACATTTATTACTGAATAGCCTTAAAAATCTACTATTGTAGAAATACTAAGACAGCATAAAACTCACTGAAAAAATATATATTATCAGGAGGATACAAAAAAAGGACTGAATAACGTTTTATTGTTAGACAGTCCCTTGCAAACATACTTTCTCCGCTGGAAGCACTATCTATCGCGTCAGTTCTTCCAGTTTATTCAGCAATATCTGACCTCTCAGATTCTTACCAACAATCTTTCCCTCTCTGTCAATTACAACAATAAAAGGGATAGCACTGAACTGATAAAGTTCTTTCACCTCTTTACCAGCCTGTGGAGCCAATACCTGGCACCAAGGCATTTGTTCATCTTCCAAAGCTTTACGCCAAGCTACTTCATCTTTATCGATAGAAACACTCAGGAACTCAACGCCTTTTTCATGATAAGTCTCATAAGCCTTCTTTACATTCGGAATCTCACCCCGACACGGGCCACACCAAGAAGCCCAAAAATCAATCACAAGCACTTTCCCTCGAAAATCAGACGGTCCCAACTTACTCTTTCCATCTGCTGTCAACAAAGAAAATTCAGGAGCGGGCATTCCTTCATACAACCGTTTTTTCTGTTCTAACGTAATATTGAAATTCCTTACAGCCTCGCTATTCGGATAAGCTTCTGTCAATTTTTTCGCTATACGCTCCACCACTGCATTGTATTTATCATCTTGCAATTGTGAAAGCAATACCACCACAGACTCCCGGTCAGCATATATATCAGCCCAATGACTGATACAATCAAAATATTCTGCACGACAAGTATTTCCCAAAGTTTCATTCAATTCCCGCTGTGTCTCCGCCGACAAGTCTTTGCATCCATACAGTACTCTACCGATATCACCTACCATTCTCATGAAACGCATAGACTCCCAATTCAGTACATCCAACACTTCATTATTGGTTCCCCCCTTGACAGCATAATAGGCTGGACGCATAACCTTAAATTTCGATGTCCCGAAACCAGGGAAATCCACACTCACATCCTCATCACCGAGCCATATTGTCGCTTTTTGTCCACGTTGACAATCCAACTCGTACAAACCCGGATTCTTTACAGTCACCTTCATTTCATAAGTTCCGTCACTCTGAATAGTACAGGAATCTATCACTTGTTTGGAATGTCCTTCCTGTTTCACCACCTGAACCACATTCTCTCCCGGACGTAATGCATTTACCTTACCGCTGATCGTAACCACCGAAGACTGTTTTTTATACTTCTCAGGATGACGGATACGATCGGCAATACTTTCAAAACTTTTCATCATCTGTATGTCTGACGGCTCTGTAGATGTCGACAATTCCTTGGCTCTACGCTCCGTCAATGCCGCAATCGCTTCACGAAAAACCGGGTCCTGGCATTCTACATTCAAGCGTATTCCCCAGTTGTAGACGATAAAATCCGACATGCCACCTTTATCCAAACGCTCTGTAGCCATCTTTATAAACGAAGCCCAATCTCCCTGTTTTTCCGCATAAAACATCCGGGCATCCTCCACAATATTCTCCTTACCGCCGACATCACTTTTCATCAATCGTTTGACATATTTCTCAAATCCTTTCTCATCAAAAGTACCTTGTCCCTCTTGCTCTTTCCAATAACGGTATGCACCTGAATTGTACAACGAATATATTTTCTTATTCACTTCCTTTTCTCCCAATGCTGCAATAAAATCCGCCCGATGTTTATACACATATATGGCCGTCTCATCGTCAACATCCTTAATATATTTACGGAAAAAATCCCAATATTCACGTTCTGTCAATTTGTTCTTATCCAATGTTTTGAAATAGTCCACGCAAATATTTTCCGCTTTCCGGCTCTCGGATGCCAATGACAACACCTCCATATAAGACTGAATGAAAGCAAGCTCACGGTTACCGGAAGCATACTGCTCATTCATCCAGGCATATCCTTTCCTCTCAACGGCCCGTTTCCCTTTCGCCAGCAATATTTTGAGATCAGGAGCACCCACTATCCGATGAATCACATCTCCCTCAGTATTAAAAAACAGCAAGGTCGGGAAGGCATTCACCCCCCATTGTTTGCCCATCGTTTTTCCTTCTCCTGTACCCATATCCATCTTCACATTCACAAAGTGTTCATTGAAATAATCTCCTACTTCTTTCAAGGTAAAGACCTCTTTTGACAAACGCTTACAAGGTACACACCAATCGGTGTAGCAATCCATAAATATGGTCTTACCTGATTTCTTCGCCTCTGCCAATGCCTCTTTCCAGGTTCCGTTGAAAAAACGGATGCCGGCATCGACAGCCGCTTGTTTATCCGACGTTTCCATTTGTGCCTTTATTGCTTTCAAATCGGCTGTATTCAAGCGGATAGTTTGGGCATCTACTCGCACGCCCCCTAAAAATGCCATTATGCTAAAAAACGCAATTAAAAAAGTTGATTTCATCATTTTAAATATTTTTAATGTTATTGTTTTTTCCACCCCATATCCATAACACGTCCGAAACCGTCGTAACTTTTCTCAGAGCTTTTATCCACTACGCCACTCGACGGATCTACACGCAATTGGTAAACAACCCCCTCACCTGCAATATCGGCAGTCGCAATATAAATAACCTCACAATCATTGACAGGCTTGTTACCACTTGCACCATAAAGGTATTTTTGCAAACGGACACAAGTAATTTCCGTCCCCGCAGGCGCTGTCCATACAGGAGTCGCTTTCGCAGGCACTGACTTATAATCAAGCAAATACAAGGTATTTCCACTTGCATAATAAAAAATCTCTCCTTTATAACCGGCAGTCACGGATACCACTTTTTTATCCAAACCTTCACAACCGCCAAGGTCGTATTTAGCTTTACCGATAGCATTCTGTGTGAATATCCCGCAAAAATCAGCAACGAGCAAATAATGATGTCCCGAAGCATCTTTCATCAGAATATGCTCATAATTATTACGTCCGAAATCGCTGGCAACAAGTTCTAATCCGACTTGATTACAATCGAATGCGGCCTCTTTACCCTGCACCGAAAAATCAGACAATGCCGAACCGTTATTTTTCAGGCAGCGGAATTTTTGTGTCGACTGATTGTAAACAACTCCCATATAACCCGCAGTCGCCATTTGGGCACACCAGGGTGCCAATTCTCCACTCTCATCCTTACAAGGTACTCCGAATTTAAGCGTGTTCCGATTCGACCCCATCGAAGAAGCATTCAAACCATACCCCTTATTGTCATTTACCATGAATTCACGCCGTCCGGAAGATACTGTAAAACAAGTGATATTCCGTTGGGCAGGCACTTCATAAAAAAGATTGTCAAAAGTATAAAGCGACGTAAAAGAAACAGGGTCAACACCCATTATTTCCTGATCAGAAACAAGATAAACGACTTCCGGTTTCGTTGACATGGAATAAACGACTCGTACCGGCTTGCCATTCATAGCCTCCCCATTCAAAGAAGAATATACATCCAAGGTTATCTTTTCCTGTGTAACATCAGGTGAAACCAAGTCGTTGGCAATCAAACCGACATCGGTTTTCCCATTCCGCTCGTACAACACCATCCACCCCTCGCTCAATCCAGCATGTACTTTCAGATTGAATTTCATAAAATCATCCGTTTCCGTCTGTCTGTTATGGACGGAAAAAATCAATGTCCAATTGATAGTCGGCAAACTGACCGCTACGTTCAACTCGATTTCAGTTGAAAGCGTATCGCAGGAAAGAATAGGAGTCGTCGTTTCTTGCTGTATGGCTACCCATTTGAATTCCAATTCCGGAAAGTCTTTTTCGGAACCGTTCACCAGTTTCCCATTGCAATATACTTTCAGAGGAATTGCAAGCGTTTCCTGCAGTGCAACCGAATAGTCGGTACGGATTCCCGCACCTGCCGTATCAATTATGATTTCATCCAAATCACGGTAATCATAATTACCCTTATCCTCATAGCAAGCACTCGCCATAAACACCCATACAAGCACCCACAATACATTATTCAATACTTTCATAAACATACAATTTAAAATGAAATAGGTCCGTATTCATCCGAGAGGGGGCGGTCAGGATTCGCCGGGTCATTATTATACACCTCCAATTCCTGACGACATCGATTTTGCCAATAAACCGCTTCCGAATAGGTCAGTTCCCCCGGAGCCGAAGGAATAACAGCACCATAACATACACGAGTAACAGGGACTCCGATAACTTGCGTCATAAAACGATATTTTACCGCACTATATGTTCCCCAAAATTTGTTTAATGGCTGATAAGTTTCCAAATCCTCTTCCCAGTAAAACGGTTTCTTTTCCATATCTTCCACAATCAAATACAATCGGGCATATTCCCTCGCACCACCGCGAAAGCCGTCTTTTTCACGCACCGCAAAAACCACTTTAAAAGAAGAATTTTTAAAATCATCTGTTGACTTCAGGTAAATCGGAAAAATACCCGACACTTCCCCCTGGGGTATCACATAAGGTTTCACGACATAATGCTCGCCGGCAATTACCTGGCCGAGGTCACCCTCCACAGCTTCCAATTCAAAGGTACGATCAAGCGCTGACGGCATCCCTGCCACCCGGACATGAAACATCACCGAATCATATTCAAGCGTCAAAGGACGGTAATAGTAATTGTACACCGTACTATCTGTCCGTGAAGTCAATTCTACCCCACCAAACCAAATATTCAAAAAATCCTCATTCAAAGCGAAGAGTTGTCTTTCGTTTTCTTTACAAGCCTCTAAACACAAAAGAGTTGCAAGACACATAAATATATATTTTTTCATACGTTCTATCTTTAAATTTTATTGATTGCTGACCCAACCCGGATTTTCCAGTTCTTCTTTAGGCATCGGTATCACATATCTTCCTTCTCCTGCCAAATCCACATCTGTTCCAGGTACTACAGAACGATTCAAGCGTTTATATTGGAAAAACAACTGACCGCCCCCTATGACTTCTTTACGGTACTCAGCCAAAAGCAAGGTTTCAAAAGCCGAAAGGTCTGCTTCCGACAAATCTGCCACACCACGGTGACGACACACCTCGTTCAACGGTTCCAACACATCACCGGAACTATGGTAACGGCATTCCGCCAAGATGTAATACATTTCAGGCAAACATATCAAAGGCAGTTTGTTACGATAACTCTGCGCCCAAGAAACAGATTCCAACTGGTCATATTTTTTCAGATAACGCAAGGTATTGCTCATACCCACACCCGTCTTAAACAGATAAAGATAACGATAGTCGTAAGAAGAACCATAATATTCCGATAATCTGCTTTCCTCCAAGGCGAAACTATTGTTTCCTCCATCCAGGTATTTATCGACAATATTACCCAAGGTCACAATGTTCAACGCAAACAAATGCTCGGTCGAAAAGGTCAGGTCAGCTACACTCTCATTTGTCAAGTTCTCCTGTTTTACCCACTCGAAACATCCGCTGCCAATCACTTCCTTTGCACACACTTCTGCATTCGCATAGTCCCCTTTATACAAATATACCCTTGCCATCAAACCTTTTACGGCGTAATAGTTCAAATGCACCTGACGATTCATCAGATAGCCGTTATCGTCAATTTCTGAAACAGTGCGTCCTGTCAATATCGGGTCATTCTCCAGACATTTCGCCGCATCCTGCAAATCCTTCAATACCTTACCCACAAAATCCCCGACCTTTTCCTGAGGGAAAATCGTCGGCGCATATTCCGTCACATAAGGAATCGCAATCCGTTCCATTCCCACTGCGCAACTCGCTCCGAAAATGCGCAATAAATCGAAATGCAAGTATGCCCGCAATGCCAATACTTCACCTTTAATGATAGAATAATTGTCACCGCTAAACAAATTCTCTTTTCCTTCCAACTCTTTCAGCAGCTTATTGGCATTTGCTATCGCATTATACAAGCCAGTCCATACCGAATCAATCCGTACCTCCGATGCCGCATTCTCAAAATCATACTTCTGGTCATCCTCATAATTATAGGGAACAGACGTCCACTCTTGTCCCAATACACCTAACCATCCGAAAGTCAATTCTTTCCCATACAACGCCTCTTTTGTCATCAACGAATAGACCCCTGACAACGCTTCCTTGAAGCCCATTTCCGATGCGAACAAATCTTTGTCTTTCACTTGCGACTTCGGGTCCACGTCCAGCCAATTGTTACATGACACCGTCACCAACAAGCATCCTATCAACAATATTTTTGTAAATTTTTTCATAATATCTTTCTATTTAGCATTAAAAAGTAGCCTGCAAACTAAACGAACAAGTTCGGGCAAAGGGATATTCCAATCCTCTCTCCGCCTTCACAGTTGAAACACGGAAGACATCCGTCATGTAAAAGGCAATCTTCAGTCGCTCTACATACCTTTTGACATTCAAGCGTTTAAAATCATAGGAAACATTCAACGATGACAACGACAACTCATTCGACTTCTCCACGAAACGCGAGGTCGGATAAGTTTGTGTAGGTGTACTTTCCACACGCTTGAAAAATGTCCTGTCACCCGGTTCTTTCCATGTCCCCGTAAAAACCCTTCTGTCCACATTCCACTGCACATCCACGTTTTCCACTCTATCCACCGACGTCTGATTGTAATACTCTCCGCCGGCTTTATATGCAAACGAACAATTCACTGCCAATCCCCGCCATTCCGCATTAAAACCGAAATTACCCTGGAATTTAGGATTTGCCTCTCCACATACCACTTGGTCATTCACGTTCCACACATAGGTCCGGTACCCGTTCCGGGCTATGAACATCTCTTCACCCGACGCAGGGTCAATGCCCAACGAACGTACCGCCCAAATGGCGCTCGTCGATTGTCCTTCTTCAAAACGGGTATAAGGTTTAGTCGACACCGGATTTCCCTCATCATCTATCTGTTCATCGTTCGATTTTGACAAAGCATCCGAAATTTTCTTGATTTCATTCTTATTCGATGATACAGATCCGAATAAAGTCACATAAGCATCATTCTTTGTATTCTCGTACACTCTCCAGTTTATGGTTGCATCGAATCCTCTGTTCTGTACCTCTCCCAGATTTTCCTTGAATGTATTGAAACCAGTAGAACCAGAAAGATCAAAATCCACCAATAAATTATCCGTATTACTGACATAATAATCGAAACGTACCGTCATTCCTTTCAGCAATTGTGCATCAAATCCCACATTCACATCCCTTGTCTGCTGCCATTTCAGTTTGTCGTTCGCCATGCCCATCAAATAAGCTCCCACGATATTGTCATATTCCGCATCCGTAAAATATTTATACGTCGCCATTGCCTGATACGGATTGAAATTCTGACTTCCTGTATAACCGACCGATGCCCTCAATTTAAACTGCCTTAACCATTCAGCTTCTTTCAAGAAAGCCTCATGGTGTAGGTTCCAACCAACACCTGCCGACCAAAAACCACCCCAACGGTTGTCTGATCCATAAATAGACGACCCGCTCAAACGATAAGACAAGTCTGCCAAATAACGGTTGTCGTACGAATAGTTTACGGCTCCGACAACACCCACTTCACGAGTAGTTTCCTCATCGCCCCCCGGACGGCCGTTCTCCGCATATTGTTTGGCAAATGCAACGTGATCCACCTTGTTATTCAAGAACCCCCAAGCTTCCATGCTGTGCCAGTCATACGAATTTTGTTGCATATTCCAGTTCAAATTGGCAAACAAGAGGTGCTTGTTCCACTGTTTCGAGTAATTCAGCGTCGCATCCACTTTCAATGTTTTCGTCACCCCATCCTTCATGTAATACGAACCACGCTGAAAATAACGGTCTCCCGTCCACTCTGCAAAGCGAGTATGGCTGCCTGGATAGAAATCTTCCCTACTATCCTGTTTTTGCGTATATCCAAAACGTCCTATAAACTTCAGATCCTTATACATTTGCCACTCTACATAAAAATTATCCGTCACCTCCGTATATTTCGCAAAATTTTTCGTACCTAACATCGCATTATACAATGGGTTGTAATACTTCGTCGCTTCCTGCCATTCGCGCTGGCTATACGATCCCAATACCTGCTTTACATTACCATTTTCATCCTCTGAAGTCCAATAAGGATTCAATTTCGTATATTCCGAAAAGCTCCCATAAGGCGAATCATCCGCCCGGTTAAATGTAGTCGACAAAACATTCCGGAACAACAGGCTTTTATACCGATACGACAAGGTTATCGCACCCGATACTGTTTCCCTGTCCGAACCTTTCATCACACCCGCCACTTTATTATATGACAAATCCACTCCATACCGCAAATAATCATCTCCGCCTTCCAAATAGAGCGAATGTTTGTGACCGAAACCCGTATGTAAAGGTTTTGCCAGCCAATAGGTATTCACACCACGTTCCACCTCTTTTTTCAACACGTTATATTCCTCCGCCAACCATTGGTCATCTACCGGAAAATGGCCGTTGTATCTTCCTGCCGTCCGTTCTACTTCCAGTTTTTCGGTTGCATCGCAAAGATCATAACTCGTCAAATCCGGAGCTGTCACCGTCAAGTCCCCCGTATAGCTCACCTTCAGTTTTCCTTTCTCCGGCTGTATGGTTTCGATGACCACGACCCCATTAGCTGCCCGCGAACCGTAGATTGCTTTTGCAGCCGCATCTTTCAACAACGTGACCGATGCCACCCGGTTCATATCCAAGTCGAATACTTTCTCTGCCGTTGCCTCAAAACCATCCAGAATAAACAAAGGTTAGTTGGGATTTGATCTATACTCACCTTTCACATTCGGCAGACTAGAAGCCCCGCGAATCTGAATATCAGGCATCCGGTTAGGGTCACTACCAAAATCCACGCTCTCTGTAACCATAAAGGAGGGATCCATATTTTTCAAACTCTGCAATATATTTTGATTACCCAATCGCTTCAAATCCTCCTGTTTGAAAGTCGTTGCAGCACCTGTAAAACTCTCAGCCTTGCGAATAAAAATACCTGTCACAACCACTTCCTCCATCTCTGTCACCTCTTCTGTCAATACAACTTCCATAGGCATTGGGTTGGTTTGTTTCAAAACTTTACGCTCTGCCTTATATCCAACAAACGAAAATTCCAATTCTCCCTCTGTCACCGGTAACGTTATCTCAAACTTACCATTCTCATCCGTTGCCGTCCCCAACGAAGTTCCCACCAGTCTGACCGTCACTCCTGGAAGTGGTTGCTTTTTTACATCTACCACCACACCTGTCACTTTAAATACCTTTTTTTCCTGTTGTTCCTGTACAACGGATTTTTCACAAGGTTTCAGCACGATCATTCTGTTCACGACCTCCCAGCTATAGCTATCATAAAACAACTCTTCCAATACCCTCTCTAAAGTTGAATTCTCTACTTTAACCGACACTTTCCGACCGGTATTCAATACCCGGTCATTAAAGAAAAAATAAAGATCCGTTTGTCTCTCTATTGCTTTCATCACCTTTGCCAGCTCTACATTATCATATTTCAGCGAGATTTTTTTCTGCTGCGAATACGTCTTGGCATTCACTTGAATAAAGAAAACCAATAGAAGAAAAAGAGTAATTTTCATTGCACGCAGTAATTTTTTAAATAAATAATACAACGCAGCAACCTCCGATTGCTTTTTTTTCATAAATTTGAACATTAAAATTAAACATGTCCGGATTGCTACCAACAATTCCGGAATAAACAATTCATTCAAACACCGGCATAGCTACGAACAAATTGCCGGTGTTTATTTTGCAGTAATAACTACCTGATTATTTTCATCCATTACGAAACGCACGTCCACCACCGTCTCTATCACTTTAAACAATTCTCCCAACGGCATACTTTTGTCGATTATCCCCGTAAAAGTCACAGCTCTCACGGTCTCGTCGGAAAACACCGTTTCCACCCCATACCAACGGTACACCTGTCTCATAATCTCCTCCAACGACATCCGGCTAAACACAAACAGTCCATCTTTCCAGGCAATATATTCCCGTACATCCACTTTCTTCACGTTCAAACTCTCTGCCGACGCAGCAGCCTGCTCTCCCGGAACCAATACAATCTGACGTGTTCCTCTCCCAACCCTCACCTTCCCCTCTACCAGCGTTGTCACGACATCGGTACGTTCCGGGTAAGCATTTACATTAAAGTGCGTTCCCAAAACATTCACTTCCACCCCCTGCGCCGTAACCTTAAACGGATGTTCCTTATCTTTAGCCACTTCAAAATACGCCTCACCCTCCAAATATACTTTACGTTCATTACCTGTAAATACTTCCGGATATTTCAAGCGGCTGTCCGAATTTAAATACACAACCGTTCCGTCTGATAAGCGCAACTGATATTCCGCCGCTACAGGAACTTCCAATATATTAAACCGCTCTGCCGCCCTATTTTTCTGTCCACTTACCTCATATACAAGGCCCTCGATACTATCCCGGCGGATAGTTACCGCATCGGTCGTCAGAGATTCTTCCAGCTGTTGCTCATCTACCGCAATTTTTTTTCCAAATGCCAAAGTCAGCATAACGGCATTCTGCGGACGTACATATCCTTCCATTTGCTGCTGTTGCTCATTCCCACGGCCATTCCAAAGGATATATCCCGCCACACCTAACCCCAAAGGTAACACTACGGCAACTGCATACTTTATCACATTCCACCATAATCTCCGCTCCTTATTCCTTACCGTACCTATCTCCCTTTGTACTTTATCAAACACTTCTTCTATATCCAACTCCGGTTCTTTCACAGCCATATACATTTGGTCGACAACTTCCCGCACCTGCAATTCATCTTTGTTCCCCTCTTCATAAAGAGCTGCCCATACTTTACGGAATAATTCCTCTTTGGTACTTGTATCCATGCTCCTGCATTTTGAAATTCTTTTATAAAGAACATGAACATCCCGAAAGGGTGAAAAAATTATAGTATTTTTTTTAAGGAAAGTAAAAATAAAATAGTAAGATACATATTATCAGGAGATTTCTGAACCGTATTTTTTAATTTCTTATAAGCAATCTTCACTTGTGACTTTACTGTATTCACCGACACCCCCAATTCCTTGGCCGTATCTGTATAGCTCATTCCCTCAATTACAGACATCACAAATATCTTTCTACATCCTTCCGGCAATGCATCAATTACTTTCTTTATAGTCAATAATTTAGCATCTACATCAATCTCATCGTACGTCACCCCCGCTAACCATTCCTGCTCACGCACAATCTCTTTTTCCTGCCTGATCCGGATATTTTGATGCCGGATATAATTCAACACATAATGCCGCACACAAGAATATAAATAACCCTCTATGGCAATATCAGGCTTCATCTCTTTCCGATGATTCCACAAATACACAAAACTTTCCTGAACAGCATCTTCTGCCACAGCTGTTCCCGATAAAGTCCTAATGCCACAAGCTGCATACTTCGCGCATATTTCCGGAACAAACGTTCAAAAGCCTTCACATCGCCGGCAATAAACTTATTTATGGTTATCTGATCTAACATGATTCAATTACAAAATTGAAAAAAATAAATACAAACACAATTCTACCCAACAATTTTTTTCGAAAAAAAATAAAAATATCACCAATACCATTATTTTTCAATCACACTTTTTATATACTTTTGTAAGGAAAAACAACAAATACAATTATGGCACAACTTCCTTCTATACCAAAGGGAACAAGAGATTATTCACCTGAAATCATGGTGAAGCGCAATTATATATTCGATACGATCAAGAGTGTTTTTAAACTATACGGTTATATGCCACTGGAAACGCCAGCCATGGAAAACCTGTCCACTTTAATGGGCAAGTACGGAGAGGAAGGGGATAAGCTATTATTCAAAATCTTAAATTCAGGAGATTTTATCGGGAACATCTCCGATCAGGAATTATTAGAAAAGAATAGTATAAAGCTCACCAACAAGATCTCAGAAAAAGGATTACGTTATGACCTGACTGTCCCTTTCGCACGATTTGTCGTACAACATCAAAGCGAATTAACCTTTCCTTTCAAACGTTATCAAATCCAGCCGGTTTGGCGGGCCGACCGGCCTCAGAAAGGACGTTACCGGGAATTTTATCAATGTGACGTAGATGTTGTCGGAAGTGATTCGCTTTTGCATGAAGTAGAGTTGATTCAAATGGTCGACGAAGTATACCGGCGTCTGAAAATCAAGGTGCGTTTATTAATCAATAACCGGAAAATACTGGCAGGAATTGCAGAAATCATAGGTTATCCGGACCAGCTGACAGATATTACAGTAGCCATCGATAAAATGGACAAAATCGGTCTGGACAAGGTTAATGCTGAATTACGGGAAAAAGGAATCACCGAAGAAGCAATCGTCAAATTGCAACCTATTTTGAACCTGGAAGGAAGTAATAGTGAGAAGCTGGAAAAACTCAAAACTATTTTACAGGATAGCCCTATCGGTTTAAAAGGTGTCGAAGAACTATCCATTGTATTCGATTATCTGAAGGATGTGGACATCCGGACCGAAATCAAACTGGACCTTACCCTGGCCCGTGGTTTGAGTTATTATACCGGTGCTATTTTTGAAGTAAAAGCCTTAGATGTCCAGATCGGTAGTATCACCGGAGGTGGACGTTATGATGACCTGACCGGTATTTTCGGATTAAAAAATATGTCGGGAGTCGGTATATCCTTCGGTGCCGACCGTATTTTCGATGTCATGAATCAACTGGATCTGTTTCCCAAAGATAATATGACAACCACTCAGATCCTTTTCGTCAATTTCGGTAAGCAGGAAGAAAGATATTGTTTACCTCTTCTCAAACAACTGCGGGAAGCCGGTATCAATGCGGAAATTTATCCGGAAGCCGCTAAAATGAAAAAACAGATGACTTATGCAGATAAAAAAGAGATACCTTTCGTAGCCCTGATCGGCGAAAATGAAATGCAAGAAGGTATTATCTCCCTGAAAAATATGCTATCGGGTGAACAGCATAATGTTACAATGGAAGAGTTAGTCGAAAGACTCAAGCGATAAGACGAATAAAACATTCATCAACCGGTATTTATGCAGATATATAAAAAGGAACATCGTCCCCTGAAAAGTCACGGATACGATTCCAGATGTCCATGATAAAATGAAAAAGAACAGTGAAAACGGGAAACAACTTTCACTACATGTGATGTGTGCATTTTTCAATTTTTAATTTTCAACATTCAATTATCATGGTACATTATATATCTCCAGCACCTCTTACCTTCGAGGTCATCGATAAAATTTTAAGTAAGAATTACAAACTGGCTCTTTCCGAAGATAGTAAAAAATTAATCAACGATTGTAAAGCCTACCTGGATCATAAAATCGAGAGTTCTGCCAAACCTTTATATGGCATAACGACAGGTTTCGGTTCATTATGCAAAATCAGTATTTCCAAAGAAGACCTCAGCCAATTACAGGCCAACCTGGTGATGTCACACGCTTGTAGTCTTGGAGAACCGATTCATCAGGATATCATTCGTCTGATGTTATTGCTGAAAGCACATGCTTTGTCGCTGGGGAAATCCGGTGTGCAGTTAGTGACCGTCGAACGGATCATCGATATGTTCAATCATAATGTATTGCCGGTAGTCCGTGAATTAGGTTCTTTGGGAGCCTCCGGCGACTTAGCTCCTTTGGCCAATCTATTTTTACCTTTAATTAACGAAGGAGAAGTGTGGTATAAAGGCAAGATTTGCGATGCAAAAGCAATCAATGCCAAATTGGGTTGGGCCCCGATCGAACTCGGAGCTAAAGAAGGATTGGCACTATTAAACGGTACTCAGTTTATGAGTTCTCATGCCGTATATGCTTTATTGAAAGCTTTCAAGATTGCCAAATATGCCGATATCATCGGAGCGCTTTCATTAGAAGCTTACGACGGTCGAATCGATCCTTTCTTACCTCAGATCCAGGCCGCACGTCCTCACCCGGGTCAGATCGAAACAGCACGCAATATCAGAACTTTACTGGAAGGGTCCGAATTCCAGCAAAAAGAAAAAACACATGTTCAGGATCCCTACTCTTTCCGTTGTATGCCACAAGTTCACGGAGCCAGTAAAGACAGTATCATGTATGTCGCTTCTGTTGTAGAACGGGAAATTAATTCCGTAACGGACAATCCCACCATTTTCATGGAAGACGATTTGATTATTTCCGGCGGCAACTTCCACGGTCAACCTCTGGCTTTGGTGATGGACTTCCTGAGTATTGCTTTGGCAGAGTTAGGCAGTATATCCGAGCGGCGTACTTACCGGCTGATTTCAGGTGACCGGGGAAATATTCCTGAATTCCTGGTAGCCAATCCGGGCCTGAACTCCGGTTTTATGATTCCTCAATACGCAGCAGCAGCTATTGTAAGCAAAAATAAACAATTGTGCACTCCCTGTTCTGTAGACTCTATTCCTTCTTCCAACGAACAGGAGGACCATGTCAGCATGGGAGGAAATGCAGCGACGAAAACGGTTAAGGTTGCCGAAAACGTAGAACGTATTTTAGCAATAGAACTGATGAATGCAGCTCAGGCAATCGATTTACAGCGGCCAACCAAAACCTCACCTTACCTGGAAGAGTTCCTGAAAGAATTCCGTAGCATCGTCCCCTTCAACGGGCAAGACAGAGTGATGTATAAAGACATCGATGCCGCCACAGAATTTTTAAAACAAGGTGATTTCGAATAAAGCCCAGCGATTTCTTCAGTAGAGTATCCCCCAAGTCAAAAAAGCTTTGGGGATATTCCCGAAGAAATTCTTTCATTCATTACGATGTTTGCGCAGATAACGTGTCAAACTTCTTTCACCAATCAAAAGAAGTATAAAAATCCCCAGCAACACAAGGATACGCATACAAACCCCGGAATACAACGAAAAAGTAAAATGACGCATATCGATCATCATCACACTCAACAAGATCGATAAAACATCCAGATACATCACTCCCCGGATCAGTTTCAATCTTTTACTTTTCAATATCTTATTTCTACTTTCCATATTGCCAATAAAGATAACAATCCTAAAATAAAAGACAAAACTTTTCTTTTCTTACCACAAATTATTTTTAATTTTATGGAATTCCATTCGTTTTTGCATCTCTAAGACGATAAATATTTCGTATGTATCATAAAAATAGAAACAGATGAGACTAAGTAAACTTTTAATCGGCATACTATTATTTATAGGTTCAGCCACTTACGCACAGCACTCCCCGCAGGACACCTTGACGGCCTACTACTATCGATATCCTCAACAAGCCATCAAAGACGCCGAGGCACTATACCGACAAGCCATCAAAAACAACGATACCCCTTTACTGATCAAATCATTGATTTTAAAAACTACTTTTACGTTAGCGATCGATCACGAGGACTATCCGGCAATATTAAGCGAAGTCGAAAAATACCTTTCCCAGGAGACGGATTCTGCCGGTATAGCTGTCATAAATTCCTATTGTGCCCAGCTTTATGCAGAGTACTACAATAACAACAGCTATCTGATCAACCAACGCACCCCTGTAACCGATTATATTCCGGAAGATATAGCAAGCTGGAGCAGTAATATTTTCGCCGAAAAAATCAAAAAATGTGTAGCAGCCTCTCTGCTTCCTGCCCGAAAATTACAAGAAACTCCTTTGAGCGCATACAAAGCCATACTGACTTCTTTGACTCCAGCGGATTCATTACGTCCTACACTTTACGACTTTCTTTGTTACCGGGCCATAAATATTCTTTTGCAAACCAATACTCCCGACTTTGCAGAAACATCTTCCGATTCTCCTTTACTATTCGCTCCGGCCGACGAATTTATCGCCATGCCTATTCCCGCAGAACTAAAAGGGCGGCCGGCTACCATTTTGCAGATATGGCAAGAATTACTCCGGTTCCGGAAAAAACAAGCCAATCTCCCGGCTTTCCTGGCTACCGATCTGGACCGTCTGGAATATGCCAAAAAACTTTCTTCCGAAGACAGAGATTCCCTTTATCTAAAAGCTTTGCAGGAACTGACCCAAAAATACATCGGCAGTCCTTTTGTCATCGAAGTGATGGCTAAAGAAGCCAACGAATATGTACAAGCCCTATCTTCCTTTACATTTGGGCAATCTGCCGATCCACAACAACTCATCAAAGAAAAAGAAAAGATCATCAACTTCTGCGAAAAAGGGATACATTTATATCCTAAATATACACGTATCAACTTACTACGTTCGATCGTCAGCGAAATGAAAGCTCCTAAACTATCGCTCCAACTCCCTGAAGTAATCTACCCGGAAGAAAAGGTTGCCTTAAAACTGACTTCACAGAACCTGGACAATGCCACCTTACAAATCTACCGAATCGATCTCACGACCGAGGCATACGAACAATTGAAAAATCAGGATAAGAACAATGTCCAACGTAAAGTTTACGAAAAACGTTTCACCTTAACTCCCAGTCTGATCGAACAAGATACCACCATCCATATCCCCCTTCCCGAAGCCGGACTCTATCAGATTTCATTAAATACAACGGAGACAAAACATAGTGTATCCCAAACTGTTATCGCCACCCGTTTATTTTCAAATTCTCAGAACAGCAAGAACCAGCAAATTTATTCCGTATACGATTCGAAGAGTGGCAAACCCATTCCCAAGGCCAAAATTCTTCTTTATAAACCCAACTATCCGGGTTACACCCTACTAGACACAGTGTTTACCAATTCCCGGGGACTGGCATTCTCTTCCCAAAATTTATCTAAACAAAATCTGGCTTATCAGGTAATCAATCCGGAGAACCCTAATGGTCCCATCAACCCGATATACCGGTGGTATACCTCTCCTACCTCTCAAAACCATACGACCTTAATCACCGACAGAAGGATTTACCGGCCAGGCCAAACGGTTTATTATAAAGGTATCGGCTGGAAAGCAACCCTAGATACCCTTTATGCGCTGGAAGGTCAAAAATACAAAATCAGCTTTAAGGATGCCAACGACAAGGAAATCGCCCAACAAGAAGTAACATCCAACCGATATGGTTCCTTCACAGGAAGTTTCGTCATTCCGGCCCGCATCCTTAACGGATATTTTACCCTCTATACCGAAAAAGGTCAGACTACCATCGAGGTTACGGATTACAAACGACCTGAATTCGAAATCACCTTTCACAAACCGACACGAACTTATTTTGTCGGTGATATCGTCCGGCTGGAAGGACAGGTCGGAAGCTTTTCCGGCGTAAAAATGGCTAATACCGAAATCAATTATACCATTTCAGTATCATCGCCGATATTCTATTTTCCACGTAGAGACATCACAATCCACGGTATTACCAGAAGTAACGCCGAGGGAAATTTCGAAATTACTTTTAAAGCCCAGGATATTCCGTCCTATCCCTCTTTCCGCAACTCCTATCTCTATGAAATAAAGGTAAAAGTGACGGATACCAAAGGTGAAACAGAGGAAGCGGGCACGAGTATTCCCATCTATTCCGGCAAAGCAACCCCAGCTTTACAAATCCCGGAACAAGTGAATAAACAACAACGTACTGCTTTTCATATCTCACTAGAGGAAATCGGTAACGACTCCAGTGCTTATCCGGTAAAGTACACCATACAAAAATTGGTATCCCCCAAACAATTACAAACCAATTTAGAAATCAAAGACACTATCGTAGAAAAAAACATCCTTGAAGGTCATCTAGCCGTCTTCCGAAAAGATTCTATTTTTCCGGATTTAACCCAACAAACATCAGGTATATATTTATTTACAGTGGAATGCAACCAAATCAAGACAAATCGAGTCTTTTTCCTCTATTCCCCTCTGGATCAGAAACCACCTTTCCCGACCTACGAGTGGATTGTCAGAGAAAAGACCACTTGCCGTCCGGGTGAAACAGCACGTATTCTTTTCGGTACTTCAGTCAAAGAAGCCTATGTCAGATATGATATTTATACTTCCGATAAATTAATCAAACGGTCTTACCCTGTTCTTTCAGACGAAGTGCTTTCGATCGATATCCCTTTTCTGAAAGAATACGGAAAACAAATCTGGTTGTATATCTCCTATGTAAAGGACAAAAAGTTTTTCTCGGAGATCATCCCTATCCAAAAGACAGAACCGGATCGTAAGTTAACCGTAGAGACCAAAGTTTTCAGAGACCACCTTACCCCGGGACAATCGGAAAGCTGGAAATTTCGGGTTGTCGATGCTGCAGGCAAACCTGTGACAGCAGAGCTATTGGCCATGATGTACGATGCCTCCCTCGATAAAATCGCACCTTATTATTTTAATTTTCAACCGACTCACTTAAATCCTGGCGAACCTTATTCATGGGGGGCTCCATTCCATTATAACCTCGAGAACCGGATTATTTTGTGGAGTAATATCTTTAAACGTCCTTCTTATCCTGTCACACCTCTTTCTTTCAGTGAATTACAGACTTATGTATCTTCACATTCCCATTATCGGTTTTCAACCAAAGCGTTGGGAAATACCTACATGACCGGTTCAGCCAAGTTGGTTGCCAGTGATTTTGCAGAAGCGGCATTAGACGAAGCCGGATCATCCGGAATGCCAACCCCCGAAATAAACTACCGGGAGAACTTCCAGGAGACCGCCTTTTTCTATCCCCAACTACAAACAGATCCGGAAGGATATGTCGATATCAGTTTTACTATACCTGACGCGACAACCCAATGGAAATTCACAGCTCTCGCCACGACACCCGCCTTACTGTTCGGGCAATTATCCGAAACGATCGTTACTTCCAAACCGCTGATGGTACGCCCGAATCTGCCCCGTTTCCTCAGAACCGGCGATCAGACGGAATTGCAAGTAACTGTCAGTAACCTGTCGGATACTCTTCAGCAAGGCAAAGTAAACTTTGAATTTTTCGATCCGGCAAATCAAAAAGTTTTCATGCAGCAAAATCAGACTTTCCGGACACACCCCCAGGGCAGTCAAACGCTAACTTTCCAGTTCACTGTACCGGCAGATATCGATTTGCTGGGATTCAGAGTATCCGCTCAAAGCGGGCACTTCAGTGATGGCGAGCAACATTTGCTCCCCGTATTGCCGACAGAAACTTTAATCACTCAGACCTTACCGATCTACACGAATCAGACCGGCAAGCATACCTTTACGCTAAAACAACCCAACACCACGATCACTCCTTATCGGCTAACTTTCGAATTAACCGAGAATCCGATCTGGTATGCTGTTTTGGCTATCCCCTCCATACAACAACCTCAGAACGAAAATATCACCGACTTATCAGGTGCCTATTATGTCAACAGCATAACCCAGCGTATTATACATGCCAATCCTCATATCGCCGGAGTTATCCGCAGCTGGCATCTATCCGCAGACGACCCGACTTTATTGTCCAAACTGGAACAGAACCAAGAGCTGAAATCCATTTTGCTGGAAGCTTCACCTTGGGTAATGCAAGCACAATCGGAAACAGAATGTATACAGAGTTTGGTTCAATTATTCGACCAAAACAGATTAGATTACCAACAAAAAAGTATACTCCAAAAGCTTGCAGCATTACAAAATCCGACAGGAGGCTGGAGTTGGTTCAAAGGAATGTATCCGAGTCGTTTTATGACTGCCAATGTTCTTGCGATTATGGCCAGGGCTAATCTTACCGGCCAACGGGCTTTCAATGAGCAAGAGAAAGAGATGCAAATAAAAGCACTTCGTTACCTGGATAATGAAATCCGAAAAGATTTTGAGACAACTCCCCAACGAATCGGATACGAACAAATCCTTTACCTCTATGTCAGGAGTCTATATCGGGATATCCCCTTGGGAGATGCTTTGAAAGCACACAAATATTTTATAGCATTAGCTCAAAAGCAATGGAGCGATTTCACTCTGTATGAAAAAGCTTTAACTGCCGTTACATTAAACCGGTACGGTTTTAAGCAAGAAGCACAAAACATACTGAAATCCCTGCGCCAATATGCAGTCACGAATAATGAACAAGGGATGTACTGGCCTAATAACCGGAGACAAATTTACAGAAATTCAGCCATTCAGACTCACGTTGCCTTGATGGAAGCTTTTTACGAGTTAGAAGGGAATACGCCCGAGACCGAATTGATGAAACAATGGTTACTCCGGCAAAAACAAACTCAAAATTGGGGCAACGTCCCTTCTACCGTCGATGCGATCTATGCCCTGCTGTTAACGGGAAAAGATCGACTGAATCAATCCGAAAAAGTAACTGTCGAATTGGGGAAACAGATGTTACCGATCCCCACTACCGCCAATCCATTAGGTTATTTGAAGCATACTTATACATCATCCGAAATTCAACCCGATATGCTGAGCGTCGAAATCAACAAAATGACCGACTCTCCCAGCTGGGGCGGCTTATATTTGCAATACTTCGAAAAATTCGATCAGGTAGAGCAGCAGAAAGGAGTACTCAGTGTCACTAAAAAGCTCTTTATTGAAAAAATAGGTCCGGACGGCAAAAAAGAACTCCTTCCTCTCGGCCGACAAAACCTGAAAACAGGAGATAAAGTGGTTACCCGCCTAACGCTTTCTTTAAAGCAAGACATGGATTTTCTTTACCTGAAAGATTTCAGAGCAGCCTGTTTCGAACCTATCAGGCAGTTATCGGGCAATCAATGGAAATTCGGTACCGTATACTATGAAGAATCTAAAGATGCCGTTACCAATTTCTTTTTCAATTCTCTGGCCAAAGGTACCTACGTATTGGAATACCCGGTATGGGTAAATCAGGCAGGCACCTATCAGGACGGGATCGCAACTTTCCAAAGCATGTACGCCCCGGAATATACGGCCTATAGTGAGGCAGGAAAAATAACCGTAACCAAGTAACAAAAAAAGCTGAGGTTTACCCTCAGCTTTTTTTACTCTTCAATCACCAACCGGAAACCGGAGCCGTGAACGTTCTCTATCTTTATATTCTGATCATCTTTAAAATATTTCCTCAATTTAGTCACATAAACATCCATACTTCTGGCTGTAAAATAATCATTGGTCCCCCATATCTCGGTCAATGCTTTCTCACGGGGTAACAAGCCATCTTTATAATTATACAGCAATTCCAGCAGACGAGCCTCTTTCGGGGTCAATTTGATTTGTTCCTCATTTTTTGTGATCGTCCGCAATTCGGTATTGAACACATATTCACCGATAGTGATAAATTTCGGTTTAGGCTCGGCTTCTTCGTGTTTACTACGGCTAAGGATCGCTTTAATCTTCAAAATCAGTACTTCAGAATCAAAAGGCTTTACAATATAATCATCCGCCCCGATCTCATAACCTTGTTTCATATCTTCTTTCATACTTTTAGCCGTGATATAAACAAAGGGCACATTTCCATCGATCTCACGAATTTTTTTACCTAAGGTAAAACCGTCCATTTCAGGCATCATAACATCCAGTAAACAGATGTCGAACTTATCTTTCCGGAAAGCCTCCAAACCATCGTTACCATTCACACATAAAGTAACTTCATAATCGGATAATTCCAAATAAGATTTCAATACCGAACCAAAACAGGGGTCATCTTCCACTAACAATATTTTCTGTGCCATACTTTTTGATTTTTGACTTACGATTTACAATTTACGATTTCAACTTTTAATGCAAGGCTTTTCAAAGCTCTTTTCGTAAATCATAAATCTGAAATCTAAATTATTTTATTCTTTTTTAAATTCTATCTCTACCAAAGTTCCTTTATTTTTCCTGGAAGTCAATTTCACGCTTCCACCGTGCAACTCTACGATAGACTTCACATAACTCAGCCCCAATCCGAATCCTTTCACGTTATGTAAATTTCCACTCGGGACACGGTAAAAACGTTTGAATACTTTCTTCTGGGCTTCTTTCGATATGCCGATACCATGATCTTGCACTCCGATCAGATAAGCTCCGGTCTTTTCTTGTGTATATACCAATATATCCGGTTTTCCGCCCGAATATTTAATGGCATTATCGATCAGATTGCATACAGCATTCATCATATGAACTTCATCTACCGAACGGATGAAATGATCGGCTTCAAACTTGCACTCCAAAGTTCCGCCGGCATTTTGGACAATGAGCATAAAATGTTCAGCTGCTTCTCTGACCATTTCATTGATATCTACCTCAGTCTTATTTATTTGCAATTCTCTCCGATCCAACTTCGCTTGTTGCAAGATCCGCTCGACGTACTTATTCATCCGGTCATTTTCACTCTTAATCATGGTATTGAATTTCAGGATCTGTTCCCGGTCGTTCAATACCTTATCTTTCATAATAGCAGAAGTAGCCAGAGATATCGTCGCTATCGGGGTCTTGAATTCGTGCGTCATATTATTGATAAAATCGTTCTTGATGACCGATAATTTCTGTTGACGCATAATGATAACGATCGTAATAATAAATACGAACATCAACCCGAAAATACAGAATCCGGAAGCTAAAAACAGCCACCCCATATTTTCCAGTAAAACCGGCTGCACCGACTCAAAGCTCACCCCCAGATAATATCCTTTTTTGACTAAATCCTGTTGAAACAGTTCCACATAATAAAAATTCTTAGGAGCCCCACCTTTTACC
The DNA here is from genome assembly GCF_000190535.1 of Odoribacter splanchnicus DSM 20712. GTDB lineage: Bacteria > Bacteroidota > Bacteroidia > Bacteroidales > Marinifilaceae > Odoribacter > Odoribacter splanchnicus. The sequence continues at coordinate 2,228,734 of NC_015160.1, forward strand.
CTGTTCAGCAGTCCCTGTTTAGTCATAATCTCATAAGTGAAAGGCAAATGAATATTATAAGTCCGGAAACCATACAATAATAAATTATCGATATCAATATGAGCCAGACGTTGTTCGGCAGATACATTTTCAGGATCTTTTTCATGAAGCAAACGTATCAGAAATTCTTGCATCTGCTGACTGAGCTGTGCCAGTCTGGCAGCCCGTGCCGTACTATCCCGCTGAGGTAACTCCATCGACCGGATCGTTTGCTCGATAAATTCCTGATCTATTTTCTTCCCGATTCCGGAACGGGCATACGGGACAACCGAAAACAAATAGGAACGCTCACCTTTCAACCGATTGATATCGTTATTCAGAATATTAAACAAATTGTTGGAATACCATTCAGAGGAGGTTCCCCCTTGCTGGGAAGCGATCAGGTCATTGTAGTTTTTAATCTCCCCGATCTGTTCATTCATTTCCTGTTTGTATCTCAGGTAATTGAATTCATCGATCCGGTTGACCACCCGGTTCAATACATCGTATACCTGCGAAGTAAATTTCGTTTCCCGTTCCCGGATAGCATATTTTATCCACAGCCATTGCACAACGACTACTGCCGTAAATGCAGCCATCATCACAACCAAAAGAATTTTAATAATTGTCTTCTTTATCATACTCCAGGAATATCTCCGTAAAAATAGTATTTATTACAAAATAATCAAAATCTGTATGATATGAAAATAAAAAGGGGGTACCGGACAGGTACCCCTAAAAACAACTAAGTAATAAAAACGGGAAAACAAAACCATTTACATGGCTTTACTTTTATTGCAATTTTTCTGCAGTAGTCTTATAAATATTACTTTCCTTATTGGCAATTTCCAATTTTTTGAACAGCTCTCTCTGTAAATCGAGACTATCTTTCAGTTCGTCTTGTAATAAGAAAAGAGACAATTCCATCGTCGGGTTAACTTCGATCAGGTTCTTGACATATTTAGCACGAGCGCGGATATAACGTTGTCTTTGCAACTGATGAACTCCCAACAATACTTCTTCTTCTTTCGATCTTTTGGGTTTTTCCATGATCTTTTTGATTGCTTTGTCGATCGGTTCGATCGGTCCTTCATATTTCTCCTTGAACATTTTTTTCAACTTCGCATATTCCATATCCAGGCCCGAACCTTTCACTTCAATTTGATCGGGGAATTTAATTTTTCCCTGAATCCATATCTGATCTTTACTATCGAGAATAAATTCCAATGTATTTTTTCCTGCCACATCCACCCATACTCTAGCTGGTATTTGCAATGCCTCTGTTTCGAGATCGATATTACCGTCAGTAACATCTTGCTGGGCTAAGATCACCAATCCTTGTTGTCCCGGCATCTCTGCCAACAATTTTACAGTACCCTGTAAACCAATAACTTTCCCTCTGACTTTTACCTTATTAGAATTACATCCGGCTAATAAAAGCGTAAAAGCAATTAAAAATAAACAAATCCTTTTCATTTTCTTATCTCACTTTGTAAATTTTATAGCGCAATTTTCTACAAAGATATAAAAAAACCAAATGAACCAAGAAAACTTAAGAATTTGTTTCGGTTGCAAAAGTTAAAAAGCGTGTACCCTTAAAGCTCCAATGTTTCAAATAATTGCAAAATCTGTCCCGAAGGTCTGGGGGCATTCGAATTTAAAATTTTCCCATCGGGTCCGATCAGGATAAATCTCGGCACACTGATAATCATATAATCTTCTGCAAATTTATCTGCGGCCCCACTAAAGGTATGATTTCCAGCATAGGGATTCTGATGCAGAAAATTTAGCCAGGTATTCTGCTCGTCAGCGTTTCTTCCCACCGCGACAGTCAAAAATTGAATATTTTTACCGGCATATTTCTTTTGTAATAAATTCAAATAAGGCAATTCGCTTTTACAAGGTACACACCAAGTCGCCCATACCATGATATACAAATAGGATCCCCGGAAAGCTTCTAAAGTCACTGTTTTCCCCTCGGTATCCCGAAGGGCAAAATCAGGAGCATCGTGTCCCGGTAGAATCTTTTCCCATAATTCTACCATACCGTCGATATAAGCGATTTTATTCGGATCCGTACATTCCTGATGAAAAACGGACAACAAATAATCAGCTCCCTCAATTCCGTTATTTTCACAGATATAATTATAAACGAGCTGAGTCAGTAAGAAACTCTTAATCGTCGGACTATTTACGGTAGCCAGAATATAATCGGCAATCCCGTCGGAATAATTCTCCCATCCCTGAGCACCGCGACTTCCTTGTATATAAACATAATTCAACAAGAAATCACGGTAATCTTTTGCTCCGATCAGCCTTTCATTATTAATCGAGAAAGAGGATAAGAAATCGGAAAAAACACTCCCCGGACGATAGTCTTCGTCCGGATACATATTCCTCCGGAAAGAGGGATACAACGACGCTCTTACAGCAATGGAATATCCGATTCGTTGTTTTTCCAATTCTGTAAAAGAATCGTCAAAATTTTTCGCTTCCAGCAATTTCACCTTTTCATCGATAAGTGCCCTCATCTTCTGCACGAACTCTTCTTCGTTCAGCGCGTAATAGTCTTTATCGAAAAAGACTGCAATCTCCTGTTCTTTCAGGTAGCTATTGATCCCACCCAAACTCCCCCGAAAATACAAAGACCCTGAGAAATTTTTTGCATTCACATAGATTTCCAGATCCTCTCCCGGACTCAGATAAAGATTCAGGGCATTATGTAACATCGTGGCATATCCACCTTTTACCATATCGATCTTACCTGAAAAAAAACCTTGCTGATCCAAGGACAAAGTATAAATGCTGTCGTCTACCAAAATACTGACAATAGAATCTCCGTTCTCAATCCGTCCACTGACTTGTACAACGTCACTTTTCGAACATGAAAACAAAGAAACCAGCACCAATATTAAAACAATTATTTCTTTCATTATTTTTCAGCCAATTATCAGCCATAATAAGCCATATTACTCTGATTAGCAAATATAAAACAACAATCGGGAAAAATATGTTAAAGAAAGGCTAAAAGAAAAGATTGTTCTGAATAAGAAAATAAAAAAAGCTGCGGAAATAAAATCCGCAGCTTTATATTGAACTATGGCATTCAACTTATTTTACAATAGCTTGGAAATCAGCATTGTCAAACAATTTAGCGAATTCCATATCAGTAGCAGCTAATTTCTTCATAGAAGCATCTTTGCTACAAGCAGTTTTCAAGTTAGAAAGCACTGCACTATTATCGTTGTTACGGGCAGCGATAACAGCTTTCAGGTAAGAAGCCAAAGCAGAATCATCTTTACCTTCATTCAGTTTTTTAGCAGCTTCGTTATTGTTACCTGCCAGGATATTAGCTAAAGCAGCATTGACACAGTTGCATTTTCCGAAATAGTCTACAGCAGCTTTATAGTCACCTTTCATGATAGCCACGATACCTTTGTTGTAGTTTACTTCGTTGCCAGCACCGGTAGCAGCACCGAACAGTACTTCAGCTTCTTTTACGTTACCGTTGATCAATTCAACAGCACCTAAGTTGTTCTTAATCGTTTTATTGTTTGCAGACAGAGCATTCGCTTTTTCGAAGTCAGCTTTAGCCTGAGCAACTTTACCCGTTTCGAACAGAATCATACCTGCGTCATTGAAACCTCTCCAATCGTTCGGGAATTGTCTCATAGCAGCTTCGTAGATAGCTAATTTATCTCCATTATTATCGAACAGCGTAGCTGCATACAGTAATTCTTCAACATTCAGAGCAGAAGGATTAGATTTTGCCAGGTTACGGATTTCTTCATCCGATTTACCGATGCGTTCTGCATTTACAACAAATTTAGAACGTCTCAGTTTCGGCAGGATTTGTTCAGCCACTACAGAATAAGCAGAAGAAATATTTTTGATTTCTCTTTCTCTTACTTCAGGATCTGAATACATAGCCAGTACACGCAAGATCAATTCTTTGTCGCGGATATTAGATTCTTCCATCGCTTTTTTGAAACCTTCCCAGTCTTCAGCCACAACATATTTTTTGAAGAAATCCAAGTCTTTGTATTCTTCTACTTTATTTTTCTTCATGTTGTTTTTAACGAACTTGTCAGCAGCACCTTCCCGGTTGTTAGCCAAATTCTCGTTAAAAGACATCGGACCATCAGGAGAAGCATAAGACTGAATCTGGATATTTTTCAATTCCATATCTTCTGCAGCTTTCGCATCTTTGATGAATTTTTCCATTGCCTTGATTTCTTTTGAACTCATTTCTTTGGTACGGATCTGAGCAGAATTGATCAAATAATAGATAGCAGCTTCCTGTTCTTCCTTGGTGATTCTTTCGAACTGATCCGCACCGATAGCGATAGCCGGAGCATTATTCACCATAGTAGCGGTAGCAATCACACCATCAGCAATTTTACGGGATTCGTAATCAGCAGATTTTTTACCTTTAGATCCCTGAAATTTCACATACAAGCCGGAAACTCTCATTCCTTCTTCAAAAGGAACGGTTCCACTATAATTGACAGTCTTTTCGGTAGCATAAGGTACAACCTCGTTGTTTCCCTGCACTTTTTCGCCCTGGAAAGTTTTAGGTTCATAAGCTTTTTCTCCACCATTTTGGAATTTTAAAACCGGAGTAGCAACCAAAGTTACTTTCTTGTTAAAATATTTAGCAGGAATAGTAGCATCGATTTTAAGGTCTACTTGGCCACCTTTAGCTTCCAGCATTTCAGGAGTTACCTTATAAGCAATGTTCTTTTCTAATCTTTTCATCTTATTCAGAGATGAACAAGAAGCAACAACAAACCCGGCTAACGCAACGGTAGCAACAGTTTTCAATGTTCTTTTCATAATCACTTTCAAATTTATTCTTAATATTCAAATTGGTTGCTCAATAAGCAAAGCAAATGTATAAAAAAATATTAAAACATTCACTTATCTGGAAAAATATTGAAACTAATCTACATTAATTTTATGCATCACTAACTTTTCTGCTTTTTCGATGGCTTTTTCTATTCCTTCCGGATAGGCCCCTCCCGCAGTTGCGAAGAAAGGTTGTCCGCCTCCGCCACCTTTTATTTCCTGAGCAGCTTCACGCACGATCTGACCGGCATTCAACCCGTAGTCTTCTGCTATACTATTACTGATCATCACGGTCAGGTGAGGCTTCCCGGCATTTACACCTCCCGCAATGAAAATCACTTTTTCATATTCCCCTTTCAGTTGAAAAGCGATATCTTTCGCTTGAGCTGCGGGGATAGACAAATTCGTAATAATCAGATTGATATCCCGGTATACCTTTTTCTCGTTTTTCAACCGTTCTTTCAATAAACGTAAGCTTTCTTTAGCAAATTTTTCAGTTTCCTTTTTTAATCCTTCGTTCTCTTCCAAAACATTCTTTACGCATTCCATCAGATTTTTATTGGATTTGAACATCTTTTCCATTTCCCGGATGATAGCAAAGGAATTATTGATGTACTCTTCCGCTTTATCGGCTGTGATCGCTTCAATACGACGCACACCGGCAGAAACCGAACTCTCAGACAGAATCTTGAAAAAACCAATTTGTCCGGTAGCCGGAACGTGTGTACCTCCACACAGTTCGACAGATTCCCCATACTTGATCACCCGGACCAGATCGCCATATTTTTCCCCGAAAATCGCTAAAGCTCCCATAGCTTGTGCCTTAGCCATAGGGACACTGCGATGTTCTTCCAAAGGAATATTCATACGGATCAACCGGTTTACAATGGCAGCAACCTCGGCCAGTTCTTCATCGGTCACTTTCTGGAAATGTGAAAAATCGAACCGTAAATGCTCGTCACTCACATAAGAACCTTTCTGTTCGACATGCTTTCCTAACACTTTCCGCAAAGCATAATCCAGCAGGTGAGTAGCCGAGTGATTATTAGCGGTCAGCACCCGCTTATGTTCATCCACTTTCGCGATGAAAGTCTGGGTTACATCCTCCGGCATCTTCTCCGCCAAATGAATGGTCAGTCCATTTTCTTTCTTAGTATCGATAATCCGGATAGTCTCTTTCTCTCCGATCAGTACTCCGCTATCACCTACCTGTCCTCCTCCCTCTCCATAGAAAGGAGTAATATTGAATACCAGGTGATAGAAGGTCTTGTTCTTGGTAACTACTTTCCGATAACGGGTGATTTTTACCTCCACCTCGGTATAATCATATCCTACGAACTCCTGAACATCGTCGTCGATCAATTCGATCCAATCGTCCGTATCTACAGAAGATGCTGAACGGGAACGCTCTTTTTGAGCTTCCATTTCAGCTTTGAATTCCCGGCGGTTAACCACCAACCCTTTCTCCCGCAAGATCAATTCGGTCAAATCGAGTGGGAATCCATAAGTATCGTATAATTCAAAAGCAACATTACCGGGAATCGTCAGAAAATCTTCTGCTTTAGTTTTCTCGATAATCCGATCCAGCAATTTGATACCTTTATCCAATGTCCTCAGGAAGGCATTTTCTTCTTCCCGTATCACTTTTTCAATCAATTCTTGCTGAGCGACCAATTCCGGATAATGTTTTCCCATCACTTCTATCAAAACAGGCACCAACCGGTACATGAAAGCTTCCTTCTGATCCAGGTAAGTATAAGCATATCTCACCGCTCTCCGCAAGATCCGGCGGATCACATAACCTGCTTTCACATTCGAAGGCAATTGCCCGTCTGTAATAGAGAAAGAAATAGTACGCAAATGGTCTGCAATCACCCGCATAGCCACATCGGCATCGTGTGACACCCCATACTTCAAACCGCTAAGCCGGGATATTTCATCGATGATTGGAGTAAAAACATCCGTATCATAATTAGAAGTTTTTCCTTGCACAGCCATACAAAGCCGTTCGAATCCCATTCCTGTATCCACGTGATGATTGGGCAAATTTTCCAGACTTCCGTCCGCTTTCCGGTTGTATTGCATAAATACAAGGTTCCAGATTTCGATCACCAGTGGATTATCCTGATTCACCAGTTCACGACCGGATTTCAATTTTCTCTCCTCCTCGGGCCGGAGGTCGATATGGATTTCAGAACAAGGCCCACAAGGTCCCATATCCCCCATTTCCCAAAAATTATCTTTTTTATTGCCGAAGAGGATTCGATCCTCGGACAAATAATTCATCCAAATTTTACGGGCTTCTGCATCTCCTTCCAGTCCGTCCTCTTTGCTTCCTTCAAAGACAGTAGCGTACAACCGGTTTTTATCCAGCCCCATTACTCCGGTCAGGAATTCCCAGGCAAAAGCAATCGCATCTTCTTTGAAATAATCACCGAACGACCAGTTCCCCAGCATCTCGAACATCGTATGATGATATGTATCGTGTCCTACCTCTTCCAGGTCGTTGTGTTTTCCGGAAACCCGGAGACATTTCTGCGAGTCCGCGACACGCCGGTGTTTGGGATTGATATTCCCAAGAATAATATCTTTGAACTGATTCATTCCTGCGTTTGTAAACATCAACGTAGGATCGTCCTTAATCACCATGGGTGCCGAAGGGACGATAGTATGTCCCTTACTTTCAAAAAAATCCAGAAACTTTTGTCTGATCTCTGCTGATTTCATATCTTTTTAATGAACAAGTTGTAACTATCGTTTTTTGTACTCAGAAGTACAATTAAAAAACGGGATTGTGTTTCCACGTCCTGAACCTGCCCAAGACTGTCTCTCCCGTATCGACGCAAAATAGAATTGCAAAATTAGATTATTTCTTTAACTTTGCATCGAAAATTATCAATTTTATAATAAAAAATGGCGAAAACAGGTTATCGTTTTAATCCCGAAACACTGTCTTATGATAGAATACATGTCTCCGTAAAAAAGAAACTATGGTCGCTGGTCGTAAAATTCTTTTCCAGTTTATCCCTGGCCCTGGTCATCTTTTTGATTGTTTCCGCTATCGTCGATTCTCCGAAAGAAAAGGCGCTGAAAAGAGAAAAAGAAGAAATACTGGCTCAATATCATATTCTGAACAACGAATTGGAGCGTATGGACGAGGTATTGAAAAATCTGGAAACCCGGGATGACAATATCTATCGGGTGATATTCGAGTCCGAACCGATCGACGCTTCTATCCGCCGGGCAGGTTCGGGAGGAGTAAACCGGTATGAGTCCTTGAAAGACATGGACAATGCCGAATTGATCATCAATACCAGCAAAAAACTGGATGAATTATCGAAAGCGCTTTATATCCAAAGTAAATCGTACGATGAAATAGAAACATTGGCGAAAAATAAGATCGAAATGCTGGCATCGATACCGGCCATCTTACCCGTATCACTTAAAGATCCGAGTACCCGTTTTTCTTCCTCCTACGGCTATCGGATGCACCCGATTTATAAAACGGTAAAACTCCATGCCGGGATGGATTTTTCCGGAGCCGTCGGTACGCCGATCTATGCAACGGGAAACGGAAAAGTCGTATATGCAGAAATTCATCAAGGTTATGGAAAATGCGTATTGATCGACCACGGCTTCAATTATCAAACCCTTTACGCTCATATGAGCGCTTACAATGTTAAAGCAGGCCAAAAAGTCAAACGTGGCGATATCATCGGATATATGGGTAATACAGGGATGTCTACCGGGCCTCATATTCATTATGAAGTAAAGAAAAACGGCATTCCTGTCGATCCGATTAACTATTATTTCAACGATTTAACAGCCGATGAATATGATAAACTCGTAACAGAAGCAAACAATAACGGGCAAACCATGGATTAAGCGGCAACTTTATACCTCAGATTATGGAACAGGAGAAACAACCATTAAAAGTATACTACTCAATCGGTGAAGTCGCCGATATGTTCGGAGTGAATACCTCACTGATTCGTTTTTGGGAAAAAGAATTCGACGTCATCAAACCACATAAAAACAAAAAAGGCAACCGCCAGTTTACCAAGGCAGATATCGACAATTTTCACCTGATCTATCATCTGGTCAAAGAAAAAGGCATGACACTCAAAGGTGCTCAGATGAAATTACGGGAAAACAAAGCGGAAACCGAAACCAACTTCGAAGTGGTAAAACGCCTGAAAGCAATCAAGGAAGAATTACTTCAGATTAAAGACCAATTACAATAATCAGGACTTACAGTCCCAAGTACAGACATGCAAAACCAGCAACGGCCCCTATATGTCAGAGACATCCTCTCTATTTTAGAGGACTTCGCTCCTTTGAGTTTACAGGAAAGTTACGATAATGCCGGACTCATCTGTGGCAATCCGGAAGCCGAAATACATTCGGTTCTGTTAAGCACGGATATTACCGAAGAAGTAATCGACGAAGCCGTACAGGGAGGACATGATCTGCTCATCTCCCACCATCCGCTCACGATACAGGGATTAAAAAATCTGCGTCCGGACAGCTATGTAAAACGTTGCCTCATCAAAGCCATTCGGCACAACCTCAATATCTACTCCGCACATACCAATCTGGATGCCGTATTACACGGTGTCAGCGGCAGAATGGCCGACAAACTGGGATTACAAAACCGGAAAATCCTGCAACCGGGCGGTAAATTATTCAGCCTGTGCTTCTACACGCCTGTTTCAAAGGCAGAAGAAGTAAGACAAGCCGTATTGGGAGTAGGCGGAGGCCACATCGGTAATTACAGTCACTGTTCATTCAACCAGAAAGGAGAAGGCACCTTTCACGCCGAGGCAGGCAGTCATCCCTATGTCGGAGTGATCGGGACCCTTCACCGGGAGGAAGAGATAAAAACCGAAATTACGGTCCCTGAATACCTCCTCTCCAAAAGCATAGAGACTTTACTGAAGGTACATCCTTATGAAGAACCGGTATGGAACATCGTTAACCTGGATAATACCAATCCTGTAACGGGTTTCGGAATCATCGGCGAACTCGCCGAGCCAGCCGATAGTCTGCCTTTCCTGCAACAGGTAAAAAAGACTTTCCGTTGTAAAGTCGTCCGTCACACTGCAATCTGTAAATCTCAGATCCGGAAAGTAGCCGTCTGCGGCGGTTCCGGTGCCTTCCTCACTTCGGCCGCAATAGCTCAGGGAGCCGATATATATATCACCGGAGACTACAAATACCACGATTTCTTCCAGGCAGAAAATCGGTTGATCCTGACAGACATCGGGCATTATGAAAGCGAACAGTTCACAAAAGAGATTTTTTATGAGTTAGTTACAAAAAAAATATCTAACTTTGCAATTCAGTTTTCGAAGGTCGAAACAAATCCCATACATTATTTATAATAGGGTGTTTCTTCCTCTGATGGTTCAAAAATAAATTAGAGTTACTTTATAAATATGGCAACAAACAACGAAAAACTGCAAGAACTTTCTGTCGAAGAAAAATTGCAGCATCTTTACGAGCTACAACGCATTGATACCGAGATCGATAAAATCAAGACATTAAGAGGGGAATTGCCTCTTGAAGTTCAGGACTTGGAAGACGAAATCGCCGGTCTGGAAACCCGTCTTGAAAATTTGAAAAATGAAATCAGTGAAGCTGACAAAAGTGTAACAAACAAAAAACAGGAAATCACCAAGTCGGAAGAGCTGATAAAAAAATATTCAGAGCAATTGGATAATGTCCGTAACAATCGGGAATACGATGCCCTGACCAAAGAAGTCGAATTTCAGAAACTGGAAATCGAATTACAGCAAAAAAGAATCCGGGAAGCTCAAAAACTGAAAGCCGAAAAAGAGGTAAATCTGGAAATTTCCAACAAACAATATACAGAAAAGAAAGCAGATTTAGAAGCGAAGAAAGCGGAACTGGACGACATCATCGCCGAAACCCACAAAGATGAAGAAGCATTGATCAAAAAATCCGAGGAATTATCTCAGAATATCGAAGAGCGTTTGTTGACAGCCTACCGGAAGATCCGTGACAATGCCCGCAACGGCCTGGCAGTCGTCACCGTCGACCGGGATGCTTGTGGAGGTTGTTTCAATAAAATTCCGCCACAGCGGCAATTGGATATCCGCTCCCGGAAAAAAATCATCGTGTGTGAGTATTGCGGACGAATCCTGATCGACAAATATATCTGTGACTATGACGGCAGCATGCAAAAAGCAGATCTCGAATCAGCGATGGAAGCTCAAAAGAAAAAAGGAAGACGAATCAAAAAATCAGAAGAATAAGAAAAGGCTGCAAATGCAGCCTTTTTATTATCATTTTAAATCTAAAATTTCAGGCATGATTGCTACAAATTACAATCCGAAAGCAAGCGAAGAGAAATGGTACAAGTACTGGATGGATCATAAACTATTCCATTCGGAAGTAGATAACAGCAGAGAACCTTACTGCATCGTCATCCCTCCTCCTAACGTCACCGGAGTTCTACACATGGGGCACATGCTGAACAATACAATACAGGATGCTTTGGTACGCCGGGCCCGTCTGTTAGGGAAAAATGCTTGCTGGGTGCCTGGCACGGACCACGCTTCGATAGCCACAGAAGCCAAAGTAGTAGGCAAGCTTCAAAGTGAAGGAATAAAAAAAACCGATCTGACCCGGGATGAATTTTTAAAACACGCCTGGGATTGGACGCATACACACGGCGGAATCATCCTCAAGCAATTGAAACGCCTGGGAGCTTCCTGTGACTGGGACCGTACTGCTTTTACCATGGATAAAGAACGAAGTGAAAGTGTACTGAAAGTTTTTGTCGACCTTTACAACAAGGGACTGATTTACCGGGGAGTACGTATGGTCAACTGGGATCCGAAAGCACTGACCGCTCTTTCCGACGAGGAAGTGGTTTACAAAGAAGAGCATAGTAAATTATACTATCTCCGTTATAAAATAGAAGGCGAAGACGGTTATGCCCTGGTAGCGACCACCCGTCCGGAGACCATCATGGGAGACACTGCTATGTGTATCAATCCCAAAGACCCTAAAAACCAGCATTTACGGGGAAAAAAGGTGATCGTTCCTTTGGTCGGGCGCACGATACCGGTTATCGAAGACGAATATGTCGATATTGAATTCGGTACAGGCTGTTTAAAAGTAACTCCAGCTCATGACGTCAACGACTATATGTTAGGTGAAAAATATCATTTGCCTTCTATCGATATTTTCAATGACAACGGTACGATCAGCGAGCAGGCCGGAATTTATGTCGGCATGGACCGTTTCGACGTACGGGAGCAGATAGAAAAAGATCTGCAAGCAGCAGGGTTATTGGAGAAAGTGGAACCTTACACCAATAATGTCGGTTTTTCGGAACGGACCAATGTGCCCATCGAGCCGAAACTATCTATGCAATGGTTCCTGAAAATGGAACATCTGGCAGAGATCGCTTTATCGCCGGTAATGAACGACGATATCCGTTTCTTCCCTTCTAAGTTCAAAAATACCTACAGACACTGGATGGAAAACATCAAAGACTGGTGTATCAGCCGTCAACTTTGGTGGGGCCACCGGATTCCGGCCTGGTATCTGCCTGAAGGCGGGTATGTCGTCGCTTATAACGAAGAGGAAGCTTTACGCTTAGCCCGGGAGAAAAGTCATAATTCGAATCTGACCATTGCAGATCTACGACAAGATGAAGATTGCCTCGACACTTGGTTTTCTTCCTGGTTATGGCCTATTTCCTTATTCGACGGAATCAACCATCCCGGAAATCCGGAAATCAATTATTACTATCCCACGAACGATCTGGTGACCGGCCCGGACATCATTTTCTTCTGGGTGGCTCGTATGATCATGGCCGGTTATGAATACGAAGGGAAAATGCCGTTCAAAAATGTATATTTCACCGGTATCGTACGGGATAAATTAGGCCGTAAGATGTCTAAATCCCTGGGAAATTCTCCTGATCCGTTGGATTTGATCGACAAATACGGAGCAGATGGGGTACGGGTAGGGATGTTATTATGTGCTCCGGCAGGAGGTGATTTACTGTTCGATGAAAGTCTGCCCGAACAAGGCCGTAATTTCACTACCAAGATGTGGAATGCGTTCAAGTTGGTAAAATCCTGGGAGGTAGCCTCCATCGACCAACCGGCCCATTCCCGTTTGGCGTTGGAATGGTTCAACCACTTGTTGGGAAAAGTAAACGAAACGTTGAATACCCAATTCGACCAATACCGGATCTCCGAAGCACTGATGACGGTATACACCACGTTCCGGGACGAATTTTCATCCTGGTTACTGGAAATGATCAAACCAGCGTACGGCCAGCCTATCGATCGGAAAACGTATGAGGAGACGCTGAATGTCTTCGAGCAACTGTTGCAATTACTGCATCCGTTTATGCCATTTATAACAGAAGAGATCTGGCAAACCTTACGCGAACGGCAAGACGGTGAAAGTATCATGATTTCACGACTCCCGAAGGCGACAAGTTATGACGAGAGTTATCTGTTACGCTTTGAAGCGGTAAAAAATATCATCGTAGGTATAAGAAATATCCGGAAACAAAATAATATCGCTTTCAAAGATGTCCTGGAGCTGAAGGTAAAAAAGAACGAACGTTATCCGGCTTCCTTCGATAGTATCATCCGTAAAATGGGAAATATCGGTCAGATCGGATTGGTTAACGAACCGGTCAAAGGAGCCTGGAGTTTTATCGTCGATACCGTCGAATATTTTATTCCGGCACAAGGTGAAGTAAACACAGCCGAAGTAAAAGCCAAACTGGAAGAAGAATTAAACTATACCCGTGGTTTTCTGACTTCAGTGATGAAAAAACTCAGTAATGAAAAATTCGTCAACGGTGCTCCCGAACAGGTAGTGGCCAATGAACGTAAAAAACAAGCCGATGCAGAGGTTAAAATTGCCGCAATCGAAGCACAGTTAAAAGGGGATATTCAGTAAATGTCCCTAAAAAGTAAGATGGCATATAAAGTTGATAGAGTATAATCACTTTATATGCCATTATTATTGCCCTTTTTCTGTGTTTTTTCACATAATCCTATCTTGTTAGACACGACGCTTCGGAAGAGGTCTGATGACCCCTTCTGGTTCTGTCGGTAAATTTATGTCATGCCGCTTTATCCGCCCGGTTCCTGATTTTATCTATCATCAGTATGGCATTTGCCGTATGTATTCCAAAGAAAATCCATAGGATTTCCGTCTTCCTGTTCCGTGCCTTTATCCTTGAGAGTGAGTAATGCTGCTTCTGTGTGCCGAAGCTGCCTTCAAGTCGGGTGGCCCTTTCTTTTGACAGTTCACTTCTGAGAACCTTTCTCAAGGATTCATCCCTGGCCGCCCTTCCCTTGCGTACAAAGGATGTGGATATTCCATATTTTGTACAGAACTTTCTGTTGGCATTATTGGCATATATGGAATCGGCAGCCACGCATCTTACCCTCACATTCATGAGCTTCTGCTGCATGCGGATACAGTCCTTCAGGCGTATACCTTCGTTGAAAGCCTTGAACGAGAGGTGTTCGATGAACGATATGCCGTCTATCTGTATGTTGTTGACCTTCGCACCGAACTCGACGGACTTTGTTTCCTTGCCTCTTACAATGGGACGTACATAATGACGGTCAATGCTGACGATGCGGTCCCTGACCTTCCTGCCTTCAAACAACTCCTTTTCCTGTACAAGAACCTTTCTGATGATGGAAAGACGCTTCTGGTAATCCTGGGTATATCGGAGTGAGGTTCCATGTTCTCTATGGATTTCATCCCTCTGTATGAGGAGCTTTTCAAGGAGTCTGATCATACGACGCTTGAGCATCCTTGTCCTTGAAGCCTTCCTCTTTCTCTTCTTGCAGTAGGACAGATAGGACTTCGCCACATCCGCATACTTGTTGCGCGGACGCCTTATACCCAAATCTCTGCAATGAAGGCAGATTTGCCTGTAGAGCCATTCCAGACTTTCCCAAAGGAGTTTCATATCCGTAGGAAAACGCATATGGCTCTCATAGCATGTGGCATCGGTCATACAGACGTGAAGGCTGTCAAGATAGGGTTTCCAGTGTGAAGCCAGCACTTCCTGGAGGGAATCAACATCAAGACGGGACGCTATCTCATTGCGGATGGCACTGACTATCTTGTAGTTGGTTATGGGAAAGGACGGATTTATCATAATCCCGCAGAACATCTGGTAGTGTATGTTCCCGTTAAGATGTTCCACCAGCTGCCTGTCAGAGAATCCGGTGTACGCCTTCAGGACCATAAGGGCGATCTTCGCCGAAGGACTGAAGATGTTCCTGCGTCCCAGTCGCTGTTCCGACAGGCCCATGGTCTTTGCCATACGCTCAAACGGAAACACCGAATGAAGCCTGCCAAGCTCACTCTCATGAAAACTCTTGCGATATTTTTCTATAATATCAAATTCTGTAAAGCCCAAAGTAGGGTGAATTTCCGAAATATTTTGTATCTTAGCCATATCTTTGTTGGGGAATTTCCCCCGTTTTGGATTCCAAACCTTATTTGCGGGGGAATACCTAAAGATACAAAAAAGCCAACTAATTCGCAACATTTTGTGTATGAATTAGTTGGCTAATTTTATACTATTTACTGAATATCCCTAATTAATCCCAAACTACTTTCTATTTCCATATTATGTATTCATCGCCTCTTGAAACAGCCCCAGGTGGGCCTGACACTCAGCTTTAGTCAAAATCATCTCTGCCACTTAGTAAAAAATTCATTACTCCAACAGCTTTTGCATTTTACCTCCGCCTGCAACTTCATACACTTTCAGCCGCTTAACGTCTGCACTCACATTATAATTACCTTTCTCCCCAAAAATAGATAAACGTAAACGTGTATTCAATACTTAAAATACTTCTCAACCATATTCTTAAGCTGATTCGATGACAGGTTTGCTGTACCCATTGATTCAATAAGTGAAAATTCTTCTCTATTCTTACCAATAACAAACTTACGTTCATGACCGTCTATTTCAGCAAGCAAATGGAAATTCCCCTTATATGCCTGCTCCATACGGATATTCTTTATAATATGTCCGTTTATGACAAATTCGCATATTTCAGGGGCTATTTCCTCTAACTCTCCCCATGATTTCAGATGGTTAACTATAGTGTTTTCAATACGTCCTACCCATTGTTCCGCAACGCCATATTTAGTAGCAACCGTACGAAATTGTTTTATGGCACTAACTATATCACGTATTATTGCATCAGGTCTACGTATTCCATTATCTTTAGCAAATTGAATAACATCATCACGTGTTATATCCCTAAGTTTTGCCCTAATATACATGCAATGATCTTCATTAGGTAAGAATCCTCCATTGTCAAATATATAAGTTACATCGTATGCAGGAGACAGACGCCAAATACCATCCTCGCTCATAACGAATGAAAAATTCTTATTGTGATCATCTGTATTGTTTGCCAATACATTAAAGACCATCCTGCGAAATACCTCATAACAGTCTGTTTCTGGCAGGTGAAGCTTCCGACATACTGTAATCAATTGTTCATAACTGTCCGCATCGGGACTAATTGCGGCCAAAGTTTGTGTATGAATCTTTTTCCCATTATTACGGTCAAAGCGTTTTGTCATAAAATGGTTATTCCCGTCTACCTGATAGAGTTTTGAAGGCATCATATTTATCCCTGCCATTGTAGCAAGTTCATAGTAAGACATCTCCAATTCTGCCGAACTGTATTGAGAATTACCAAATTTAATCAGATAGTAATCAAATTCCTCTAATCCGGAAATCTGTCCGCTACGAACCTCTCCATTCTTTCGATTGATGGCAACAATTGCCTTCGGTTGACGCCCGCCGGCTGAAGTACCAACCGTAAGTAATGATTGCATTGTTACCGACTCTTCGGGTAGGATTCTGGTATTTTCTCTCTCTGAAAATATACGCTCAGCTAAATTTGCCAATGATTTGATATCTATTTTTTCAGCCTTACGCTCTCTTGAAACATCAGGCAAAAATTCCAAAGCTCCCATTCCGCGTTTTCCTATAAATGAGAGTTTGTCAAGGGGAGTAATATCTGCGTTTGACAAGTGGTTCTGTTGACGCCATAATTCAAAAAGTTGATTACCCCATGCATCAGGCAACGAATCGGCTAAAAATGCCGGTAATTTTTGATAAATCTTGGCATCTTCTCCCCATATAGGTGTAAGTCCTCTCACTCCATCAACCGGTGCCGCCAATGGAGAAATGTTAAGACCTTTTTTCAAGAAAGCCGGATTATACATAAAATAGGATAACCTACGCCTGACATCCCATGCCAATCGACCAATTTCCTCATCTCCAAGGATTACTTTTAACGACTGTACCATAATTTATGCTATTTAGAGTGTCTGACACGCTGTACCTTTTTATCATCCCTACGCATCAGGTAAGGAGATTCGGGCAATTCCGGAAGAAGATTGTCTATAGTGTTAATCTGCCCGACCACTTTCAACAACACAATAAATGTTGACAATGAAATATTGCCAACTGTACCATTCTCGAATTTGTGGATGGTTGTAAGTCCAATACCGGATTGCTCAGAAACATCTTTCTGAGTAAGATTGCAACGAATTCTATATTCTTTAAATCTGTTACCTAATAGCCTTACAAGCTCTGGTGTGGAATATTCATAGAAATCTACCATACAAACCGTTTTATATATCACTATAATGATAGTTACACAAATTATATGCATTAATCTTCACTATTGTGAATGTTACAAATGCAAAACTATATAAATTCTGAGAATAAAACTAATTTTTCAGAGAAAACTTATCGTCAAATTATCGTGATTGATTATAAATCATTCATATAAACCATTAATGACGAGCTCAAGAATATAGCACAAGTGGAACATTCAAAACACAGATTATTTGATAACTTCATTGTCAACCTCTTGAGTGCAATCACTGCATACTGTTTCTAAAAAAAAGCTGTGTATCAATATGATTAGAACAATTGATACACAGCTTACCTTATTTTGAATTCGTCGAACTCACGTTAATATTACGACACCAAATTCTGAAAACAATGAGACAAAAAATTTGATTATTTCGCAATTCGGATACCGAACAACATGTTTCAAACTTCCCGGGAAGTACAAAGTCAACTACAAAACTGGAAAAATGATTTTCTACTTATTCAAATCCAGCACTATTTTTTTCTCCATAGGCGGGAAACAAATATGATTATCACAGCATTGGTAGGTCATTATACAACTGACTTTTCCTGTACCTATTCCTTTTATCTCCTGTTTGAAAACCACCTCATCCTCATAAATAGTGGTTCCGGCATCGTTCAATGCTTTAAACGAAGGCCGTTGCAATTCGCCCTCTTTCTGGTATCCTTGAGGCAACTCTATCTTCAACTCTGTAGGTATATAAGGGTCAATCGTTGCTACTTTAGCATATATGTGATAATTCGTATAAATTTTCACTCGCACTGCAATGCATTTATTCCCATTCGGCAAGTTTTCAACAGCAGCCTCTATTGCCACAGGATTCTTATCATCCGTTGTCAATTCTGATTTTTTCTCTTCTTCCTGTTGCTCTTTTACCTGATAATCATTACCAGGGATATTCTTATCACGGGTATTGACCAGATAGAGCCATCCTCCAGCCTCTGTAAAAAATATTTTGTCACGATTGGCAGTCAACCAATCACGCCACTCTTGTGCTGTACTAAAACGACACAGAGTATAACGTTTCAGAATTCTCTTAGCCTTATCAACTTCCTCGCCATGCTCCAACATGGAAATCGTCTTATCCAACAAACGAATATCATTGTTTGGGATACCCAGACTCTTCACATCTTCGTCCACCACCAGATTATACATACCTTCCCCTCCATAGAAATAATCATAATTATCCTTATAGTATCGTGCATAAGCAACCTCATCCATACCTAATTTTTCAAAAAGTCTTTTTTGATAACGTTTCAAGAAATCTTCATAAGACATTGGTTTTTGGGGCTTAAATGCCAAAGCATCCTTCTCTATACCTGACAATATGTTCCCTTTTGCCAGCTTCTCCAAAGCTTTTTTCTGCTCCATTAACATGCCTGCCTCCCACTCTTTATCAGATTTTACACGTTCTTTCCATGCTGTAAGAGTAGAAAGGTAAGCCACCTCTTTTATATACTCTTTAGTTGCAATCCGATCATTGTACTTGCGTGCAATGGGTGTCTCCCCGGCAAATTGCGAAATATAGACAATAGCATTTGCCAGCACAGTCTTTGCCTCCTCGGTCATATATTTCGGAGAGGCCGCGAAACCCCAATGCAGAAAATTTCCATGCCGACCAATCGCTACAGCATTCAATGTTTTGGCACACACACCACTAGATATATACTCTGCATCCGGAGAATCTTCAAATCCCCAAGGGCGAGCCACCATGCCAATCCGGAAGCCTTCGTCCGTCTGATATCCTCTGGTCTGCACCCTCCACATCAAAATGGAGTCTGGGATTGTACCATCATAATAATAAGCATAGTGATAAGCATCCGGAGGTGTCGGGCGCATTTCCGTAGTCATCTTCACTGGAAAAGGCTTATGGAATATGGGATGTTCTGTTCTAAAATGATGAGCGTGTGCATCCAAACACAAACAATACCAATCTGTCTTCAAACCAATGGAACGCCCCACAATATCCCCCAACTCTCCAATCAAAAGCATTGGCCTGTCAAAATCTGCAGGCAAATAACCTGCACGCACATATTTTACAACTTCTCCATTTTCATTCTTGATCCTCCGCTCAGGAGAAATGGCAGCGGGTCTTCCGTCCATTACAGTCACATCATAATCATCCGACATTTTTGCATAGTAGTCCTTGGCATCCACAGACGTCACAGATATAAAATACTGCTTCAGCATCTCTTCAAAAGCTGCCTTACGCTCATTTATGCTTTTCTGCAACACTGCAGCATCTACTTCTACGCCATAACCGCTTGCGATATCTGCCGAACCTCCTACATACAAAACCTTCAAATCACTTTTTTTCACATTACCCCATCCCCAGTAGTAAGAACAGAGAAATAACCCGATAAGCAACAAATTCTTTTTCATATTCCGTTATTCATTATTCTAATTCTTCATAAAAAAATCCTCTCCTTCACCTCCGATAACCTATTTCCCTGTCCACGCAGGCTTTGCCAAATACATTTTCCAATTTCTCCGATTTGACTCTTGGGCAATTTCTGACAAATAAAGCTTATCTGCGTATTTTTCAATGTTAGGGAAGAGGGCAGTGTAACATCACTGCCACTCAAAATCAATAGGTGTTCTGCTTAATTAATCCCAAACTACTTTCTATTTCCGTATTATGTATTGGAGCTGCATATCGGCGCGAATTCTTATCCAACGTATAAGTCTTTACTGCTTCTTTTCCTAAAATAGTCGCATTGTTATACGGATAAAACTCTCTTTTAATCACCACATCATCGCTTGCATCTTCATTATTATTAAGTCGCCGAAGATCATACCAACGCATATTAAAAGGCATTTCTCGACGACGCTCTTCCAAAATCTTACGGATAGCCTCTTCTTTAGAATGTGCTGTCAAATTAATCACGTCAGCAGGAGCACTTACATCCATACGTTTGGCTCTTAAAATATTTACAGTATTCATCGCTTCTTGAAACAGCCCCTGTCGGGCCTGACACTCTGCTTTAGTCAAAATCATCTCGGCTACAGTCATTCCAGAAGGAACTCTATCTTTAAAAAAGAAGATATAACCAGGCCATTCATAAGCCGGTGTTGTCAATCCTCTATCATAAGAATAATTTTCCACTATGTGATATTTATAACGCAAATCATAATCCTTATCATACAGTGCCAACAAATCCTTGCTCGGCAGATACCACCAAGATTCATGATTCAACATTCTGAAATAATAAAACTCCTTCCACTCCAACATATCCGTCATATCAATTTGATTGTCGTGTGTATACGGATACATTATCTCTACCTTTTCCTGATTAGGCAATCCAACATTGATAGTCACCTCAGATTTGTTCGCACTATATCTCATGTCGGTATTGTAATTCATCAGGACATTGTGTTCCGCCAAAGCATTTTCTGCATACTTCAATGCTTCGCCATAATTATTAATCGACAAATAATATCGGGCAGCAAAAGCATTTGCTGCAGGCTTGCTACCACGCCAAGTACGATATTTGTTATTCACCATTTCAAGCGAATTCTGCAACTTCAGTGCGCCGGTCAGTTCTGATTCAATAGCCTGATAAGTTTCCTCCAAAGTGACCCTGATTGTTGGTTCGTCAAAACTGACTGAATTTTTCAATACTAACCCTAACTCTCCTTTATTAGCTTCAGTATAAGGCAAACAATAGGTATTTACCAAAATCCAATAACTATATGCTTTAATCAGATGTGCTTCAGCCTCCAATATTTTTTTCTGTTCCTCATCTCCAGTTACCTTTCCCAAATACTCCAACACCATATTAGCAATAAAAATCTTCTTATATTCGTTTGCCCAAAAATTTTCTCTTGTGTCATCCGGCAAAAATTCCGTATCCCATGTCGCAAATTCTACGCCAGCAATACCATATGCGTTGGATTTTGCATCATATATTTCTTTATAAAGGCCATAATCATCTGTACTATAAATTGCCGTACGATTTGCTTCTTGATAAAAACTACTATAATTGTTCAACAATGTTTCCAGATGTTCCAACGTTGTAGGTACCAATGAACTGGTCTTTGACGGCTTCATCTCTAGGAAATCATTGCAAGATATCATACCCAACAAACAAAGCGACATGAACCACAATATATATTTATTTCCTTTTTTCATAATCTTACATTTTAAAAATTAAATTTCAAACCCAATGTATAAGATGCTCTCGGACGGATTGTTCCTCCATTCATATTAGTTGGATACTCTGGATCCTCATCATATTTATTCTTTACAAATGTATGCAGATTGTTCCCTTGTAGGCTCGGTAAACAACGCCTTTCCGCTTTACAGCGGTAGGTTTTCGTTTATCTGCCCCCGAACCGTACTTACACGTCTCCATGTATACGGCTCTCCATCTGTAACATCATTTTACTTATCACAGCTCTGGATTTTTGCGTTACACTCCGCACATACGACCAAAGTCTTTCTGTGCATATAGAGCATTTTGCGTTCCCAGTCATTTTTACCTTTTAACTCTTTGAGAGTGCGGACATGGTGCATTACCACTTCTCCGTGCTTGCCACATAGTTCGCACGTTTTTGTTGTAAGCCTTTCTATCAAACTTAACGATGGTGTTTTGAACATATACGGCAGATTGTCACTTGGGGCTGTTTCACAATCCGTTTTACGGGCGTAACCCTCATTGTAGAATACCCTGTACTTGGTTTCTCCTCCCTTGTTTACAAAAGGCACGGCAAAGAGATTGTCCTTGCGGTATGTTTCAATGACTTTTCTCACTGACATATTCAGCTTTTGAGCAAGAGTTTTGTACATGGAGAACTTCATAATACAGCCGAAAGAGCGTCCCAAAGCCGATGCATTGTTTGCTATTGAGTAATAGTTGTAGAACCCTCGTATTTCGGTATTAAACTGAGATACAATCTCGTGCGCTTCATTGTCAATCATATAAGTCCTGCCTTTTGACACCCATGTTTCCTTGCCGCGTTTGGTGACAACTTTCATGGCTTCGAGGCTGAGCAGTTTATTCTTGATTACTTCTCTTGAAACGTGCAATATCACGTTCCCGTTGAAGTATCTGCGCACTGTTCCGTTACTGTTTCTCTTTGTGGCATAGTCTTTACGGACATATATTTCGTAACCCAAAATTTTGCGCTGTCTTGTGCATTTGTAATCAAAGTCTTTTCCTGTGACATCTCCAGCCTTAACTTTTCCTGCATAAACTTGGTGATGTCAGCTTTGATTGTCTCACATTCGTTTTTCGTTCCGATAACCCCGATTAGAAAATCATCGGCGTAGCGCAGATATCTCAGTCTGCGAAAATTTCTGTCCATATCGTTGCCACTTGGCATTGTTAGTATCCGCTTCTGCTTTTCGTGCAGTTCTTCTACCATCCTTGTTCTTACGTTTACATCCTCTACTTCATTTATCCTACGTTTTAGGTAGTGTACTCTGCTGTTGAGTTTGCAAATATCCTTGTTGCGGCTTCTTACTGTCCCCTTTTAATTGAATTTTGTTGGCATATTCATTCATGTACTTATCGAACTTGTCAAGGTATATATTTGCCAAAACAGGGCTTATGATACCACCTTGCGGTGTCCCTGAATAAGTCTTGTTGAATTGCCACTCTTCCATGTACCCTGCATTGAGGAATTTCCGTATCAGACGAAGAAATCTGTCATCTGCTATTCTGCCTTTCATTATTTCTATCAGCACATCATGGTCTATGTTGTCAAAGAAGCCTTTTATATCTCCCTCGATGAACCATTTTGCACCGTTGAAATTATTTTGTAGACTTTTCAGTGCTGTGTGGCAGCTTCTGTTTGGTCTGAAGCCGTGCGATGTCCACTCAAAGTGTCCCTCATATATAGCTTCAAGCACCATTCTTACTGCCTCTTGAACCAATTTGTCTTCAAAAGACGGTATTCCTAACGGACGCATCTTCCCATTCTTTTCGGAATGTAAATTCTCTTTGCAGGATTGGGACTATAAGTCTCATCCTTTATACTCTCTATGAGTTTGTTTATCCTATCAATGCTCATTTCATCCTCTGTTTTGCCATCAGTGCCGGGTGTCATGTTTCCCGGCTTTGCATACATACGTTGGTAGGCGGCAAAGAACATCTGTTCATTGAATAGAATACGGTAGAGCCTTTCGTATTTATACTCAGGCTCGTTGCTGTGTCCAGCTAAAATGTTTAATACTTGCTCTGGATTTCTCATACGTCTCTCACGTTTTCCGTTGTTCGTATTAAAGTTACAGACTACTTCCCTTCGCCATGTACAAGGCTTTCCCTTGCTCGGACTACTACGGAAGTTCCGTTACCATATCGGATATTCAAAAGCTTTCTTTATAGCTGTTTATTCCAGCGTTCCGACTTAGGTAATCCCCAGTTAGTTCTCTTAATAACTATTAGCACGGCATACTGTCGGATGCGACTTTCGTTCTTGTCCGCTTATTGCGGCTGTGTCATAGTCGGTTCTTTATGCTCTGCACTAACGCACAAAATAGGCAGAGTACTATGAAACAACGTATGTATAATAGTCTTCCGTTGTTGCAAGATTTGGTACCACTGAACTATCGTTCAACCAATCAAGGCTTCATCCTTATGTATGCCTTTTCGTCTTGCCCCTCAGTCGCCACTTGACTATTAGTGGACTTGGAGCTTTAATCAGTATGCTACACTCCCCATCGGGTTTCCCCTTTGGATAAACTGATTGACGATAGGATTATATCGAACCCAATCCTAACTTCTTGCTAAAGAAGTATTTATTAAGCGACCATTCTGGGCGCACGTGCATAAATTTGGAAAGAGGCGATACCAATTTTTGACAACCAGCGAGATGGCATGTTATAAGTGATATTAACCTCCTGAATTCTGATATGCGATGCACTTTCCACCAGATAATCCATATAAGGATAGAAACGATCCCAAAAATAGTAGCGTGGTTCCTCTTTGTCAAATGGAATTGGAATCATTTTCATAGGGTCGGCTTCCAATACCTCTTTATACATTTTATTAGGTTTAGCAGAACCTCCTGACATACTCGGATAGTTGAAAGAACAACGTTTAAACTTATGACCAAATTTACCTGTAATAATAAATGAAAGATCAAAATCGAAAATCTTAAATGTATTGGAGTATCCCAATGTATACGGAGCCACCTTCGTTCCCATATCCAACATATAATCCCGACCATCACCTGGTGTCCAAGTTGTAAAGTCATATAAATCTTCGCCAGCCCCCTGCACAACCGGCTGCCAATTAGGATTATCGTCCGTACCTTTATTCACAACACCGGCATATTTAAACGTCCATAGACTATTAGAATTATGTCCTTCCACGTATGCCGAAGTTCCTCCTCCATAAAGATCGTATGCATTATACGTTGCTTTATACAAACTAATAATCTTATTTTTATTGTAAGAAAAATTCAAACTTCCTGTCCATGTGATATCCGCCCCCAAAATCGATAAAGTTGAACCGACCTCCAATTCAAGACCGCGATTTGCCATTTTTGCCGTATTCAGTTTCTGTGATTTTGTTCCATTAACAGCCGGAATTGTCATAGAAGTAATCAAATCTTTACCTTGTTTGTTATAAACGTCCAATTTACCACACAATTTACCTCCCCAAAAAGAATAATCCACACCAACATCCCATGTCCCTGTTTTTTCCCACCTTAAAGAAGGATTACCAAAGCTACTTACACTAGAGGTAATTTCATGCGTATAGGTATTCTGTGTAGCAGAAACGCTAATTAAAGGACGGAAAGAGGTTGATTTATCCACATTACCGTTGTATCCGTAAGTGACCCGTATATTCAAACGATCTAACCAAGCAAAATCCTTCATAAAATTCTCTTTTCCAATCTGCCAGCCCAAGCCGACAGACCAAAATGGAGCATACCGATATTTCGGATCATCCGTAATCAAATTAGACGCATCAGTACGAATACTTCCAGATGCAGTATATTTGCCGTCAAAAGTATAGGATGCATTACCAAACAATGAAAAATAACGGTCTGTTGTATAACTGAATGCATTTGTATAGTTGAATGTCTGACTCCACCCCATCCAATTCTTGGTTTTTGTCGGTCCATTAGGGAATAAACCAACTGTCAGACGGTCATCATCGTATCCGTAAGTGAGCGGATAAGAGGTTGTCTGTTTTACCCTTTGATTCACTTCTGTTCCCACAATTACACTTACGTCGTGTTTATCGGCAAATGTATAATTGAAATTCAACTGATTTCTAAAGCTATAGGCTCTGATTTCCTCCTTTGACATCTCTTTGATTCCGCCAACTGGCAAATTCGCCGTAATCTTATCTATTTTATGGTCCCACGTAGATGCCTGATTCACAGTACTGCGTACATAAAAAGTCTTGTCATTATAGATATTCTCTATATTTGTATTATACATTTCATATTGAATCTTAGAATCCAATGAAAGTCCCTTCCATAATGACACAACCAATCCTGTCTGAATTCTTGCATTCAATTGTTTTGTCATCAATTTCTGATTTTCAATTTCGGTAATCGGATTATAAGTCCAATCTGCATATGGAAATTTTTCCATTGGCACATGGCGTTCCAATATTGGCATATAATAATTATGTGGAACAGAAATACGCTCTCCATTTTCACCTACTAACATATCGTATGGAAACAACCCCAAAATGCCGTTGCGGGATCCGCTATTGTCAATCTCGTTATATTGTAACATTCCTGAAAAATTGAAATCCAGCCATTTGAAAAGTTTTACATTAGTTCTGTAATTCACTAAAAAGCGGTCTGTATTGTTTTCCTTAAAATTATTCTTTTCGTTTTCATACATCAACGACAACATATTAGTCATTCGATCTGTTACTCCAGATATATTCACATTATATTGCTGAGTTACAGGAAGCTGTAGCAAATATTTTTTTATCTGACTCTTATTGTCTTGCATTTTCAGTTTTTCCAGCACTTTGTTCATGTCACTCTCGCTTATAAAGCCTAAGCGGTGTTCATTCATGGCAACTACAGCCTGAGAATATCCACTCTGTGCATTTGTATAACTATCATCAATTGGACTCCATGGGCCACCAAAAAAATTCGTTGAAAAACCTCTCTGTTCATAATCCACCACGTCGGCAGAAGAAGCAAATGGACGATAAGTATCTAAATCCAATTTACGAGAAATCTTTGCAAAAGCCGAAACATTCACACGAGCCCCTTTAGTAGTTTCCTGTTTACCTTTCTTAGTTGTAACTACAATCACACCATTAGCTGAACGTGCCCCCCAAATAGAAGCGGCTGCTGCATCTTTCAAAATTGTAATACTCTCCACATCATTAGGGTTTATAGAGCTAAATTCATCTTCTACAGCAAATCCATCAACAACCACTAACGGACGTGCATTATCTGTGTTCAAACTGGTCTGGCCACGAATCTCGAACACCAACTTACCGTTGCTATCCAGACGATTCTGCACTCCAGCTGTTGTTCCAATCAAACGAGTCGCAATATCCGAGGTCGGCTTAGTAATCTGGGCAACAGACACAATATCAAACGCTCCGGTCGCACGTTCGCGAGAAATCGTCTGATAACCGGTAACAATTACTTCTTCCAAAGCTTTGGTGTCACTCTCCAACACAACATTCAATACATTAGAAGTACCCAATTTCACTTCTTTGTTTTTCATTCCAACAAAAGAAAT
Source organism: Odoribacter splanchnicus DSM 20712 (assembly GCF_000190535.1). Lineage (GTDB taxonomy): Bacteria > Bacteroidota > Bacteroidia > Bacteroidales > Marinifilaceae > Odoribacter > Odoribacter splanchnicus. Next base: position 2,255,992 of record NC_015160.1, read on the forward strand.
CTGAAAGATTACTCCTGCAACGTCATCCACTCGAATTTCAAATTTACCATCGATATCCGTGGCTACACCGGTCTGGGTTCCTTTCACAATAATAGAAGCTCCAGGAATCGGTTCACCCTTGCTATCTTTTACCGTTCCGACTACCGTGCGTTTTTTCACCGACTGCGGAATTACTTGCACAAACTCGTCTGTACGATTACGCACGATAATCACATCATCCTTAAACTCATATTCTAAATCTTTGCTTGATAATAGGTCTCTCAACAAAGTCTTTAATTGAACTGTTTTAGCGTTTACGCTCACATTCCCTTTATGCTGCACTACATCATAATTATACAAAAAATCATAACCTGTCTTTCGTGTAATTTCATTGAATACTTCCACAAGAGAAACATCCTTCATTTTCAAGCTAATCATACCCTCTTGGGAATAGACTTCAGCTGAGACTGAAAGTACTCCGAGCAATAAAAAACAAGCCAGATAATTCATACGCCAAAACATTTTTTTTAACCATATCTTTTCCCACAATATGGTATTCTTTAACCATCTTTTTTTCATACTTTTGTAAAGTTTAAATTAAACGATAGCCTCTCTTGCTTGCCGGCATTCCAGAGGCTCAAGTTTCAACCGGAAATACCTCCCTATTTCCGGTTTTTGTTAACACCTACGATTATTGTCCGGTTTTCAATTGTAAAATCTACATCATTCGTCAGTTTTATCATTGTTAATAAATTTGTTATATCTTCATATCGTTTCACCCGTCCTGAGAAACGCAATTTTTCTGCATCATCAACAAAAACTACATGAATGTCATACCAACGTTCCAAGGTTCGCATTATCTCACCTAAAGATTGCTTGTCAAAAGCATAATACCCGTCCTTCCAGGAAGTGTACAGTGCTGTATTAACTTTCTGCACACCAATATCCGACTCACCCTTTTTGCAAACGGCCTGCTCTTCCGGTCGTAAAATACAATTCTCTCCCTCTTCGTTCACCACTCGGACTGTTCCATTCACCAAGGTTGTGAATACTTCTCCGCTTTCCTGTATCGTTGAAATATTAAATTCAGTACCCAATGCCGTCACATCTGCTCCATCTGCACAAACAATAAACGGACGTCCGGCGTCTTTTGCCACCTCAAAATAGGCTTCTCCCTTTAAAAATATTCTGCGCTCGTCTCCACCAAAGGCAACAGGGAAACGCAATTCCGTCTCTGCATTCAGCCACACATTACTGCCATCTTCCAACTTTAATTGATATTCTCCTCCACGAGGAATTGTCAAAATATTATATTCCAACTCATTATTATTTTTCTTGACTCCGGCTTCATATTCAAGGACATTCCCAATATTCCGGATTTTGCTGCTATCCTTGCTTACAAAATGTCCCTCTTCCTGTAAGTCCAACTGCTCGCCTGATGCTAAAGTCAATACAGCTTTCGGAGAACCCGGTACAATTGGCGATTCTACAACTTCAACTTTTGCAATCTGTTCATCTTCTTTTTCAATCAGCAACAATACACCCATGCCAAGTGTCAATGCAACAACTGCCGCATATCCCCAACGTACAATTTGCCGACGAAGCTTTATCATTTTATGGTTTTTCACTCTACCACAATTTTCCTCCCAGGCTCGTTGTATATTTATGGAGTCTTTTAGACTACCTTTATTTCCTTCGTAGAAAGTCTGCAACCCTGCATATTCATCCCGGTTCTGCTTATTCTCGTCCAACCAATTATGCAAAATACTTACATCTTCCGGAGATAACTCTTCGCCATGAATTGAAGCTGCTATAATTTCCCAAATCCTATTTTCCATGCTAACCTAATTTTGGTCTTCTAATATTACGACACCAAATTCTGAAAACAATGTGACAAAAAATTTGATTATTTCGCTATAAACATTGGGCTTTGTGTAAATCAAAAGAATCTATTGTAACCATCAATGCAAAAAGCAATGCTGAAAAATGGACGGAAGGAATAGATAAATTCAGACAACAATTCTTTTGCTTAGTAGTATATCTCTATCTTTCAAAGATTTATAAATTCATTTTATGGCAATAGGTAATGGATTTGCAACGTGCTATCTTCTACATCTTGCTTCAAATAGAAGTGGAGTGATTAGCTGATGACAAAGGCAAGTAAAATAAACAATTTATCAGTCTATTTCACTTCAATTCTTTCTTTATCTTTCACTAAATCAAGAATTGTATTACTTTCAATAATCTCATTCAGCAAGTTACCAGCAAGTTAGAAATAATATTCCAACCTCTGTTAATCAGCTACATAAACATATATATTGTGAATGCAGCAAGTTACCAGCAAGTTAAATCAGCCCCATATTGGAATGTATTTCATGTAGCGAGGGGCTGTATTGGGGTCTATGGGTTTTATTAGTTTGTTTTTTAGAACCTCTTTGATTAATCGTGAGATACTGCCTGATGAAGATTCCGCAACCCCAAACCTTTCCCTCAAAGAACTATTTGTAAGAGCGTCTCCTTCTATATACTTTATGCAAGCATGTAAGTATGTTGCCCATATTTTATCTTCCATCGGGATATTGGTGAAATCTAAATGAGAAAACAAAGAAACCTTGGTTGATTCTTGATATATTTGAATTCGCGGAGCTGGCAACTTTTGCAATTCACAACTAATAACCATTCTATCCCATCCACGTCCCAATTCTTCACACATGTTCAACCGACGCATTAAAGATGCTAATTTTTCGTTTCTTGATTTTGGTGGATTATCCACAATTCTCATAATATCAACTAATGGCGTTCCTGAATTTGTAACCTCTACCCGATTCTCGAATACTTCGATAAGTGGTCCTGTTCCAGTAATGAAAAAATCCTGATGAATAAGACTATTGGCTATTGCCTCTCTAATAGCAGGTATAGGATATGTGCTTATAGACTTTCTGCGAACAGAGTCAATATCTTCTTTTGAAGGCAACAGTGTATTTACATATTTTACTGCATTCTCGAAGCTAATGGCATACCCTTCTGTCGTTGTTTCTTCTTTTAATATTACAAGCCTATTAAGCCCATCGTATTGTACTATTCTTATTGCTTTCCGTCCTACACGTGGAAATTCAGAAAGTCTCTTTGCGAAGAGAATAGCCCCAAGGTTTGTTATGGCATACAAACCATTATCTTGTTTTGCAATAATGCCGTCTTCGACTAAATAATGCGCATATCTATCAATACTTGTTGGAACAGGCATATTCAGAATATCAAAATATGCCTCGCAATTTAAGTAACGAGGAATATCTTGCAATTGTATATCAGCTATTGCGTAAGCATCTTCAAATTGCTGGTTTCTCAATCTATCCCATAATTGAGCTTGCAATGCAGGAAATTCAATAGCTTTCTTCGTATAACTGCCGACTCGTATATAGTCTATCTTTTCAAATGTAACAGGGTTTCCTACGGCTTTTGAAATAACCAGCATTTCAACATGCTTGCCGTCAATATCAACTGAATGCATCTCGAAATCGGCATTTTTGGAAAGTAGATAGCGTAACCAATTTTCAAGTTCCTGATTACCTTTCTTCTCTTTTTTCAAATTAACTTTCGTGCCAATTATCTCGTGTGTATTATCATCAACACCCCATATCATATAGGCATAACTTCTATCTGCAATAACTGCACTATTGGCTAAAGCACTGATGTCTTCGCCAACCATTTTGGGATCGCAATTGTTATGTTTGAACTCTACCCAACCTGTTTCTTGTGGTAGTTTACACAATTCAAGTACCAACTTATCCAAATTTTCCATGTGCCTATAAAATCACTTAAAAATAATTCAATCTTTAAAACAACTCATTTTCTTCCATACCCTGACCATCTGAGTCTGTATTATTCACGATGCCTTGTTAATCCAAAAGTTAGGCATAGAAGTTTTGTGCCGATAAACGGAGCTACATATTTTTTACGCACCCATCTTCTATCGTTCACCCCAAGCATATTAGCTATTTCAACGACACTCTTAGGTGATTTACAAAAGTCAAAAACCTTTTCTTGGGGTGTAACGATATTCGACGGATTGTGTATCTTGTTGTGATTTGAGGTGAAATCCTCTCCACTTGGGGTGCGGATGTTTTTACACCACCAGTCAATGAAAGCCTCCATTGTCCCACGGCGATAAAAAACATTCGCAATGGTTGGGTTGGCAGGAAGAGAACCGATTTGGTCATTCACGAAATCCAGCCATGTCATACCAAGCGGAAATGCTCCCGGATTTTGAAATACTATGCGGTCATCATATATGGCCAAACTCGGAGTTGTGTTTTCGGCATTCCAAGAACGATGGCAAAGCATATTGATTGTAGCCTCTTTTATAGCTTCATATGGAACCGTCAACGTATCTTTTCTGTATTTACTATCCATCCGACCTGCCAAATTCAAGTGTTTCAAACAAAAACCCATAACGGCATCAGAATTGAGAAACGCACAGGCAGTCTCCATCCCTTTGTAGAGTTCTCCGGTTGTTTTCTTCAATTCCAAAGTTCTTGTTTCGTCTTTGGCTATCAGCTTTCTTACATCATCAAATGTTATCATAATCAAATTAAATTGGTTTGATTCTGCTTCTCTAATTTGTCTATTTCTCTTTCCTTCCGGAGTTTCTACAGGTTTATTATTTTCAAAACAGTGATTCACTAAAATGACCTCGTACCCTATGATTTTAACTTCTCCTTCAGCATTAACTTTCTTATGAGTGAGTAAATGACAATTTATTGATAAACCATTTTTAAGATAATTGAAATGATTATCCGCATGATGTCCGTCTATAAATTTTCGACCTAAAGTCGGTGTTATAGTTGATAGCTGTGAAAGCGAGTCTATCAAATAGTTTTTCATCGAGATAGCGTCTGTTGAATTTATAGCAGAACTCATTCAGATAGTATTGTAAGTATTCGTTTTTAAGCTTATGATGAACGTCCAACAGAAGCCTTTTGGCATTGCTTATTGCAATATGCACCCAGGGCAGGAAGACTTTAACCGCTTCTTTGCCGGAAGTGACCGCCTTATGGCTCTTGACGAGTTTATCAAACTTGATATATGATGTGGAATCGTCTGTAGTCAGTTCTACTGACGGCTCCAGTTGCTCTTTGACAACCTTGGTAATTGTCTTCGACCCCAAATCTGATATGACCTGCATTTTGAGGTGTCCGACTGCTTTATTGGGTCTTCCTCTCTTGGGAGTTTTCGTAGAATAGGAGCTTTCAACCATGACCAGAATCCTGGCTTTCCTTTGACTGCCACGACCTCTTTTCAACGGTTTGTCCTTTTCTTCTTCTTGAAGCTCCACAGTGAAGAAACCTTCGTCCAGTTCTACAGAACCGGTCAGGCGGTAGCGTTCATCACGCTTTCCCATGACATCCCGAAGCTTGCAGACCATCTCCCAGATGGGTTGATAACGTTTGTGACCTAACTGGCGACGGATTTCCTCTGTTGAAAAGGATTTCTTAGTGCTTGTTAGCAGGAACATGGCTGCTATCCAGTAACGGAAAGGCAGCTTGCTATGTTCCATAACAGTTCCGGAGCGTAATGATTGCCTATGATGGCAGTGCTTGCACTCAAAAACAAGTTTATTGGCATCCCAGCGATGTTCCGTACAGCCACAATGTTTGCAGACAATACCTGATTGTTCCCTCTGTTCCTTCAGATAAGCAATGCAAGATGCTTCATCGGGGAACCGTTGCATGAAATTTAGTATGTTCATAATGATATTTCGGATTAAAACAACATTATGAATATACTGAATTTCAGCAAAATACGCAAATATTTTTGTATAAATATTTATCATTAAAACATTCGTATGATGTTAAATAAATTAACGGACATTATACGGATAATCATATAATTGAATTATATATGCAAAGGTAATGAATTAACTTCGTTTAATAATAGAAGTAACTCATTTTTTATTTTGCACATATTTCTCGACTTTGAAAGGAAAGGTTTTAGCAAGGTGTTTGTATTTTCCCTTTCGCCTTTGCCGGATGTCCCACTGATGTCCCAGCACCCTCTTACTCCCCTTTTACATTAATCCGTTCCTAACCCGAAGCTCATCCGAAGCTCAACCGAATAACATGCCTCGAGTTTCCCGGAAGGTATGGGACAACTATGAGGTAGGGAAAGAGAGATGTGAGAGAAATGAATTAGAAATGAATTAGAGAGGAGGATTATTTGCATATCTCTGTTTTTTTTACGATTATTGCTATCTGTTTGCATATTTCATAAACGAGATATAATAAATGCAACGACACACCAAGTAATGGAAAAAGAACAGAACATTCTGAAAGAATTGCAGGAAGGAGACGAACAAGCCTACAAAGACTTGTTTGCGACCTATTTCGCCGACTTGGTGCTATATGCCAACCACTTTTTGAAAAATCAGGCAGCATCTGAAGATATTGTCCAAGATTTTTTCATCACATTCTGGTTTGAAAAGAAGTTCTCAGGTATAGAAAGCGACTTAAGAGGTTACCTCTATCGCTCCCTACGCAACACCTGTCTGAATCATTTACGCAATGAACAGCGGAAACAAGAGAAGCTTTCACACATACCCGTTGAAAAGGAATCGGTCACTCTTATGACAGCGGAATTAGAAGACAAAGAACGAGAGCATCAACAGCTTTACAAGGCTCTTCATCAACTGCCGGAACAGTGCAAGCAGGTGTTCACCCTCTGTTGTCTTCAAGACATGAAATATCGGGAAGCAGCCGATCTCCTTGGAATTTCAATCAATACTGTGCGAACACAAATGGGACGTGCTTACAAAATCCTACGCAATTCATTGGATAGCAAGTCATTTCTTAACCTGCTATTCCTACGTTTCTTAAAATAGATATTTGCTCTATTACCATTTTCTCAAAAATAAACTACCTTTGCACAAATAAATGACAGAAATGAAACTGGTTATATTAACAGGAGCCGGCATGAGTGCGGAAAGCGGCATCAAAACTTTCCGGGACAGCGACGGTTTATGGGAAAATTACCGGATCGAAGATGTTTGTACCCCTGAAGCATTAGAACGTAATCCGGAATTAGTAAACCATTTTTACAATGAGCGCCGGAAACAGCTCTACGAAGCCCAACCCAATGCCGGTCATAAGGGCTTAGCCGAGTTGGAAAATTATTTCGATGTCCGGATCATCACCCAAAATATCGACGATTTGCACGAACGTGCCGGTAGCAAACATGTTCTACACTTGCATGGAGAACTGAAGAAAGTGAGAAGCAGTAAAAATCCCGATTCGATTTACGACCTGAAAGGCTGGGAACTGAAACCAGGGACCCGTTGTGAAGACGGCTCACTGTTACGTCCTCATGTAGTTTTCTTCGGAGAAGCAGTACCCAATATCGAACCGGCAACCGATCTGGTTCGTCAGGCAGATATTTTCGTCATTATCGGTACTTCACTGGCCGTTTATCCGGCAGCCAGTCTGTTGCACTATGCCCCCGAAGGTATTCCGGTCTTCGTTATCGATCCTAAGATTCCTCAACAAGCACACCGGATGGGCTATCACCTGATTGAAAAAGGAGCTTCCGAAGGAGTACAAGAATTGAAAAATATCTTACTATCCGAAACTCGTTAAAGCATGAATAAAATAAACCATTATAAAAGCTGAATACAAGTGGGAAGAGGTAAAAAACCATTGTTAGAAAAAGTAGAAATACAAAAAATCGCAGCGGAAGGTAAATCCATTGCTTATATCGACGAAAAAGTGTTATTTGTCCCGAATACGCTTCCGGGAGATATTGTTGATGTTCAAGTCACCCGAAAACGTAAAAATTTTATGGAAGGCATAGTCACCCATACCCATCGGTTCTCGGCCTTACGTATAGCCCCGGCTTGTACCCATTTCGGCATTTGCGGAGGATGCAAATGGCAAAATCTCCCTTACGAAAAACAACTGGAATTCAAACAGCAGGAAATCAACGACAATTTGCAACGCATCGGAAAAATAAAACTACAAAATGTTTATCCGATCATCGGATCTGCCCGCCAACTCTATTACCGCAACAAGCTAGAGTTTACATTTTCGAATAAGCGCTTTCTCACCCGGGAAGAAATCAGCAGGGAAGCGGATATAGAGCGTACTCCGGCTTTAGGATTTCATGTGCCGGGACTGTTCGACAAAGTGGTAGATATCGATCATTGCTGCCTGCAAGGATCGTCTTCCAACGAAATCCGGAATTTCATCAAAACTTATGCCCTGAAAAAAGGTCTTTCGTTTTACGATATCCGGGCCCAGCAAGGTTTCCTGCGCACCCTGATCATCCGAACTGCCTCGACAGGGGAAATCATGGTTATCCTCGCCTTCGGACATGAAGATACTGGAGCACGCGAACAATTATTGGAAACGCTTGTCCGGCAATTCCCACAAATCACCTCCCTGATGTACGTGATCAACGAAAAACTGAACGATAACCTAACCGATCAGGATATGTTCTGTTTTCATGGCCGGGATCATATCTTTGAAGAAATGGAAGGTCTGAAATTCAAGATCGGTCCGAAATCTTTCTATCAGACTAATTCCGAACAAGCCTATAATCTGTACAGCAAAACACGCGAATTGGCAGGTTTAACCGGGCAGGAAACTGTCTACGATCTCTACACAGGAACAGGAACGATCGCCAATTTTATCGCCCGTCAGGCCCGGAAAGTGATCGGTATAGAATATGTTCCCGAAGCAATCGAAGATGCTAAAGTCAATTCAGCAATCAACCACATAGATAACACTATTTTTTATGCCGGAGACATGAAAGACGTGCTGAATGCTTCATTCATAAGTAAACATGGACAACCGGATATTATCATCACCGATCCTCCCCGCGCAGGCATGCATCCGGATGTAGTCCAAACGATCCTTCAAGCCTCTCCCGAACGTATTGTCTATGTCAGCTGTAACTCAGCAACCCAGGCCAGAGACTTGCAAATGATGGATTCTGCCTACGAAGTTATAGCTGTTCAACCGGTCGACATGTTTCCACACACTCATCACGTCGAAAACATCGTCCTGCTCAGGAAAAGAGAGTTCTCCCAAACTGATTCGTGTCAGCCCTAGAGCTTTCTAATCGACGGAATCGTTCCTTTTTTGATTAGCACACCTATGGTTCTGATTGAGATTTTTCATCGGCACCGTAGGTGCGCTTATGAATATCAATAATTCGTAAGGAACATCGGACCAAAAGCCTGCATGCGGATAAGGGAAGTATCCAAGTTTCCGTCCGGAAGGCAGTTCCCGTACAAACTTGCCGATATAAAACTAATATCCGCTTCTTTGACAAACGTATAAAACGGAGGGATGAAATAAAAAAAGCCAGGATTGGTCAGGACCAGGAGCCTGTACAATAGCCATGGTCAATCCGGGAGATGGCAATTTCACCGGAACTGTTGTCAATTCTTCCTTAAAAACAAAAAAGGTAAAAGCCCCCCGTACGGTAACTTCTACCTTTTTATATACAACAATACAATCAAACAATTATTTTTCCAGATATGCCCGGATCATCCAAGCCGTTTTTTCCTTTTTCTCGATCATATCTTCCAGGAAATTTGTCGTACCGGCATCATCGGTATCCTCTTCTTTCTCGAGTTGTTCGATGTCCTTACGGATTTCACGAATTAACGTATCATTGTCCTGACTCAGGATAGCCAACATCTGTTTAGCTTCAGGCAGAGGTTCCGATTCACAATGTTCTTTAATGCGGTTGTGCTCCAGATAACCGGCCAACGAACCGATGGGACGTTCGTCCAAAGAACGGATACGTTCTGCAATAGCATCAATATCTTCAATCAACCCATTATACAAATCTTCCATGAAAACATGGTAAGAATGAAAACTTACCCCTTTGACATTCCAATGGTAATTCCACGTCTTTGCCAATAACACAAAATGGTCGGACAGCAAATTATTCAATACTGTTTTGCTGGCTCTCACCATACCTTCATTTAAACCAATATTAGCAGCCATAATAAATATTTTAACAATTAGACTTCATTTATGTATGGCTATATAACGCAATAAATCAGTTTTTGTTACGTAATAAACGATTGAAATAAAAGCCAACGGGACTTTCTCCCCCAACCCGGCAGTTCAAAATTTCAGGGCTCAGATCTTTTTCAGCCAATTGGCCAACAAATTAGTCCACTGGTTATGGTATTCGAAATTATTCCGCATTCCCCAGCCATGCCCGCCTTTATCAAAAATATACAATACAGCAGGCACTTTATTCTTTTTCAAAGCCTGATAAAATACGACACTATTCATCGAAGGCACCACTGTATCGTCATCGCTATGAAATAAAAGTGCAGGTGGGGTCTTGGCAGTAACATGTTGTTCGTTCGAGTATTGTGCAATAGCTTCGGCAGAAGGATTCTTACCCAACAGAGCTTCACGAGAACCGCTATGTGTCAACCCGGCAGTCATGGAGATCACTGGATAAAAAAGAATCTGAAAATCAGGCCGGGAACTATATTGCTCCAAACGGTCGGTAGTTCCGCTCTTTCCACTATCGAAATGCGTCGACACGGTAGAGGCCAAATGCCCGCCTGCAGAAAATCCGGCAATTCCAACTTTCGCCGGATCGATACCCCATTCCTCACTACGGCTCCTTACCCACTTCATCGCACGCAAAGCATCGGTCATCGGTATACGATCATGTTGGTTAGGCATCCGATATTTCAATACGATACCTGTAATCCCCTGCTTCACCAGCCACTGTGCAAATTCTTCACCTTCATATCCCATAGCCAGATAAGTATAACCACCTCCCGGACAAATCAAAACAGCCTTGCCCGTATTTTTAGCAGGATCAGGATGAAAAACCAACAGTTCTGCTGTACTATTGTTCGAAATTCCGCCCTGATCATCTACCGTACGGTCCACTTTAATGCCATTATTCTCTTTTACTCCCTGGGGCCATAAAGGAAATACTTCCGGTGTCTGAGCTCCGGCAAGCATAGCACATCCCAAAACAAAACTCAGCAACAAGAACTTCAATCGTTTCATTTTCACAGCTTTAAACATTCTTATTCTACAATTTATAAGGCGAATAAATATAAACATTTTTTATTTTATCCGGTTTTATTTCAGAATCTTCTTTAATTTTTTTTACTTTGTAAAAAAAGAAATCATGTGGCAAAACATAATTTTTGTAGGCCTGGGTTCTATCGTCGGAGGGGTTTCACGTTATTTTATCTCTGAGTGGAGCCGGCACCTATTTCCCTCAAGCTTCCCTTGGGGAACTTTTATTGTAAATATCGCCGGTTGTTTCTTACTCGGTTTGTTAAGTGGTTTTTTCACTTCCCATCCTGCTCCGGTCTATCGTCTCTTTTTTACCGTAGGATTCTGTGGTAGTTTTACTACCTTTTCCACCTTCTCATTCGAAAATCTGCAATTACTAAGCAATAAGGCATATGGTTTATTTTCATTAAATATCGGACTGAGCCTCATTTTAGGCATACTTTTTGCTGGACTGGGATATTTGATGACCAATAAGTGAAAAAAGACAGTAAAACATGGATTTCAGTATTATAGACCCACATACGAACGCAGTTTTTCAGCAAATACTTTCACGTATCCGTCGTCTTCAAAGCGGAGGGACGATCGATAGCCTGCAAGACATCGGCGCTAATACCGATCATCAGATCGGTGCCAGTTACGTTTCCCTGAAAGAATTGTCAGCAGCTTATCCGCCCGATGAAAAATTGGCCCTTTTGTTATGGAATCAAGGACAAAGAGAAGAGCAAATCGTGGCCTGCCTGCTTTTCCCTCAAGATTTAAATAAAGAAAAAATTACGCAATTAGCACCTCACTGTCTCCATTTTGAAATTGCCGGTTATTTAGGTTCGCTTTATTTATATAAACGCCCGGATTTACTTGAATTAGCGGAAGAATGGCTCAATTCAGAAAACCCGTTCATGCAGCTGGCAATCATGACAGCCCTTGCCAGATACCTCATTTTAAATAAAGAGAGTGACAAAATATCTAAAGATTACTTTCGTACTGTTGTCAACCGGAATTATAAAGACAAGTATGTTCAGTTAGCAGCCGAACGCTATCGTTTTAACATTTAATAAATGTTAAAGCTGGCATTTAATGAGTAGTAAGAGATTTTTAATAAGAAAACTTTCTTACTTTTGTGAAGTTATTACGGAAAAAAAGTATTAATAAATCGTTTAATATAAATTTACTACTATGTCAAAATTAGATTTAAGCAAGTATGGCATTACCGATGTGAAAGAAATCCTTCACAATCCTTCTTACGAGGAATTATTCAAAGCCGAAACCGATCCCTCTTTAACCGGGTATGAAAAAGGCCAGGTAACCGAATTAGGTGCTGTAAACGTAATGACAGGTATTTATACCGGTCGTTCTCCTAAAGATAAATTCTTTGTAAAAAATGAAGCCAGTGAAAAAACTGTTTGGTGGACTTCAGAAGAATACAAAAACGACAACAAACCTTGTAGCGAAGAAGCTTGGGCCGATCTGAAAGCAAAAGCTGTTAAAGAATTATCAGGTAAAAAATTATACGTTGTCGATACTTTCTGCGGAGCAAACGCAGGTACTCGTTTGAAAGTTCGTTTCATCATGGAAGTTGCGTGGCAGGCTCATTTCGTAAAGAATATGTTTATCCGTCCTACCGAGGAAGAATTGGCCAACTACGGCGAACCGGATTTCGTTTCTTTCAATGCTGCTAAAGCTAAAGTAGACAACTACAAAGAACTGGGTCTGAATTCAGAAACAGCAACTGTATTCAACCTAAGAACCAATGAGCAGGTGATACTGAATACCTGGTACGGCGGAGAAATGAAAAAAGGTATTTTCTCTATCATGAATTACCTGAATCCGTTACGTGGTATCGCTTCTATGCACTGCTCGGCAAACACCGATCTGGAAGGTAAAAACACAGCTATTTTCTTCGGTCTGTCCGGAACCGGTAAAACCACTTTATCGACCGACCCGAAACGTTTGTTGATCGGGGATGACGAACACGGTTGGGATGACGAAGGTGTGTTCAACTACGAAGGCGGTTGCTATGCAAAAGTAATCAATCTGGACAAAGACAGCGAACCGGATATCTACAACGCCATCAAACGTGACGCCCTGTTGGAGAACGTAACTGTAGATGCAAACGGCAAGATCGATTTCAACGACAAATCGGTAACTGAAAACACCCGTGTTTCTTATCCGATCTATCACATCAAGAATATCGTCAAACCGGTATCTAAAGGCCCGGCAGCCAAACAGGTTATCTTCTTGTCAGCCGACGCATTCGGAGTATTGCCTCCGGTATCCATCCTGAACGCAGAACAGACAAAATATTATTTCCTGTCCGGATTTACCGCAAAATTGGCAGGAACAGAGCGTGGAATTACCGAGCCGACACCGACTTTCTCTGCTTGTTTCGGAGCTGCTTTCTTATCACTGCATCCCACCAAATATGCAGAAGAGCTGGTAAAGAAAATGGAAAAATCAGGTGCTAAAGCTTATTTAGTAAACACCGGATGGAACGGTACCGGCAAACGTATTTCTATTAAAGATACCCGTGGTATCATCGATGCCATCCTGGACGGTTCTATCGATAAAGCTCCGACCAAAACGATCCCGTTCTTTGATTTCGTTGTTCCGACCGCTCTGCCGGGCGTAGATCCGAAAATCCTCGATCCCCGCGATACTTATGCTAACGCAAGCGAATGGGAAACCAAAGCAAAAGATCTTTCAGAACGGTTCATCAAAAACTTCAAGAAATTTGAGGGTAATGCTGCCGGTAAAGCTCTGGTTGCTGCAGGACCGAAACTTTAAATTACAAGACTCCCGGAAACGGGAGTTTTTTTTATAGCTTCCCAAAACCTATCAAAAAGCATGTAATTTGAAATAAAATTGCATGCTATTTTTGTGAGACATAATTCTGATCTCTGATTTGATCGATAACATCTCTGAAAATAGGAAAACAGTATTCCGGATTGTTTTGCTTCATATCTAAGAGGAAAATGTAGCTGATAAATTTACACTATCATAATTACCGGGAAACAGAAACTCACAATAATTCCCGATAATAAAAAATAATAGGGTAAAAATACATATTATCCGAATGCCTCCAGAAGACTTCAGACAACAAATACACTTTAGAAGCATTGTTCGGCTCGAACAATTCACTCCAATGTGTCCTAAAAGAAATTCTATTATGAAAAAAGAGGGTGACTTCACCCTCTTTTTCCTATTATCCCATATATCCCTTCATGATTCCCCGCTTACTGTTGCGGACAAACATGATAATTTCATCCCTTTCTCTGGAAGCAGGCATTTCAGCTTCTATTCTTTCGATAGCATCGGAGTTGTTAAGACCCGATTGATAAAGAATGCGGTAAATATCCTGGATTTCATTAATTTTCTCGTTTGAAAACTCCCGACGGCGCAAACCGATAGAATTTACTCCGACATATGAAAGCGGTAAACGGCCGGCTTTTACATAAGGAGGTACATCTTTTCCAATCAAAGAGCCTCCCTGGATCATCACATGTTTGCCGATATGCACAAACTGATGGACAGCGGTCATTCCTCCCAGAATCGCAAAATCGTCTACGACCACTTCACCCGCCAACTGACAGGCATTGGTGATGATACAATTATTACCGATCTTACAGTCATGAGCGATATGGGCATAAGCCATAATCAAACAATTATCCCCGATTTCAGTAACTCCCTTAGCAGCAGTGCCCCGATTAACAGTCACACATTCGCGGATAGTCGTATTATCTCCGATTTTTACAATGGTCTTTTCACCTCTGAATTTCAAATCCTGGGGTACAGCAGCGATCACTGCTCCCGGAAAAATTTTACAATTCTTACCGATATGGGCACCTTCCAGAATAGTTACATTCGATCCGATCCGCGTACCTTCTTCTATCACCACATTTTTATCAATCGTCACAAAGGGTTCTATCACCACATTATCAGCAACCTGAGCTTCCGGATGAACATATGCTAACGGTTGTTTCATTCGTTTATTATTTAATGAATACTATATTACCTGAATAAAAAATTTCAGCCTGCAAATATAATTATAAGTTTTTGGTTTTTGCGACCTGAGCCATAAATTCTCCTTCACAAACCAGTTTTTTTCCAACATAAGCATATCCCTTCATCTGCACGATACCTCTTTTTATAGGTGCTGTAGTGATTAATTTGAAGACCAGTGTGTCACCGGGCACTACTTTATTCCGGAATTTCACCCCGTCGATCTTCATAAAATAAGTCGAATAGTTTTCGGGATCAGGCACTCCACTCAGCACCAATATACCACCACATTGCGACATCGCTTCCACAATCAACACGCCCGGCATCACCGGCTCATCAGGAAAATGTCCGACAAAATGAGGCTCGTTCATGGTCACATTCTTGCAACCGATCACCATGTTTTCAGTTACTTTATAAATCTTATCGACCAATAAAAACGGTGGGCGGTGAGGCAGTAAAGTACGGATCTTATTGATGTCCATCAGCGGAGTGGCATCTAAATCCAGATCTATAGGATAAGCATCGTCTTTCTCTTCAGCCAGAATTTCTTTATAGATCATCTTGGCCATAGAAGTATTTGCTTTATGTCCGGGTCTCTCAGCAATCACCCGGCCTTTGATAAAACGGCCACATAAAGCCAGATCACCGATAACGTCCAATAATTTATGACGGGCAGGCTCATTATCGAAATAAAGTTCCAGATTATTGAGAACACCTTCTTTAATCTGAATATTCCCGTAACCGAACAATTTAGCCAAACGATCGATTTCGGGCTGATCCATCTTACGGTCGACGATAACGATCGCATTACTCAAATCTCCTCCTTTAATCAGATTATTGGCCAGCAACATTTCCACTTCCCGCAGAAATACAAAAGTACGGCAAGGGGCGATCTCTTTCGCAAAATCAGTAGAAGCTTCCGAATAAGAAGCGAACTGCATCGCCAGATAAGGAGAATCGTAAGCTACCATGGTATTGATAGAATACGTATCATCCGGCAATAATGTAATGCGGGTATCCGAAGCTTCGCAATAAAATTCCATTTTTTTCTTTACTGAAAAATAACGGCGTTCTGCTTGTTGCTCTTCAATCCCAACTTTTTGAATCTCTTCCACATAATAACGGGCACTCCCATCCAAAATCGGAAATTCTTCTCCCGACAGTTCGATCACACAGTTATCTATACCGCAACCGTATAAAGCAGCCATAGCATGCTCTAAAGTATATACTTTGGCTCCGTCTTTTTGCAGACAACTGGCGCGATCTACCAATTCAATATATTTCGCCAGTGCCGGAATCTCGGTTTTCTCTTCGAGATCGACTCTGACAATTTTATATCCGGTATTTTCCGCTGCCGGCTTAAAGGTAGCACATACTTCTTTACCCGTATGCAAACCTTTGCCTTTTAATGAAAATTCTCCTTTTAATGTGTTTTGTTTCACTGACATTATTGTTTTGACTTTAATGTTTGTATTTCTTTTTCCAAATCCCGGAGCTGCCCGTATAATTCAGGTAATTTTCTGAACAGCACATAACATTTCCGATATTTCGAAACATCGAAAGCAGGTGCTCCCATAAATACGGATCCTTCGGGGACATCGTTCGTAACCCCGGATTGAGCGGCAAGCATCGTCTTGTCTTCAATCCTGAGATGTCCGGCAATACCGACCTGTCCGCCGAACATACAATGCGCACCCACCTTAGTTGTTCCGGCAATGCCACACTGAGCCGCCATCACCGTATTTTCTCCCACCACCACATTGTGAGCGATCTGAACCAGATTATCCAGTTTTACGCCTTTTTTTATACGGGTAGACCCCATAGTTGCCCGGTCAATACAAGCATTGGCACCAATCTCCACATTATCTTCAATAACGACATTACCAATCTGTGGCACTTTATTATAATTATCCCCATTGGGAGCAAAACCAAAACCATCTGCGCCGATCACCGTTCCGGCATGGATCGTACATCCACTACCGATCACACAGCCATAATAGATTTTTGCCCCGGCATAGATCGTCGTATGATCACCGATCACAACACCCTCACCGATATAAACCTGAGGATAGATTTTTACATCATTACCGATTTTCGCCCCTTTACCGATATAAGCAAAAGCTCCCACATAAGGAGCTTCACCGATAACCGCCCCTTCACCGATATAAGAAGGTTGTTCGATACCTGTCGGCCGGGAACGCATACTATCGTACATCTGCAACAAAGAAGCGATCGCTTCATAAGCCGAAGGCACCCGGATTAAGGTACAGGGTACCTGCTGTACAGGAGAAAAGTCATGATTCACCAAAACGACAGAAGCAGCTGTCGTATAAATATAGTGTTCATATTTGGGATTTGCCAGAAAGGCCAATGTATTGGGCTTTCCTTCTTCAATTTTAGATACATTATTAACCATCACTTCCCCATCCCCTTCAACTACACCTTTTAATAATGCAGCAATATCTTTCGCCTTGAATTCCATATTTCAAAAATTTCGGCAAACTTACAAATTTTATTTGTAACTCATAAAAATATTACGAATATGTTTCAATTTTAAGAAAAATGAAACATATTCCCCATTGAATCAACCTCATAATTAACAACCACTTATCTCCTCTTCAAACTATAAAGATCAGCTATCCGGAGGATATAACAAAAACGAAGCGACACCGATCTATTTAAAACTACGATTGAAATAGTTACAGGAGTTTCAACGATTACAAAGGTTTCAGCAGTCAAGTTTAACCGTTGTAACTAAAAACGGTAGTTTAAACCAGATTTATAAACTTTTGCCCTATTTATCCCGCGATTATTTTGTATTTTAATAATTAAGTCGTATATTTGCAGAGGTTTAAAGCCAAAGAGAGGGGACGGATGTCCCCTCTCTTTTGTATCAATCGCAAAACAAAGAGATGAAAACGGAAGAAATCAAACACCTCATAGAACCGGTTCTGACAGAACACCATTTATTTCTGGTCGAATTGAAGATTTCTAAAGACAATGTTATCGAAGTCTTTGTCGATGCTCTGGAAGGAGTCAACATACAGACTTGTATCGCCGTCAGCCGGGAGATCGAATCTTCACTCAACCGGGATGAAGAGGATTTCGAATTGACCGTATCCAGTGCCGGACTAGGTTATCCTTTCAAAGTGGAGCAACAATATCAAAAAAATCTGGGTAAAAGTGTCGAAATAAAGCTGAACGACCATACCAAACTAAATGGTATATTACTTCGTTTCACCCCGGAAGAAATTGTCATCGAACAGGAAGAGAAAAAAATCATCGAAGGAAGCAAACGGAAACAATTGGTAAAAACAGAGCGGACAATTGTCCGAAACGACATCAAAGAAATCAAAGATATCGTGAAATTTTGAACCGGAAAAACAGATAAAATAAATAATCAATAAAAATAAAAGCTAAAAAGTCGAAATGGAAAATATTAATCTGATAGATTCATTCGCTGAATTTAAAGAATTCAAAAACATAGACCGGGCCACATTGATGAGAGTATTGGAAGATATTTTCAGAAATATGCTGTTGAAAAGATATGGTACGGATGAAAATTTTGACATCATCATCAACATCGACAAAGGTGACCTCGAAATCTGGCGGAATCGTACTGTTGTAGAAGATGACAAACTGGAAAATCCCAATAGCGAGATTACTTTAACCGAAGCGAAAAAAATCGATGAAGATTATGAACTCGGAGAAGAAGTTACGGATGAAGTAAAATTCAAAGACTTCGGCCGCCGTTCTGTATTAGCTTTACGGCAGAATCTCTCCGCCCGTATTCTGGAATTGGAGAAAGACAATGTTTACAATAAATATAAGGATAAAGTCGGACAAATCATTTTGGGTGAAGTCTATCAGGTATGGAAAAAAGAAATGCTGGTCCTGGATGACGAAGGCAATGAATTGATTTTACCCAAACAGGAACAAATCCCGACAGACTTTTTCAAAAAAGGAGATTCCATCAAAGCCGTGGTCATTCGGGTAGAAATGCGGAATTCCAATCCTTACATTATCTTATCGAGAACTTCTCCGGTATTCCTGGAAAGATTATTTGAAAACGAAGTACCTGAAATTTTCGACGGTCTGATCACGATCAAGAACGTAGTCCGGGTACCGGGAGAGAGAGCCAAAGTTGCCGTAGAATCCTACGACGACCGTATCGATCCGGTGGGTGCTTGTGTGGGTATGAAAGGTTCGAGAATACATGGTATTGTCAGAGAGTTGAGAAATGAAAATATCGATGTGATCAATTATACCAATAATTTACAACTCTACATCACTCGTGCTTTAAATCCGGCTAAGATCAAAAATATCGAAATCGACGAAGCCCATAAAAAAGCAAATGTCTACCTCGATCCGGAAGAAGTATCACTGGCTATCGGTAAAGGTGGATTGAACATCAAATTGGCCAGTCAGCTGACCGGTTACGATATCGACGTATATCGCGAACTCGATCAAGCCCAGGAAGAAGATGTCAATCTGGATGAATTCGCCGATGAAATCGAAGGTTGGGTGATCGACGAACTGAAACGTGTCGGCTGTGACACTGCCAAGAGTGTATTAGAACTCAGCGAGTCAGAACTGGAAAGCCGGACAGACCTTGAAATTGAGACCATACGTGAGGTTCTCAATATTTTAAAAGCAGAATTTGAATAATTCTGTATTAACGCTTGTAAATTTGTAATCTCAATATGGCAGTAAGATTAAGTAAAATAGCCCGAGAATTTAACGTAGGTTTATCTACTATTGTAGAGTTCCTGCACAGTAAGGGGATCAAAATATC
Organism: Odoribacter splanchnicus DSM 20712; assembly: GCF_000190535.1. GTDB lineage: Bacteria > Bacteroidota > Bacteroidia > Bacteroidales > Marinifilaceae > Odoribacter > Odoribacter splanchnicus. The sequence continues at coordinate 2,275,819 of NC_015160.1, forward strand.
CTCAGATCCGAATGCAAAGTTAACGGATGAAGATTATGCTTTGGTTGCAAAAGAATTTTCATCTGACAGCCAGGTAAAAAAAGAGTCCTCTCTGGTTGATCTGAAAAATACCAGAAAGAAAAAAGAGACTGTCACAATAGACAACGCTGGCAACATCTCTTCAGGAAACGAAGATACAGAAGAAGAGGAAGAGGAATTCATTTCGATTAAAGATGAAGTGAGATTCGAAAATAAAATTAAGATTGTCGATCATATCGATCTGAATCCGGAGAAAAAAACACAACCGGAACCGGTAGAAGCAAAGGTTGAACAACCGAAAAGAGAAACTCAGGAAGAAATAACCGAAAAAGTGGAAGAACCGAAAGTAACCCGGGTTGAAGTAGAAGAAACTCAGGAAGAAGAAAGAAAAGTAACACCAGAAGTGGAGCCCGAAATTTCCGTACAAATGGAAGAGTCTTCCGAATCCACTCCTTTCAAAGTAGCACAACCTGCGCTGAAAGATGTAAAAGTAGTGGGTACAATCGACCTGGACGCCATCAACCAACGTACCAGACCTCCGAAAAAAAGTAAACAGGAACGGGAACGGGATCGCCGTGAACAGAAAAAAGCCAACAAGCCTTTCGTATCGGCCGCTAAAACCGAACAGCCGGTAGCAAGCCCATCGACAGATATCGTTAATAAGGGAGAAGAGGATGCAGATATCCGTAAAAAACGGAAAAGAATTCATCGTCAGGATGAAAAAATTCAGGTGGAAGCAGCTACCATTCCGGCCAAAAATGCCAAAATTGAAGAAAATAAGCGGAAACTGAAAAAGCTGAAGAAAAAGAAAAACGAAAAGACTGAAATCTCCGATGAAGATATCGACAAGCAAATCAAAGATACTTTTGCCCGCTTAGGAAGCAAAGGAAAATCACAGACTGCAAAACACCGTCGGGATAAGCGGGATGCTGCACAGCAAAAGTTACAGGCCGAACTGGAACAAGAAGAAAAGGAAAAGAGCATTCTGAAACTAACGGAATTCGTGACGGTAGCCGAATTGGCAACCATGATGAATATTAGTGTGACAGAGGTTATCTCTGCTTGTATGTCGCTCGGACTTTTTGTATCTATCAACCAACGCTTGGATGCAGAAACGATCAATATTGTTGCCGATGAATTCGGCTATTCGGTTGAATTTGTAAGCATTGAAATTCAGGAAGCCATCGACGAAGAGGAAGAAGATTCCGAAGAGAACCTGTTGCCACGTCCGCCGATTGTCACTGTTATGGGGCACGTCGACCATGGTAAAACCTCTTTATTGGATAGTATTCGTAAAACCAATGTCATCGCAGGTGAAGCCGGTGGTATCACACAGCATATCGGAGCTTACAACGTAAAATTGAGTGACGGCCGGACGATCACTTTCCTGGATACTCCGGGGCACGAAGCATTTACAGCGATGCGTGCCCGTGGTGCTCAAGTGACCGATATCGCTATCATCATCGTCGCTGCCGACGATAACGTCATGCCTCAAACCATCGAGGCGATCAACCACGCCAGTGCTGCGGGAGTACCTATTGTGTTTGCCATCAACAAAATAGATAAACCGGGAGCGAATCCGGACAAAATCCGGGAAGAACTGGCCAATATGAATTATCTGGTGGAAGAATGGGGAGGAAAATACCAATGTCAGGAAATCGCAGCTAAGAAAGGCTTAAATATCGAAGAGTTGCTGGAGAAGGTATTGTTAGAAGCCGAACTTCTGGATATGAAAGCCAATCCTCATAAGAAAGCTACCGGTTCTATCATCGAATCGTCTTTGGACAAAGGACGTGGATATGTAGCTACAGTGCTCGTACAATCCGGAACGCTTAAAGTAGGTGATATTGTGCTTGCCGGCCAGTATTTCGGACACGTCAAAGCCATGTTCAACGAACGGGGAGAAAAAATGGAGAAGGCAGGTCCTTCCGAACCGGCTTTAATATTAGGTTTGAACGGTGCTCCACAGGCAGGTGACAAATTCAATGTAATGGGGAACGAGAAAGAAGCGCGGCAACTTGCCAATAAACGGGAACAGCTCCAGCGTGAACAAGGTCTGCGTACTCAGAAACACATCACTCTGGACGAAATCGGACGCCGTATCGCTATCGGTAATTTCCAGGAATTGAATGTGATTGTTAAAGGCGACGTCGACGGTTCTATCGAAGCGTTGTCCGATTCACTGATCAAGCTGTCTACAGATGAGATCCAGGTGAACATCATTCACAAAGCTGTCGGACAGATTACAGAAGGAGATGTACTACTGGCTGCAGCCTCGAATGCAATCATCGTCGGGTTCCAGGTACGTCCGTCTATGGGCGCCCGTAAACTGGCTGAAAAAGAACAGATAGATATCCGGCTTTATTCTGTCATCTACCAGGCGATCGAAGAATTGAAATCAGCTATGGAAGGAATGCTTTCTCCGGAAATCAAAGAAGAAATCATTGCAACGGTCGAAGTTCTGGAAACCTTCAAAATCTCCAAAGTGGGTACCATCGCCGGTTGTATCGTCCGTGACGGCAAGATCACCCGTACAGCGAAAATCCGGGTTATCCGCGAAGGTATCGTTATTTACACCGGTGTTTTGGGTTCTTTGAAACGTTTTAAGGACGATGTAAAGGAAGTAACCAAAGGATTCGAATGTGGTCTGAATATCGAGAACTACAACGACATCCGGGTCGGAGACATGATCGAAGGATACCAGGAAGTGGAAGTGAAAAAAACACTTTAAATATATCGGACGAGCGACAAACGATTTCCATATTGCTTGCCGCTCTCTATTTTGTTAATCATTAATTAAGGAACATTTAACACCTGTCTAACACTGCTTATCAGGGATTATTTCTTTACTTTGTGATAGATAAAAAACAAAACAATTAATTTTTGAAAAAATGAAGAAGATATTGGTTATAATGGTACTGTTCGCAGCATTTACAACAGGACTGACAGCTCAGGTTTTAAAACCCGTAAAATGGCAAATCACCCAGAAAAAAGTGAGTGACGGAGTATATGATATCATCTGCAAAGCTACTGTAGACGGCGGATGGCATTTATACGACACGAAACTTCCCGAAGGCGGACCTCTGCCAACCACCTTCAATATGGATGAAGATGAAACCAGCGGTATCGAACTGGTAGGTGAATTCAAAGCGACAGAGAAAGCTCTGACCGAACATAGCGAAGCGTTCGATATGGATCTGAAATATTTTATCAATGCCGCTACTTTTGTTCAACGGGTCAAGGTAACCAGCGCAAAAGCTAAATTAGTGGGTTATGTAGAATATATGTCTTGCTCCGGCGGACAATGTACTCCTCCTGCAGAAGCAGATTTCAGTTTTGATTTAACAAAATAAGTACAGGATTCCGATTCCTGCTATAAAAAGAGACAAAGATCCAACCGATATTTTTGTCTCTTTTTTTCATTTTATCCGCTTATATAGTATGAAACATTTCCTGTTGGTTTTTCTGATTTCAGGATATATCCCGGCTTTAGCCCAACCCTGGTTATACCGGGATAATAGTCCGGAATTGGATAGCCTGAGCTTTTTTTTCTTCGGAGACGTCATGCAACACGAACCTCAGATCAGCGGGGCCTGGAATGCAGAGACAGCTGATTACGACTATCTGCCCTGTTTTCAGTACATCACTCCTTATTGGCAAAAAGCCGATTATGTCATCGCCAATCTGGAAACGACTTTATCCGACAGGGGGTATAGTGGTTATCCTCAATTTTGTGCTCCCTGGCAACTTGCCCGTGATTTAAAAGCATGTGGAGTCGACATCCTGACCACCAATAACAATCATTCCTGCGACAAAGGACATCGCGGTATAGCTAAAACCATATACTATCTGGATTCCCTGCAATTCCCCCATACCGGTACCTTTACCGATACAACGGCTTGGATTACCCGTTCTCCCCTTTATATTCGCCAGGGAAAATTCAAGATTGCCCTGATCAGTTATACTTATGGGACTAACGGTATTCCGGTAACCCACGGCCAGGTCGTTTCCATGATCGATACCTTTCATATGGCCCGCCAAATCGAAAAGGCCCTTTTAGACACGGTTACCAATATCATTGCAGTCATGCACTGGGGTGAAGAGTATTTTACAGCTCCGAATGCAACTCAAAAAAAACTTTCTTCCTGGTTGCACGAACGGGGAGCCGACATCGTCATCGGTTCACACCCACACGTCATCCAACCGATAAGCTATATTCAACACGAACAGGACACACTGGGTGTTACTGTCTTCTCTTTAGGAAATTTTGTATCCAACCAAAGTAAACGATATACAAACGGAGGCTTGGGAGTTCACCTCACTCTTTACCGCCAAAACGGGAAAACCCGTTACCGGATGCAAACCCTCAGTAACTATGTCTATCGTCCGCTGGAAGATGGGAAAAGACGTTATTATGTCATCCCCGAACCGGAAGCCCACCGAATCCTCGCCAGCCAGGACTCTTTGCTCTATACCCGATTTTTTCAGGATACCGATTCGATTATCGGTCATATAGCACCGAAATTCCAATTAGAATAGGTGCTCACCGAAATCGACTCCGCAAATATTTTTACCGGAAGGACTTATTTTATGTAATAAAATTTGTAATTTCGTAGAGTTAAAAAATAATAACTTTTAAATTATGAAAATTGCAGTAATTGCACATGATGGAAAAAAAGCCGAAATGGTAGCTTTCCTGAACAGACACATGGACTTTCTGAAATCCGTAGGTACAGAAATCGTAGCTACCGGAACTACAGGGAAACATGCACAGGATGCAGGTTTGGAAGTTGAACGCTTACTATCAGGGCCGTTGGGAGGTGATGCTCAGATTGCCGCATTGGTAGCTGAACACCAAATTGCGATGGTAATTTTCTTTCGGGATCCGCTGGGTAAACACCCACACGAACCGGATGTACAAATGTTAATGCGGGTATGTGACGTTCACAACGTACCTATCGCGACCAATCCAGCCAGCGCTGAAATGATGATTCGGGGATTCCTCGATATGCATCAGAAGTAAAGCCCGGACCCCGGACTTTACTAATGGAAACGTCTTTATCAATCGGCAGATAAAGCCGTTATTCAGAGAAATCTATGAAAACCTTTGCACAAACCATTCTCATCTATTATATTTGTGCAAAATATAAGATTCGGATGATCAGGAAATTTACAGCAATAACGCTTCTTTCTATGGCCAGCATAGTGATGCTTGCTTTTGTTGTATTTCCACATCATCATCACAACGAATATATCTGTTTCGCAACCGCTCACTGCCAGGATGAAGGAGAAAACGAAGAGCACAGTCATGACACAGGCAGTAGCAATCATCGGTGTGTAAAAAATCTTTTTCAAACCCAGATCAACCGGGGCCAAAATGTAGAACATCAGAGCGAAGAAGGAGCCTATCATCATTTTAGCCTCTCGTTGTTTCTTGTTTCCAATATTCTTGAATTCTTATCTTCTGAAGCAGAGCAACAATGTGATTCCGATAGTTATTATCAGGAAAAACTTCATACAGCCTGTTATATATCAGCCTTGGCCGGCCGAGCCTCTCCTTTTACAGTATAGTTTTCTAAATATCAGGGAGATACCCTTCTGATAAACCGGACAGAATTTTATCGTACCGATAAAGCTTAGTTCATAAAATTTATAAAGTCGATACCCCTGCGGGCGTTTTATTTACGGCCGCAGAACGATCGTTAGAAATGAGGTTTGGTATAATCCTCCGAAGAATACGATCCACTTTATAAACTTCAGACAGTGAAAACACAACTTTATCAGCTTTACCAATAAGAATTAACCGAATTAAATATCCATAAATAAAACGATATGAGACTATTTATTATAGCCCTAACTATTTTATCGATGTGTTTTTACGGATGTAAAAATACTCAAAAATCCTCTCATGAACACGAGACAGCCGAGGAGCATGCAGCTCATAACCACGACCATGAACACGAAAATCACGACCATGAACACGAAGGTCACAACCATGAAGAAGAGGAACATGAGAACGGCGAAGGACATAGTGATGAGATTATCTTCACAAAAGCACAGGCAGCCAAAACAGATTTTGAAGTGAAAGAAATACAGCCCGGAACCTTCCACCAGATTATCAAAACGACAGGTCAGGTGCTTCCGGCTCCCGGAGATGAATCGATCATCGTAGCCACCAACAACGGGGTTATTTCCTATGCTAACAATAACCTGGCGGAAGGAAGTATGGTAAAACAAGGACAACCTCTTTTTTACATTACTTCGAAGCACATGGGCGAAGGAGATTATTATACCCGTATCCATGCCAATTACGAAAAAGCCAAAGCCGAATACGAACGAGCTGAAAAATTAGTAAAAGATCAGATTGTTTCTCAAAAAGAATTTGAAAATGCCCGCTTAAATTATCAGAACGCCAAAACCGCTTATGAAGCTATTTCGGGTAAACAATCGGCCAAAGGTGTCGGGATCACCACTCCATTAACCGGTTATCTCAAAAACATCTCTGTCAAAGACGGCGAATATGTTACAGCAGGTCAGGCTATAGCCACTGTATCGCAAAATAAAAAACTGGTTTTACGTGCAGACGTATCTGAAAAATACTATAACTCGCTGAATTCCATCAATAATGCCAACTTTAAAACTCCTTACGATAATCGCGTATATGCTTTACCTGATTTATCCGGGAAATTACTATCCGTCGGTAAGGCTGCCGGAACAAATTCATTTTTTATCCCGGTAACCTTCGAATTCGACAACCGTGGTGATATCATTCCGGGTTCATTCGTCGAAATATACCTGCTCTCTTATCCCATGGAGAATGTACTGAGCCTTCCGGTATCGGCCTTAACGAACGAAATGGGTAATTTTTATGTATACCGCCAACTCGATGAAGAAGGTTACCAAAAGCAAGAAGTCACACTCGGAGCCAACAATGGCAAGGAAGTTCAGGTATTATCAGGCTTAACTCCGGGAGACCGGATCGTTACCCGTGGAGCTTATCAGGTGAAAATGGCTTCAGCCTCTGCTGCTATTCCGGGTCATACCCACGAACATTAAAATGGAGTAACTATGCTAAATAAAATCATACAATATTCATTACACAACCGTTTGTTGGTAATGATCGCAGCAGTAGCCCTGCTGATTTGGGGAAGCATTACAGCCCACAACATGGAAGTGGATGTTTTTCCAGACCTGAATGCTCCGACCGTAGTGGTGATGACCGAAGCTCAAGGGATGGCACCGGAAGAAGTAGAACGGCTGGTGACCTTCCCGGTGGAAACCGCTGTCAACGGAGCCACCGACGTCAGACGTGTACGTTCGTCTTCTACCACAGGTTTCTCGGTCGTATGGGTTGAATTCGAATGGGGTACGAATATTTATACAGCCCGGCAGATTGTATCGGAAAAGCTGGCAACCCTGGGAGAAGCACTTCCTGATAATGTCGGTACTCCCACCCTGGGCCCCCAATCTTCGATCCTGGGTGAAATGATGATTATCGGTCTGACTGCCGACAGTACTTCTTTACAGGATTTACGTACAATAGCCGATTGGACCATCCGACCGCGCTTACTCTCGACCGGAGGAGTTGCCCAAGTGGCCGTTATCGGAGGCGACATCAAAGAGTATCAGATATTGCTCGATCCGGCCCGTATGAAGTATTACAATATCGGATTGGACGAGGTCCTGCCGGTAGTAGAAAATATGAACCAAAATGCCACCGGAGGTATCCTTTACGAATACGGAAATGAATATATCATACAGGGAGTTATGGCAACCACCCGGGTCGAGGAAATAGGTAAAGCCGTCATTAAAACCGTCGACGATTTTCCTATCACATTGGCTGATATTGCAAACGTTCAGATCGGAGCTAAAACACCTAAATTAGGAGTTGCTTCAGAAAAAGGTAAACCGGCAGTGCTGGTTACCGTCACCAAACAACCCGGCACCAACACCCTCGAACTAACCGACAAACTGGATGCCTCTATCCAGGAACTTCGTAAAACTTTACCGGAAGACGTCGAGGTTTCGACAGACATTTTCAGGCAATCCCGTTTTATCAACAGTTCGATCCACAACATCCAGGAAGCTTTACTGGAAGGAGCTGTTTTTGTGATTGTGGTGTTGTTCTTTTTCCTGATGAATTTCCGGACCACGATCATTTCCCTCGTCGCTCTTCCTTTGTCTATGTTGATGGCAATCCTGGTGATGCATGCTTTGGGGTTGACAATCAATACTATGAGTTTAGGAGGTTTGGCTATTGCTATCGGCTCGTTGGTCGACGATGCGATTGTGGATGTGGAAAATGTATATAAACGCTTACGCGAAAACCGATTCAAACCCGCCACAGAACGACGCCCGACCATCGAAATTGTTTTCGAAGGTTCGAAAGAAGTCCGGATGCCTATCCTGAACTCTACGTTGATCATCGTGGCTTGTTTTCTTCCTTTATTTTTCCTTTCGGGCATGGAAGGCAGAATGCTGATACCGCTGGGTATTGCTTTCGTTGTCGCCCTGTTTGCTTCGACCGTCATCGCTTTGACACTGACTCCGGTATTATGTAGTTATATGCTGACTACCGAAAAAGCATTGAAAAAAAGCGAAAAGGAGCCATTTATCTCCCGCAGCTTAAAAAAGGTATACCGAAAATCGTTAAACTGGGCACTGCATTACAAAAAAATAGTGATCGGTACAGCTGCCACCCTACTGGTTTTATCGCTGATCATCCTATTCAGTTTAGGACGTAGCTTCTTGCCTCCTTTCAACGAAGGTTCGCTGACCATCAATATCAGTACCATGCCGGGTATCTCACTTGAAGAGTCGGACCGTATGGGTGGATTAGCCGAAAAGATTCTCCTGGGGATTCCGGAAATTCAAACTGTGGCACGTAAGACAGGACGTGCCGAGCTAGATGAACATGCACTGGGAGTAAATACCTCCGAAATCGAAGCACCTTTCGAGTTACAAGACCGGGACAGAGATGAATTTCTGGCTGATGTACGAAAACAATTGGGTGAACTGAAAGGGGCCAATATCGAAATCGGTCAACCGATCTCCCACCGTATCGACGCCATGCTTTCCGGAACGAAAGCCAACATTGCGATCAAACTATTCGGTAATGACCTGAATAAACTGTATAGCTTGGGAAGTGAAATCAAGAATTCTATACAAGGAATCGACGGTATTGCGGACCTGACTCTGGAACAACAGATCGAACGTCCTCAGTTACAGATTCTTCCTAAACGGGACATGTTGGCCAGGTATGGTATTACTCTACCGGAATTTTCCGAATTTATCAATGTCGCTCTGGCCGGGAAAGTAGTTTCACAAGTGAATGAAGGTGGAAAAATCTTCGACCTGACCATTAAAGTAGCCGACCATGACCGGGATAGCATGGAAGAAATCGGTGAACTCATGCTGGATGCCGATGGACGTAAAGTGCCCCTGCATTATGTAGCGGAAGTACTTCCCCTATCCGGGCCCAACACCATCAGCCGGGAGAATGTACAACGTAAGATCGTCGTTTCTGCCAATGTTGCCGGCAGGGATTTGAAAGGCGTAGTCAACGATATCCAAAAAACAGTAGACGAACAAATCTCTCTACCGGAAGGTTATCACATCGAGTATGGCGGACAGTTCGAAAGTGAAGCAGCTGCTTCCCGAACTTTATTCCTGACTTCCCTGATCTCCATCCTACTGATATTCTTGATTTTGTATCATGAATTCCGGAGTTTACCTTTATCCGGTATCATCATGTTGAATCTGCCCTTAGCCATCATCGGAGGAGTGATCAGTATCTGGTTTACCTCAGGGGTAATCAGTATCCCTTCTATCATCGGATTCATTTCCCTATTCGGTATCGCTACCCGTAACGGAATACTACTGGTATCCCACTACAATCATTTACGGGAAGAAGGTCTGAATCTGAGGGAAAGTATTATTCAAGGTTCTTTGGACCGGCTCAATCCGATTCTGATGACAGCCTTAACCTCTGCACTGGCTTTAATTCCGCTGGCTGTGGGTGGGGATCTTCCGGGAAATGAAATCCAAAGCCCTATGGCACAGGTGATATTAGGAGGATTATTAAGCTCCACTCTGCTAAACGGATTTGTAGTCCCTATCGTATATTTTCTGTTGAACCGGAAAAAAGAAGCATCAATAGTAACCCCTCAGGAGATACAAGCCGATTTATAAATTTACAATTCATCATTATGAAAAAATACATATACATCCTTTGCCTGTCTCTGATCGTCACTCTCCCTGTATTTTCCCAATCGGGAATCAAGGAAGTGCTTAAAAATATCGAGGTAAACAATCCCACCTTACAAGCAGGCATGCAACTAAACCAAGCACAAAAGCTGGAAGCACGGACGGGGATTTTTTTACCCAACCCGACAGTCGAATTAAATCAATTGTGGGCCGACCGTAGTGTAGGCGGAAATGCCAACGAATTAGCCGTCGTACAGAGTTTCGACTTCCCTACGGTCTATGCCAATAAAAACAAATTGGCCAAATTGAAATCTGCAACTTCCGATCTCCAATATGCAGCCACCCGTCAGGAGATCTTACTGACAGCACAACAGACCTGCCAGGAGATCATATACTTACGCAAACAAAAACAGTTATTGGACCAACGGCTGAAAAATGCGGAAAAACTAGCAGAATTGTATCGTCAACGTTTTGCGAATGGTGATGCCAACCGATTAGAATACAACAAAATTCAATTAGAAAAGATTAATGCCAATAATGCCAGCCGACTCAATAACTCGGCTTTGCGGGCTCAATTGGAGAAATTACAGGCACTGAACGGTGGCCACCCCCTCGATTTCGAAACAACGGACTACCCACAGACTCAGGTTCTACCGGACTATTCCAGTCTGGAATCGGAGTATCTGGCCGCTGATCCCACATTAAAAAGTCTACGCAGCGAATCCGAATCCGCCCAACGGGAGATCAAAGTAAACCGGGCCCTGACTTTACCTAAATTCGATCTGGGTTACCGTCGTAACGGGGGGAGTGAATCAAAGATGAACGGTTTCAAAATCGGCCTTTCGATTCCGCTTTGGGAAAATAGAAACACGGTTAAACAAGCAAAAGCACAAGCCGAATATACGGTTACCAATATCTTAGCCAATCAACAGACCCTGAAAGCTACCCTCCGGGAACTATACCTGCAAGCCGAAGCTTTGGCAAACTCCCGGAATGAATATGCAGAGGCTCTTTCCAGCCAACGGACCGACGAATTACTCAATAAGGCTCTCGAAACCGGGCAGATATCCATGATCGATTATTTTGTAGAGATTACTCTGCTTTACGATAGTATGCAAAACTATTTGGATGTAGAAAAAGAATATCAGAATGCAGTGGCCCAACTATTACAATATCAATTGTAATAAGTTTTAAAGTCCCCCAACCTGCCGGCGCGTTTTTACAGCCACGAGTGCTGCTGTAAAAACGCGCCGGCAGAGTTCAAAAAACTTTAGGAAGCAATTACTCCAGATTTTAATAATTACAGGGGGCACAAAAGTTGCAAGAAATTCAGCATCAAGGCAATTACCGCTATACGGCTATCCCCCTAATAACTCATCAAACACAGGTCAGCAATTCCCTCATCCGATGAATGACAGGAGCTTTTTTCTGCAGGCGTTCTTCATTGTTATGCCCTCCTGCAAATAAGATACAATCGAACCCCAAAGCGTCGGCCACCTCGGCATCGTGAATAGTATCTCCAACCATCAGGGTGTCTTCGGGTACAATCGGACAAGTCTGTAACATTTGCTGTCCCCGTTCGATCTTGCCGGCCGCATAAATATCATTCGCCCCACAAGCGCGGTCAAAACGGGAATCGATCTGAAAATGCCGGAGCATCTGTTGCAACAAATCTTCCCGAAGAGCAGACAGGACATACTGTTTTACACCGGTTTGCTGTATGCCTGCCAGCACCTCTCTTACTCCTTCGTTCAATCCCACTTCGCCGGCATATTTATCATAGGTCTCGACAAAATCGACAGACAGTTCATGAAAAGATTCTTTCTCCATATCGAATCCGACCCGATCATAAAAGTCTATGACCGGAAAACCGAATTTTTCTTTATAATCTTCTACAGAAAGCAATGGCAAACCTCTTCTCCCGAGCATATCGTTCAACGTATTCACACCGACTTTCACATCATTCAATAAAGTACCGTTCCAATCCCACACGACATTTTTATACTTCATAAATTTATCTTTAATCCCTATTATTTATTCCTCTTCTTCTACAGGCTTATAAAAAGCTTCCGCTCCAGGCCAATCCAATTTTTTCCGTGCCAGTTCTTCCGGATAAATCATATACACCACATCGGCCTCGGTCGCCAACTCATTTTTTTCATTGAAAAGCTCCACGTGAGCGGTCACCAACCGTCTTGCCACTTCGGTCACCTTGGCTCTCAACCAAATTTCTCCCTGATCTGTCCGGACAGGCCGTCGGTATTTCACCTGCATTTCTGTTGTCACACCAGCTGTTTTTTCATGAGAAAAGATTGCCCAACTGGCAATCTCATCGATCAGTGTCGCCTGTATCCCTCCATGCAAAACATGAAAAAAGCCCTGATAATTCTCCGAGGGCACCCAATGGCAGGTGATATATTCACCTTCATCCACAAACTTACATTTCAGTCCATACGGATTTGTCGGCGAACAACCGAAACAATTGTATCCCTCCAAATCCGCATAGGCATTATACATTTTCCGTTTTTCCATTTTACGTTCCGATTATCGAACCGTAAAATTAACGCATTTTTCTAAGAATTGTTGCCTGCTTTATATTTTTCATACTCGACCACGACCAATTCGATCGGAATAGCCAATAAACTCATTCGCCGGAAGATATCGGGCAGTTCCGTCCCGACAAACTCTTCACGTCTGGATTCAGTAATCTGCTTCGAAGCTCCTTCTGTCACAAAAAAGCCGACTCCCCGCTTGTTACAAATGATCTCCCGGGCCTGCAAATAGTCGTAGGCACGCATCACAGTATTCGGATTTACCTCCAATTGTACCCCCAATTCACGAACAGACGGAATCCGTTCCTGAGCTTTCCATTTACCTGTGACAATGTGATCACAAACCAAATCCACAATCTGCAAATAAATCGCCTGCGTCTCCTTAAAGTCCATAATCAGTAATATTGTCTTTAACCTTTGACTTTGAGATACACACCTTCGGTGCATTCAATGTATCCACTTTTACACCGGGAGATACCCATAACTGACATATCACACCCGAATATTCCTCGGGGCCACTTACATATAAAGTGTCTCCGGCCACCCGAAAACCAGTAACCTGCCGGAACGGTATCACACCGGTTATTTTAAATCCCTGCTTTACCTTTTCCGGCGACTCAATCACCCTGACTGCCATATCTGTATTATAGATCACAACGTTACTTACCGGCTGTTTATACAATTTTTCGATATAAGCCCCGGCTTTTTCCATCTCCTGATCACTTGGATTTTTTAAGTTATAAAAAATGATAAATCCCAAAATCACCGGTAAAATATAAAGGACTGCTAAAATTAAATCATATTTTTTCATTGTCTTTTCAATTATTGAACTTGTTTCGTTTTCAATTTTATCCAAATTACTGCCTGATAGGTCAGTGGGAAAATATAGAACACCAGTAACCAGCGGAAAGAAGGTAAATCTGGCAAGACTTCTCCTCCGTAAAAACTCAACTCATCGGGTTTCATTTGTGGCTCTGCCCCGAACAACTTATTCCCCAACCAGACGGAAACGGCTACCAAGGCCAATAAAAATATCACATGAACCAAAAAAGTCAATATAAAAGGATGCTTCCGGAAAGTGACCGATCCCCACATGCCTACCGACATTACATATAAAAACCAAATGACAACCATATTCACTACAATGCCATTGGTCAGCTTTCCATAGTTCAGTTCTTTCTGGTCATACGAAATATTCATCAGGTACCCACCCTCCGAAAAGTCGAACACATTCCCGATTTCGGTATGAACCACTTCCTGTCCGGGAGTCATGGCAGGGACCTGATTCCCGAAACTCCCGCTTACATACTCCAATCGATTGAGTCCTGTAAATTTATAACTATTCGTAACCGAAGCCAAAGCATAAAACATCAACAAATAAACGACAAGTAATACGACCGTGGAATTCAGGAAAGCCAGCACATATTTTTCAAAGACAGAAGCCGGTAACAACAGCGTATTCAATATTTTATCTTTTACAACAAAATCACGCAAAGAATGCAGAGCGACAACCAAAGCAAACAATCCATATAGTCCCCAGAACAGCTGACGATATACCCCTTTGTAATATTGAATAAAATCAGATACCTCCGCCGGATTTTCTACTTGCGTGTATTCCCTCAGAAAAGGATTAAATTTACACAAACACAAAAAAGTGATTATTCCTATGATCCCTAGGAAAATAATTCCTAACCTCCTATTTTCCCGGTAATACTTCCGGGCCAATGCTCCCAAACGCCGGTATTCAAATACTTCATTCATAGCTATCATTTTATACATTTTCCTATTTCAAAACTTTTTCAATCTCCGCCGGATGTTCCAAAACCGCATTAAAAAACAATTCCATATCCAGTTTGCTATCTTCCTGCTGTAAGTTGGGTACCATTCCCCAGCGGCCTCTTAAAGATTCTTCGGCAAATAAAGCCGTTTCTCCCTCTCTCATCTGCCTGAACACAAAATGATCCGTAATCTGTTCTACCGTTGTATTGACCAAGATCCGGCTCTTTTCGATAATGACCAAAGCATCGATCAAATTTTCCAGATCCCGGACCTGATGAGTAGAAATCACAACACAACGTTCCTCTGAAGCCACCGACGCAATCAATCGCCTGAACTGACTTTTTGAAGGGATATCCAATCCATTGGTTGGTTCGTCCATCATCAACAACCGGGTATTACAAGCTATCCCCAGACTGATCAAAGCCTTCTTACGCTGTCCATAAGACATTTGTCCCATTTTATCCGATTCGGATACTTCAAAAATTTCCATGGCATGGAACAATAATTCTTCGTCAAACTTCGGATAAAACCGACAGATCAAAGGGAAATAATCTTTCATCTTCATATCCGGCAAACAGATTTCTTCAGGAATGAAAAAAATATCGGATAAAAAAGAAGGTTTCCTCAACCGGGGAATAGCATCACACACCTCTATCCGGCCTCGCAAAGGAAACAATAAACCACCGATCAATTTTAATAAAGTAGTCTTACCGGCTCCATTCTTTCCAAGCAGGCCATAAATATGCCCCCCGGTCAATGAAAGATTCAATCCGGAAAAAACTTCCCGTTTTTTTTGATAACCAAAATCCAAGTTTTCAATATAAATCATCTTTTCAATATTAAGATTGATAAATTTTCATAGCGTATTAATATACTAATACACTACAAAAGTAGATATAATAATCAGAAAAACAAATTCTGAAGAAAAAAAACGGTCAAAATAACTCTTCGTCACTTTGACCGTTTCCTCTATCGTCAGTCAGCCTTCTCAGGCCGGATTCATAATCACATATTCGTAGCGATCGATTCGGCACAAGCTTTCATTTCCTCAGCCGGAAATTGCTTTTTAGGATTACAAAAATTCATATCGTCCCCTCCGTTGAGAGGCACCAGATGAACATGTGCATGCGGGACATCCAAACCCAATACAGCCACACCGACCCGTTGGCAAGGAATGGTTTTACCAATAGCCCTGGCGACCTTCTTGGCAAACACCATTAGCCCGGCTAACTCTTCATCCGAAAGATCGAACAGGTAATCGGTTTCTTTTTTAGGAATCACAAGCGTATGTCCCTTTTGCAAAGGATTAATATCGAGAAAAGCATAATAATACTCATCCTCAGCTACTTTATAAGAAGGAATTTCTCCTTTCACGATTTTAGAAAAAATTGAAGCCATAACAAATCGCATTTTACAGACTGATATCCATAATTTCGAATTCCATTTCACCGGCAGGTACCTTCACCATCACTTTATCTCCTAATTTCTTTCCGACCAAAGCCTGTGCAATCGGTGTATGGATAGATAACTTCCCTTCCTTGAAATTTGCTTCAGTTTCAGAAACCAGAGTATAAGTCATTGTTGCTCCGGTTTTCGTATTTTTGATCGTCACCTTATTCAACATCTGTACTTTAGATGTATCGATCTGTGACTCATCGATCACCCGACAGGTCGCGATGGTATCTTTCAGTTGGGCTATTTTTGCTTCCAAAAGCCCCTGGGCATCTTTGGCTGCATCATATTCTGCATTTTCTGAAATATCGCCTTTTTCGATAGCTTCTCCAATAGCCTTGGAAATTTTCGGACGTTCTACATTCTGCAATCTTTCCAATTCCTCCTGTAGTTTCTTCAATCCCTCTTTTGTTACATAAGACACTTTGTTGCTCATAACCGTTTATTTAACATTTATTTTATACATAAAAAAATAAATGACACTTATCCTCCAATAAGTGCCTTTATTAAAAAGAATTCCTGTTGATACTAGGAATCCTCACCTCCGATTACAAAGATATGACCTTTTTTCGGAATAAAAAATTTTTTCAGCAAAATTATACAAACGTTTCCACTTCAGAATTTCTTCGTTTCGCCCCTAATCTCACTCTTTATCAATATTTTTCTCTTTCAATACCCTTCAAAATACCGGCTTGTTTTCAGACCAGCCTTGTAAATAACCGGATAGATAGTTCCTCTTTTATACATAAACTTTTCAGAAGTTATAAAATAAAAAGGGAATCATTTGCATATAAAAATAACTTTTCCTACATTTGCACCTCGATAAAAACGTACACAGTCTCTTATACGAAAGACTCCGTGATAATACTGTGTCCGATAAATGGATTTTTAAAATTTGAAATAATGGATTTAATTAAAGTTGCAGAACAGGCATTTGCCGCTGAGAACCCAGTAGAGCATCCTTCATTCAACACAGGTGACACAGTAAGCGTTCACTACAAAATTGTCGAAGGAAATAAAGAGCGTATCCAGGTATTCCGTGGTGTAGTTATCCAAGTCAAAGGAACCGGAAGCACTAAAACTTTCACTGTTCGTAAAATGTCAGGAAATGTCGGTGTTGAAAGAATTTTCCCGATAGAATCACCGTTTATCAAAGAAATCGAAGTAAACAAAGTCGGAAAAGTAAGACGTGCCCGGATTTATTATTTCCGTAATCTTACCGGTAAGAAAGCCAAAATCAAAGAAAAGAGATCTTAAGATCAAGTTAAAAATAAAAAAAGCTCTGCGTTGCAGGGCTTTTTTTATTTCCTATCTTTGTCAAATCTTTAAGGAATATTTTATCGTATCAACAAAGACAGAATCATCACAACAATAAAAAATACATTATGGAGAATACTGAAATTATTCAAAAAGCCAGAGCCAAAGCCGAAATGTGGCTGAACGATGCCTACGACAAAGCTACCCGTACAGAAGTAGAACGCCTGTTGAATGCCAGTGACCCGACCGAATTGATCGACTCATTTTACAACGATCTGGAATTCGGTACCGGTGGGTTACGCGGAATTATGGGTGTGGGGAGCAACCGGATGAATATTTATACGGTAGGTGCCGCTACCCAAGGTTTCGCCAATTATATTAACCGGCTGTTCCCGGGAGAAAATAATTCAGTATGTATAGGCCACGATTGCCGCCATCATTCGCGGGAATATGCAGAAACGACTGCAGCGATCTTTTCAGCCAACGGCATTACAGCTTATCTTTTCGAATCGCTGCGTCCGACACCGGAAATGTCGTTTGCTATCCGTGAATTGGGATGTAAAGGAGGAGTCATCATTACCGCTTCACACAACCCGAAAGAATATAACGGTTATAAGGCTTACTGGAATGATGGTTCACAGTTAGTTCCCCCTCACGATAAAAATGTGATCGACGAAGTAAAAAAAGTGAAGGTCACCGATATTAAGTTCACGGCTGTCCCGGATAAAATCAAGACTCTTGGCGAAGATTTTGACCAGAAATTCCTGAATACAGTAAAAACCCTGAGTTTATCTCCGGAAGCCATTCAACATCAGCACGACTTGAAAATTGTTTTTACTCCCTTACATGGTACCACTTATAAATTAGTGCCTGCTTCTTTACGTAATTGGGGGTTCACCAATATCACCACTATCCCGGAACAGATGATTACCGACGGTGATTTTCCAACCGTAGCTTCTGCAAATCCGGAAGAACCGGCAGCCTTCAAGATGGCATTGGATAAAGCCCGGGAGATCGATGCCGACCTGGCTATGGCTTGTGATCCGGACGGTGACCGTATCGGTATCGCTGTTAAAGACGACCGGGGCGAGTGGATTCTACTCAACGGCAACCAGACCAACATTATTTTTACCTGGTATATCATCCAGCGCAGGAAAGCATTAGGCCTACTCAAAGGCAACGAGTATACTGGTAAAACGATCGTTACTTCCGAGCTGATTAAAGATATCGCCGAGAAGAACGGGATTCCCTGTTACGATGTATACACCGGTTTCAAATGGATCGCCGATATGATCCGTAAAAAGGGAGCTGAAGGTTACATCGGAGCCGGTGAAGAATCGTTCGGTTTCATGCCAGGTTCTTTTACCCGGGATAAAGATGCCGTATCTTCGACCTCTTTGATGGCAGAAATTGCTGCCTGGGCAAAAGATCAGGGGAAAACTTTGTTCGGTATTCTCGAATCGATCTATGCTGAATATGGTTTCTCACAAGAAAAAATGGTTTATATTGTACGCAAAGGCCTGACCGGAGCTCAGGAAATCAAAGATATGATGAACAACCTCCGGCACAACACCCCGAAAACGATCAATAACAGTGAAATCATCATCAAAAAAGATTATGCAACATTACAGGAAATCAATCTGAAAACCGGAGAAACAAAAACCATGGATTTTCCAACCACCAGTGACGTACTTCAATTCTTCCTGGCCGACGGTTGCAAAATCTCCGTTCGTCCTTCCGGTACCGAACCCAAAATAAAATTCTATTTCGAAGCCCGTGCCACGATGAAAAATGTAAACGATTTTCATAAAGCCCAAGCTGAAGCTTTAGCTAAAATCGATGCAATGATGGCCGATCTGAAAATAAACTAATACCCGGCAGGCTAATGTACCGCACTGTGTATACAGACCGGTACATTAGCCTATTTTCAAACCGGTATTTCGAAGAACTCTTCTTTAAAATTGACGAAATATACCCTTTCCTGTGCCCGGGTAATCGCCGTATACAACCAACGCCAATACTCATCATTCAGCATCTCCTCCGGCAACCACCCCTGATCGATAAACACGGCATCCCATTGTCCCCCCTGAGCTTTATGACAGGTAACGGCATAAGCGAATTTCAGTTGTAAGGCATTGTAATATTCATTTTCCCGGATTTTTTCAAATCGTTTCTTTTTAGAAGGGATATCGGCATAATCGGCTTCTACAGCCTGATAAAATATACGGTTTTGTTCATACGTCATCGCCGGATAATCGGACATCAGGGTATCCAGCATAACCCAAGCCGTCACCTCTTCTTCATACCCATCTATCTTCAGTGTAGCATTTACAAAATGATGACCATAAAGCTCTACTCTTCTGCCGGCCCGTTGTACGGTAGCCATATCTCCATTGGCAATAAAATCGATTTTTTCATAATCAGCTCCCCAGAAATAATTGTTTTTTACGATCATAATCCGGTCTCCACTACAAAAATCCTCTTCCCGGTATAAGATCGTGCGGCGTATTCCTTCATTAAACCGATTGGCCCGTTTATTCGAACGACAAACGACAATCGTTTCTTCTTCCCCGAACCGCCCGTAACAGGAATCTATTTCTTCCAGAAGTTCCCCACCACCGATCTTAAAAACATCGGGAAATTTTCCGATCCTGAGCCGCAGATTTTCCGATCCGATTCCGATCAGACTCCGTACCTGTGTGGCATTGTATAAAATACCCGACTGTTCTGCCTGCCGCATAATATCGGTCAAAGCCACCTCGGTCACCTTGAAATTATAAGCAGCTTCCAGTTCCCGTCTGTCCAAGGCCGGACTAATATCCAGGCCTACAGGGGGTAACTGAGCCACATCCCCGATCAGTATCAAACGGTTATTCCGTCCATTATATATATACTGTATCAAATCGTCCAACAAACAACCACTCCCGAAATTACCTTCCCCATCGGCATTTGAAATCATCGAAGCCTCATCGACAAAAAACAAGGTGTCAGCACCGGCATTAAATCCCAGATTAAACAAGCCTTCTCCATCGGTCGAAGACTTTTGACGATAAATCTTTTTGTGGATCGTAAAAGCCGCTTGTCCGGCATAACCGGCAAAAACCTTCGCCGCCCGACCGGTCGGGGCCAGCAAAACGACTTTATACTCAAGGCTTACCAAAGCATTCACAATAGCAGCGACCAATGAAGTCTTTCCCGTACCGGCATATCCTTTCAACAGAAAAATCCCTTCTTCTTCCCGGGCAAAGAAAAAACGGATAAAATGCTCAACAGCGATCTGTTGGGTCGGAGAAAAATCATAACCGAATTTCTTCCGGATAATATCTTCAAAATGTTTTTGGATCATCATGAAATTTAATAGAAGATTATGCCTTTAATCTAAATTTTTTCCTAAATTTGCGAGCAATATTAAGATTTTGTGCTGCGTTGACAACGTTTGAATTGCGGGGATAAAGATACGAAATTAGGATCAACCTCACAGGTCTGATGAAAATTTATGCATTAATATCATACAAAAATAACGTTAAATATGAAAAAGCTTATTATTCAGATTATCCTTGCCGGAATTATTATTTTTCTTGGCTATAAATGCTACGAAAGTATTAAGATTCCTCAACAATTTAAAGTGATAAAAGAACAGAGATATGCGAGAATTGCCGATCGTCTGAAAGATATCCGTACAGCTCAGGAAACTTATAAAGGAGTATATGGGAAATATACCGGTAGTTTTGACACTCTGATCAATTTCATCAAATACGACTCGGTAAAAGTTGTTCGTTCAATCGGTTCGTTGAGCGACGAAGACCTGGAAAAAGGAATTACCGAAGCTCAGGCTATCAAAGAAGGGCGGATTGTTCGTGACACTGTAAAACAAGGCGCTTTAGAAACCATTTTCAATAAAGATTACCCGATCGACGATCTCCGTTATGTGCCTTTCACGAAACGGAAATATCAATTCAATATGGGTGCCTCTTCTATATTTACCGATTCAGGAGTAGAAGTCCCTCTTTTCCAGGCTTGGATTTCCAATACCTATATCTTTGAAGACATCGAAGATCAATACAAAGACGAAATCCTTCAGGAAAACGGTGAAAGAAAAAGGTTGAAGAAATATCCGGGGCTGAAAGTCGGTGACCTGAAAGAAGCGAATAATAACGTAGGTAACTGGGAATAATGTAGTTGCATGCAGAACGTATATTATATTGACAGTAATTTCATAAAAGAAAATTCTTCACAATATATTTTGTCCATCCGTTACTCGACGGATGGACTTTCATTTTGTGTCCACAATCATAATCACCAGCTTTTGGTGTTTTTTTTCCAGCCTTACCAGTTGGATAGCCAGGATGCCGTCATTGCCAAGGTAAAAAAAATCATGGTGGAAGATGAACTATTGAATTTAAAATATAAAAAAGTATATATTCTACCTTGCCAAAAAGAAAAAATCCTGTTGCCCGCCCATGTGTTCAATAAGAATACCTTGGGAGATATGTACCGGATCTGCCTGCAACCTCAGAAAAACGATATCTTATTATACCGGAAAATCAAAGCGATCGAAAGTTACCTGGTCGAAGTACTCCCACGTAGTTTCGTCAATTTTCTGAGCTCCCGTTATGCTTCGCTGTGTATCGTCAATAATGCTTATGCTTTTATCATTCAAGCTATCGAAAGCATTCAATTCAATACCAATCATCTATTTATCGACATACACGATCGGTATTTCGATTTATTATTGACTCAGAACAACGAGGTACTGTTGTTCAATTCTTTTGATTACGGTTCGGTGACTGACCTGATTTATTACACCCTGAATTGTCTGCAACAATGTCATATCGATAAAGAGAACGTGCATACCTCCTTATCGGGCAATCTGGTCAACGATCCGGATTTACTGACGCTCATGAATAAATACATCCCGAATGTATCTATCCTGAATTGCGCCCCATTGTCCCAGCTCGTACGGAATAATGAATTGAATAATTCCAGTTTTATCCACTTGCTAAATATCCACAAATGCGAATAATCAGTGGTTCTCACCGAGGACGGCAGATTTTTCCCGACAAGAGTTTCAGTGCCCGTCCGACGACCGATTTTGCCAAAGAAAATTTGTTTAATGTACTGACCAATTATATGGACCTGGAAGATATTTCCGCCCTTGATCTATTCTCAGGTACCGGCAGTATCAGTTATGAATTTGCTTCCCGTGGTGCCCGGGAGATTGTCTCCATCGAACAGAATTACAAACATTATATGTTCATCAGGCGGACTGCAAAGGAATTGGGTTTTAAGCACATAAAAATCTATAAAACCGATGTCTTTATCGCTTGCAAAAAATTAAAAGGACGGAAATTCGACCTGATTTTCGCCGACCCTCCCTATAAGTTGGATAAAATCGACGATATCCCTGCCGCAATCTTCGATAATGAATTGTTAGCCGAAAATGGGATTGCTATTATAGAACATCCGGCCAACACCGACTTTTCCAGTCACCCCCGTTTTTCAGAACACCGGCAATACGGCAGCGTGAACTTTTCGTTATTCAGATAGGTTGTTTCGCAAAAAAATCCCGGGATTCGGCTTCAACCGTCCCGGGATTAAAATATGATCGACCGATCTTTAATTTTCGTCGTTCACATAATCGTAAAGCGGATCGCAGGTACACATCAGGTTGCGGTCGCCATACCCATCGTCTACGCGTCCTACTTGAGGCCAGAACTTATTCTCAGCCACCCAAGGCAGCGGATAAGCCGCTTTACTACGCGGATAAGTGTGAGTCCACTCGTCAGCTGTCAGAACCTTATGCGTATGCGGAGCATTCTTCAGTACATTATCGGTTTTATCTGCTTTTCCTTCGGCTACCTCACACATTTCCTCGCGGATTGTCTTCAGTGCTTCGATAAAACGATCCAGTTCTTCTTTCGGTTCACTTTCAGTCGGTTCCACCATCAAAGTACCATGTACCGGGAACGACAGGGTCGGTGCATGGAAACCGAAGTCCATCAACCGTTTAGCAATATCGAGCTCGGAAATACCATATTCTTTATTGAAAGCGCTGCAATCCCAGATCATTTCATGCCCTACGCGTCCCTGTTTGCCTTTGAACAAAATTTTAAAGCCGAGCTTTTCAAATGAAGAAGCCAGATAGTTCGCATTCAGGATAGCCATTTCAGTTACGTGCTTCAAACCTTCTGCTCCGAGCATCAACAGATAGCCATAGGTCACAGGCAGCATGCTCACCGAGCCATAAGGAGCGGCTGACACAGCATGTATTCCTTGTTCTCCGCCAGTCTTCACCACAGCATGTGAAGGTAAGAAATCTACCAGGTGTTTAGCCACACAGATCGGACCGACACCCGGGCCACCACCACCGTGAGGCATAGCAAACGTCTTATGCAAATTTAAATGGCAAGCGTCGGCGCCGATAAATCCGGGACTTGTCAAACCACATTGACCGTTCATATTCGCTCCGTCCATAAAGACCTGTCCACCGTTATCATGAATAATCTTCACCAGTTCCCGGATTGATTCTTCAAAAATACCATGGGTAGAAGGATAAGTAATCATAGCCCCGAACAGATTGTCTTTATTCGCTTCCGCTTTAGCCCGAAAATCTTCGACATCGATATTTCCTTCTGGATCGGTAGCCGTTACGATAATCTGCAAACCGGCCATAGCACTGGAAGCCGGATTCGTACCATGAGCGGAGGCGGGGATCAACATCACCTTCCGGTGACCTTCTCCACGGGAAATATGATATTGACGTAATACCATCAGAGCGGTATATTCACCGGCAGCACCGGAATTCGGCATCAGGCTGCAACCTGCAAATCCGGTCACTTTTTCCAGCATTTGTTCCGTCTCACGGATCATTTGCTGATACCCTTCCGCCTGATCAAACGGAACAAAAGGATGCATACCTCCGAATTCAGGCCAGGTGATCGGCATCATCTCTACAGCGGCATTCAATTTCATCGTACAAGAGCCCAAAGAAATCATAGAGGTCGCCAAAGAGATATCCCGGCGTTCCAGATTCTTCATATAACGCATCATGGCCGTCTCGGAATGATAGATATTGAATACCGGCTGAGCCATAAACTCATCCTCCCGCAACATGTCAGGATCGAGTACGGTGCAATCGTCCAGGAAAGTCACTTTCTCAGCTTTCTTCCCAGCAGCTTCGGCAAAAATACCGATGATCTCATTGATTTCAGCTTCACTGATCTTCTCGTCGGTCGATAATCCGACAGTCGTTCCGCAAGCACAATAGAACAGATTGATCTGATGTTCCAAAGCTACTTCCCGAATCATTTCCTGAGTCACTCCCTGCGGCAGCACGAAACGGATCGTATCGAAGAATTTTCCTTCCTTCAGCTGATAGCCGTATTTACTAATTTCTTCCGCCAGAATAACAGCAGCCGAATGGATATGCCGTGCTATCCGCTGTAAACCTTCCCGACCGTGCCATGCACCGTAGAAACCAGCCATCGTAGCATTCAATGCCTTGGCTGTACAGATATTTGAAGATGCTTTTTCACGTTTGATATGTTGTTCACGGGTTTGCAAAGCCAGACGCAATGCTTTATTTCCTTGAGCATCGATCGTTACACCGATAATACGTCCCGGAATATTCCGTTTGTATTCTTCCTTAGTAGCCATGTAGGCAGCATGAGGCCCACCGTATCCCATCGGGATACCGAACCGCTGCGAAGTACCGACAACCACATCGGCCCCCCACTCTCCGGGAGGAGTCAATAATACCAAACTCATCAAATCGGCGGCAACAGTCAAAAGAGAACCATTGGCATGTACCCGATCGGCAAAAGCTCTGTAATCCCGGATCGCACCGTTAGCAGCAGGATATTGTACTAAAGCTCCGAATATTTCCGGAGTAAATTCAAAAGTATCGTAATCTCCGTAAACCAGTTCGATTCCCTGAGGAGCAGAACGTGTGACTAATACATCTTTAATCTGAGGGAATACTTTATTATCTACAAACAACTTGTTTGCTCCGGCTTTCTTCATTTCCTTTCCCCGCAGAGCATACATCATAGTCATTGCTTCTGCCGCAGCAGTCGCTTCATCCAGCAGAGAACAGTTGGTGATCTCCATAGCTGTCAGTTCGATAATCATGGTCTGATAGTTCAGCAAAGCTTCCAGACGTCCCTGGGATACTTCGGCCTGATAAGGAGTATAAGAAGTATACCAAGCCGGATTTTCCAATATATTCCGGATAATAACAGCCGGAGAAATGGTATCGTAATATCCTTGTCCTATAAACGAACGATATAGTTTATTCTTAGCAGCGACAGCCCGTATCCGAGCTAAAAACTCATCTTCAGTCAAAGGAGCAGGCAAATCCAACAGTTCCTGTAAACGGATGGATGCCGGTACTGTTTGTTCTATCAATTCGTCGACAGACTTCACTCCGATCACCTTCAACATCTCCTCTACATCTTCCGGACGTGGGCCGACATGTCTTCCTAAAAATTGTTCTTTAGCCATTGTTATATCATTAAAATTAATTGAAAACGTTTTCAAAATTAAAGGCGTGTAAAATTAAAGATATTCCGGCATATCTAATCTATATTTCCCGGAAAATTTTCAAACATTCCCTTCCTCCTGTCTTTTCTGAAAATCAGGCCTCCCAATTCAGTACAATTGTGGAAAAATTCTACAATTGTAGAAAATATCCTTTTACATTGTAGAAAAATTCTACACATCTCTATTTTTTCAAGAAAACGGTCATCCACTGATAACCAATAACTTAAATCACAAACCTCAATTATGGCACACTAATCGTTATATCATAAAACGAATGGCATAAGCTGAACCCAGAGTTCCTTTCCTTTTTCAACTTGCTGCCCTTTTCAAAAAATACACCAATTCTTTCGGAAATTCCGACATTCATATAACACAACACTTTACTCTGGGTTCTGGCCGCCTTTCATTTCTCGCTCCGGTTTTTCCAACCATGAAATGCACAATTCGTTTATAGATTCCTGAATTCCGGATTTCCTCCTGCTTTAATCGCAATACATTCTGTTTCGATCAACCATCCGGGGCGACATACGGGAGCCAGAACAATCACTTTAGGAACATCGGGAAATTGTTGTTCCATTAAATCCCGGACAATCGGATAATCGGCGATATCCCGCAGATAAACGATCATTTTGGCCAGATCGGCTAAACTACTTCCAGCCTCTTTCAACAAAGCTTCGATATTAAGTAACATCCTGCGCGTCTGCCCCGCAATATTCCCTGGATAAACAACTTCCCCCCGATTGTCGATACTCGCTGTACCAGAAATAAAGATATGCTTACGATCACCGTATTCCACTGCCGTTCCCCGTTCGAAAGTCACCCCATATTCATAAGTAGGATTCAGATACTCCGGGGCATGCAAAAAACGAATCTGCTCTGCCTGCAAGCCATCCACAGCATAAGCATCCAATAACACCAAACTACGGGAATCGGCAATCTGTCCCTGAATACCGGTACTAGCCAGATAGTGTGTTTTCTCGGTCAATCCCAAACGTACAAATTCTTCTTTTCTTCCTTTTACCACTCCGGCATAATTCACATCGACATCACGGACAAAAAACAGGTCCGGATGCATTGATCCGCAAAAAAGAGGTAATCCCGGGATAGCCACCTGCATACTTAATTCCTGCAGTACCTGTTGTAACCACCGCAAGCCTGGTTCTCCCACCCCTTCGAAATGATGAGCCCTTGAACGGGGTTTCCAAATCCCTCCCCGCAGTGTCTGTATCCCTATCTTCTTCAGGCCACGCGCTGTTGCGAACAATTGCTCTTCAGACTCAACACTACAAGGCCCTGCGACAATCTGAATTGCTTTCTCATTCCATAAAAACATAGCTTCAAAATTTTGAAGCAAAAACACATTCCTATAAAAGATGTAAAAATACCTAATATTACTGAAATATTTCCAAAGAATGCCTAATTCTGGGGATGCTATACCCTCAAAAGTTTTCCGCTCCCCGGACAGGAACCAAGGAATTTCATACATAAAAATTGATAATCAACGGAATTGTTCTTGATTTAAAGAAAAATATTTTCCCTTCATCCGAAGCAACTCTTCATGGGTACCCCGCTCGACGATCTGCCCGCGTTCAAGCACCAAAATCATATCGGCATTACGGATAGTAGAAAGACGATGGGCGATGATCAGACTGGTACGCCCCTGCATCAATTGGTCTAATCCTTTTTGTATCAGGATCTCACTTCTGGTATCGATATTACTGGTTGCTTCATCCAATAGTAAAATGGCAGGATCGGCCACTGCCGCCCGGGCAATGTTCAGCAACTGTCGTTGTCCCTGGCTCAAATTAGCACCATCATTCTCCAGTAAAGTATCGTAACCATGAGGCAACCGCTTAATAAATGAATGAGCCGCAGTCAGTTTAGCCGCCTCAATGACCTCTTCGTCGGTGGCTTCCAAACGGCCGAAGCGGATATTTTCCCGTACCGTACCTGTAAACAGATGGGTATCCTGTAAGACAATAGCCATCGAGCGCCGAAGACTATTCCGGTGTATGCAACGAATCTCCTGCCGGTCTATACGGATTTCTCCTGACCGGATATCAAAAAATCGGGGTAACATACTGAGTATCGTCGTTTTACCGGCTCCGGTAGCTCCAACCAAAGCAATCTTACGCCCGGCTGCCGCCTGAAAAGAAATGCCTTTCAGAATCATTTTTTCCGGTCGGTAGCCGAACCAAACTTCCTTCATAACCACCTCTCCCTTCACCTTCTCCAGATTCACGGCCTCCGGTAAATCGGGAGCTTCCGGTTGTTCGTCGATCACCTCGAATATTCGTTCAGCTCCAGCCAAAGCTGCCTGGATGCTATTATAAAGACTCGCCAGCTCGTTGATAGGACGTCCGAACTGTCTGGAATATTGCAAAAATGCTGCCAAACCTCCCACATCAAAACCCCGGAATATAGCTAACAAAGCCCCCACAATAGTGATCAGCACATAGTTCAAGGTACTCAAATTTTGCATCACAGGCATCATCAAGCCCGAATAGAACTGCGCTTTCAGTGATTTTCCCTTCAGATCCTGGTTCAGTTCCTCGAAATCTGAGATCGCCTTCTGTTCGTGCCCGAACACTTTTACTACCTTCTGCCCGCTAATCATCTCCTCGATATATCCGTTTATCGAACCCAAAGATGCCTGTTGTGCCTTAAAATATTGCCGACTTTTACGAACAATTCCCCGGGCACTCCAAAACATCAGTGGGACAGTAACCAAAGTGACCAAGGTCAAGATCGGGCTGATGACCAACATCAGACAAAAAATACCCACTACGGTCAAAGCACTCGACAACATATCCGACAAGCTATCCGTCAAAGCATCACTAATCCGGTCCATATCGTTGGTATAGCGACTCATCAAATCACCATGCTGGTGGGTATCGAAATACCCCACCGGCAGCTGTTCCATCTTCCGAAACAAATCTTCGCGCATCCGGGCCACAGTCCGCTGCCCGATCTTATTCAGCAAGCGGTATTCCACATAAACAGCAAACACTCCGGTCAGATATACCCCGATAAGTATCCCCAACATCTTACCCAACCCCAGGAAATCTCCGGGAATAATATAGCGATTGATAATCGGACGGAGCAGATAAGAACCTCCCAGATTAGCGGCAATACTCAGCACGATCAAAACGCCGATGACAGACAATAACAGCCGATCGCATACCAGATAAGAAGTCAGCCGGAACAGAGTTTGTCTTCCCGCTTTAGGCTTAGCTTGATATTTCAGGTGATCTCCGTGTGCCATAACTAATTTAAAATTTGCTGTGAGTTATAAATCTCCTGATATATCCGGGAGGTCGCCATCAATTCATCCGGTGTACCGATAGCCTCAACTTCACCGTCTTCCAATACGATTACCCGATCGGCAGACTGCATTGTATTGATCCGTTGTGTTATAATCAGTACAGTAGTATCTTTCAGCAAACAATTGAGATTATTCCTGATCCGGAGTTCTGTTTCCGAATCCACAGCACTCGTACTATCGTCCAAAATCAAAATCTTAGGTTTCCTCAGCAGAGCCCGGGCAATGCAAAGACGTTGTTTCTGTCCTCCCGAAAGATTGATTCCTCCGCGTCCTAATATCGTCTGGTACCCTTCGGCGAGTGTCAGAATAAAATCATGTACCTGAGCCACCCGGCAGGCCTCTTCGGCTTCTTCCAGAGTAGCATCCGGTTTTCCCCATCTCAGATTTTCCAATATGGTTCCTGTAAACAATTCATTCTTTTGTAATACCATACCGATACGGGCATGTAACTCTTTCAGATGATAATCCTTCACAGGTACACCATCGATGCGAAGTTCTCCCCCCGTAACATCATAAAGTCGGGGAATCAGCTGCACCATCGAACTCTTAGCCGCCCCGGTAGCCCCGACAACAGCAACTGTCTCCGCCGGCCGGATATGAAAGTTTACATTCCGTAAGACATCGTTTTCTCCATTACCATACCGGAAGCTAACATTCACAAACTCCACTTCCCCCCGTTTTATTTTATACCGGTCCGCCAAGCCTTCGGGCGTATTCGCCAAAGAAGGTGTAGTATTCAAGACCTCCATAATCCGGCGTGAAGAAGCCGAAGCACGGGCAGATGCCATGATAAACATCGACAACAACATCAGCGACATCAACACCTGTGCCAGGTAATTCACAAATGAAATCAACTCTCCGATCTGCAATTCCCCTTCCATCACCTTATATCCGCCTACCCACAAAATAGCGATTACCGACAAATTCATCACCAACTGCATCACCGGAAAAATCGCAACAATAATATTCGAAGCCCGGATCACCATATCCCTCAGTTCCTCACTGCTACGTACAAATTTTCGTGCTTCGAAGTCTTCTCTTACAAACGATTTTACCACCCGAATATTAATCAGGTTTTCCCGAACCACACCATTCAGCTGATCAATTTTCTGCTGCACTTTTAAAAAATAAGGAAATCCCTTTCTCAGAATCACAAAAACAGCGATACTCAACGCCGGAATCGAAGCCATCAAGGTAAGAGCTAACTGCTTATTGATCTGTACAACAAAAAATATGGCCATCACCAACATAAACGGTGAACGCAACATCATCCGCATCGACATCAGCACTACCTGCTGTATCCGTGCTATATCATTCGTCAGGCGGGTAATCAATGAGGAGGTACTGAAATGATCGAGATCAAAAAAAGACAAACGCTGGATTTTTTCGAACAGAGCCCCTCGTAAATCCGTACCGAAACCGATAGAAGTACGCGAAGCGATATAGACATTCACCACACTAAAGCCCAATCCCGATAAGGAGATAAGAATCATATACACTCCTTTCTCTGCAATCAGTGACAAATCGCGCTTCATCACTCCTTGATCGACTATTTCGGCCATATACATGGGCTGTATCGTTTCACACCATACAGTAATCAATACAAGGATAGGGCAAAGAGCCAGACTTATCTTATATTTTCGGAGTATATGCCAATATCTGCGCATGTCATCCAATTTTTTCCATAACTTCATTAAAAATACAACGAATGTAAGGAAATATTGGTTTAGTCAGTATAATCAGATAAAAAAAAGCGAGTCACTTTCGTAACTCGCTTTCACAATTCGGCGCCAACCTACTCTCCCACCATAAGGCAGTACCATCGGCACTCAGGGGCTTAACTTCTCTGTTCGGAATGGAAAGAGGTGGATCCCCCGGTTATAGACACCTTTTAATATCTTCAGGATTTTATCCTGTTTCATTACAATTCCTTCAGTTCCCGTTATATATCCCAACAACCCACAGCCTCCGCTGAGAATTTGACATTTACACCGGAAAGATAAAGAAGAATATACTCCGCTTAAAGTAAACATTCGGGTAATTAGTATTGCTCGGCTGTGCCGTCACCGACTATACACCTGCAACCTATCAACGTTCTCATCTCGAACGACCCTGTAAGGATATCTCATCTTGAAGCTGGCTTCGCGCTTAGATGCTTTCAGCGCTTATCCAATCCATACATAGCTACTCAGCAGTGCATCTGGCGACACAACTGATTCACCAGAGGTATGTCCAACCCGGTCCTCTCGTACTAGAGTCAGAGCTCCTCAAATATCCTGCGCCCACAACAGATAGGGACCGAACTGTCTCACGACGTTCTGAACCCAGCTCGCGTGCCACTTTAATCGGCGAACAGCCGAACCCTTGGGACCTTCTCCAGCCCCCAGGATGTGACGAGCCGACATCGAGGTGCCAAACCGCTCCGTCGATATGAGCTCTTGGGAGCGATCAGCCTGTTATCCCCGGAGTACCTTTTATCCTTTGAGCGATGGCCCTTCCATGCGGAACCACCGGATCACTATGCTCTTGTTTCCAACCTGATCGACGTGTCGGTCTCACAGTCAAGCACCCTTATGCCATTGCACTCTGCAGACGATTACCAAACGCCTTGAGGGTACCTTGAGAAGCCTCCGTTACACTTTTGGAGGCGACCACCCCAGTCAAACTACCCACCATGCAATGTCTCCCTAACGGGATTAGACCTCAGATAACAAAAGGGTCGTATTTCAACGACGGCTACTCTACGCCTGACGACGCAGCATCAAAGCCTCCGACCTATCCTACACATCTGTTACCCAAAATCAATGCAAAGCTGCAGTAAAGGTTCACGGGGTCTTTCCGTCCCGTTGCGGGTATCCGGCATCTTCACCGGAACTACAATTTCACCGAGCTCATGGTTGAGACAGTACCCAGATCGTTACACCATTCGTGCAGGTCGGAACTTACCCGACAAGGAATTTCGCTACCTTAGGACCGTTATAGTTACGGCCGCCGTTTACCGGGGCTTCAATTCAAAACCTTCGAGTTACCTCTGAGCTCTCCTCTTAACCTTCCGGCACCGGGCAGGTGTCAGGCCATATACATCTTCTTGCGAATTAGCATAGCCATGTGTTTTGGTAAACAGTCGCCTGGGCCTATTATCTGCGGCTCTTTCACAAGAGCGTCCTTTATCCCGAAGTTACAGGACCATTTTGCCTAGTTCCTTAACCATGAATCTCTCGAGCGCCTTAGTATTTTCTACCTGATCACGTGTGTCCGTTTACAGTACGGATGATCATTACCTGAAGCTTAGCAGGTTTTCTTGGCAGTCAGCTTACCTGCGTTATCCGCGCAACCGAAGCATTGCGGTACTATCACCTTTCATCTCTACCGGCGTGCTTCACTACCGGTATCAAAGAATACGGGTTTCAACGTACTATTCCGTCAGTACGCAGCAGTGTCACCTCTGCGTCGCTGCATCGCAGTTATGATCAGTACAGGAATATTAACCTGTTTACCATCGGGATCGCCACTCGGCTTACCCTTAGGATCCGACTTACCCCCGGATGATTGACATTGCCGGGGAATCCTTGATCTTTCGGCGTGCGGGGTTCTCACCCGCATTATCGTTACTTATGCCTACATTTGCTTTTCCATCCGCTCCACAATACCTCACGGTACTGCTTCTATGCTGAATGGAATGCTCTCCTACCGATTGTATCATCTACAATCCCATAGCTTCGGTTATATGCTTATGCCCGCGTATTATCCATGCAGGACCGCTCGACTAGTGAGCTGTTACGCACTCTTTAAATGAATGGCTGCTTCCAAGCCAACATCCTAGCTGTCTAAGCAGTCCCACCCCGTTTTAATTCCAACTTAGCATATAATTGGGGACCTTAGCTGATGGTCTGAGTTCTCCCTCTTTCGTCAACGGACCTTAGCACCCGCTGGCTCACTCCCTGTCTTTATGTTCTAGCATTCGGAGTTTGGCCGGATTTGATAGGCGGTGAAGCCCTCGCATCCAATCAGTAGCTCTACCTCTAGAACAAAACAACAGAGGCTGCACCTAAATGCATTTCGGAGAGTACGAGCTATTTCCCAGTTTGATTGGCCTTTCACCCCTACCCACAGGTCATCCGAAAACTTTTCAACGTTTACCGGTTCGGGCCTCCAGTTTGTGTTACCAAACCTTCACCCTGCCCATGGGTAGATCACTAAGGTTTCGCGTCTACCACCACCAACTTGACGCCCTATTCAGACTCGCTTTCGCTTCGGCTTACGTACCTGAAGTACTTAACCTCGCTGGTGATGAGTAACTCGTAGGCTCATTATGCAAAAGGCACGCCGTCACCGCACGAAGCGGCTCCGACTGCTTGTAGGCGTATGGGTTCAGGGACTATTTCACTCTTCTGTTCGAAGTGCTTTTCACCTTTCCCTCACGGTACTGGTTCACTATCGGTCTCTCAGGAGTATTTAGCCTTGCCGGATGGTCCCGGCGGATTCGGTCAGGATTACACGTGTCCCGACTTACTCAGGAGTCTGCTATGATTCATAAACTTGCATGTACGGGATTATCACCCTCTGTGATCACATTTTCCAAGGTGTTCCATTTCATTTATTTCATCAAGCTTGCAGTCCTACTACCCCGTTAATGCCGAAACAATAACGGTTTGGGCTTTTCCCCGGTCGCTCGCCGCTACTGGGGGAATCACGTTTGTTTTCTTCTCCTGCAGGTACTTAGATGTTTCAGTTCCCTGCGTTTGCCTACCTTACGGTATAATATGTCTTCAACATATTGGGTTATCCCATTCGGAGATCTCCGCATCAAAGGTTATTTGCACCTAAACGGAGCTTTTCGCAGCTTATCACGTCCTTCATCGCCTCTGAGAGCCTAGGCATCCACCATACGCCCTTAATTATTTACTCTAATTTTATACTTTCAGCTTACTCGGAAATCATTAATGTCGTAAGACTTTATATGATTTCTATTTTTGCTCATTGTTGTGGAATATATTTTTCCATCTTTCCAGTATGTCAAAGAACTGTGTCCTTACGGACTCTGTGGAGAATAAGGGAGTCGAACCCTTGACCTCCTGCGTGCAAAGCAGGCGCTCTAGCCAACTGAGCTAATCCCCCGAAGAAGTTACAAGCATGAAGGCTATATGCTAAAAGCTTATTGCATTTAGCTTTTCACTTTCGGGCTTTTGAGTAGTCCCTCGCGGAGTTGAACCGCGGACCTCTACATTATCAGTGTAGCGCTCTAACCAACTGAGCTAAGAGACTGACTAAGGCTATCAGCTTGAAGGCTACACGCTAAAGGCACTAAGCCTTCCGGCTTTTAGCTTTTTAGCTTCCTAGCTGTCAACTTATGGTAAAGGTTGAAGGTTTTGCCAGCAAGTGCAGATAATAACTGATCTCCAGAAAGGAGGTGTTCCAGCCGCACCTTCCGGTACGGCTACCTTGTTACGACTTAGCCCCAGTTACCAGTTTTGCCCTAGGCCGATCCTCGCGGTTACGGACTTCAGGCACCCCCGGCTTCCATGGCTTGACGGGCGGTGTGTACAAGGCCCGGGAACGTATTCACCGCGCCATGGCTGATGCGCGATTACTAGCGAATCCAACTTCATGGAGTCGGGTTACAGACTCCAATCCGAACTACGACCGGCTTTTGAGATTGGCATCCAGTCACCTGGTAGCGGCCCTCTGTACCGGCCATTGTAACACGTGTGTAGCCCTGGGTGTATGGGCCGTGCTGATTTGACGTCATCCCAGCCTTCCTCTCACCTTACGGTGGCAGTCCCGTTAGAGTGCTCATCATTACATGCTAGCAACTAACGGTAAGGGTTGCGCTCGTTATGGGACTTAACCCGACACCTCACGGCACGAGCTGACGACAACCATGCAGCACCTTGAAAAACGCTCCGAAGAGAATATCTGTTTCCAAATACGGCATTTCCCATTTAAACCCAGGTAAGGTTCCTCGCGTATCATCGAATTAAACCACATGTTCCTCCGCTTGTGCGGGCCCCCGTCAATTCCTTTGAGTTTCATCGTTGCCGACGTACTCCCCAGGTGGCTCACTTAATACTTTCGCTTAATCCCGTACAATATATCGCACAGAACCAGTGAGCATCGTTTACGGCGTGGACTACCAGGGTATCTAATCCTGTTCGCTACCCACGCTCTCGTGCATCAGCGTCAGTTACAGTCTGGTAAGCTGCCTTCGCTATCGGAGTTCTAAGTTATATCTATGCATTTCACCGCTACTTAACTTATTCCGCCTACCTCGTCTGTACTCCAGTTTACCAGTATTAATGGCACAATTGAGTTTAGCTCAAATATTTAACCACTAACTTAATAAACCGCCTACGCACCCTTTAAACCCAATAAATCCGGATAACGCTCGCATCCTCCGTATTACCGCGGCTGCTGGCACGGAGTTAGCCGATGCTTATTCATAAGGTACAGGCATCATTCTACACGTAGAACTTATTCTTCCCTTATAAAAGAGGTTTACAACCCATAGGGCAGTCTTCCCTCACGCGACTTGGCTGGTTCAGACTTACGTCCATTGACCAATATTCCTCACTGCTGCCTCCCGTAGGAGTTTGGACCGTGTCTCAGTTCCAATGTGGGGGACCTTCCTCTCAGAACCCCTACCTATCATCGTCTTGGTGGGCTGTTACCCCGCCAACTAACTAATAGGACGCATGCCCATCCGATACCTTGAACATTTAACTCCCATCCCAGGCAGGATAAAAGTACTATGGGGTGTTAATCCACGTTTCCATGGGCTATACCCCGGTATCAGGCAGGTTGCATACGCGTTACTCACCCGTGCGCCGGTCGCCATCAAGGTATTGCTACCTCATGATGCCCCTCGACTTGCATGTGTTAAGCCTGTCGCTAGCGTTCATCCTGAGCCAGGATCAAACTCTTCATAGTAATAAAACTTTTTAAAATTATCTCTTTCGCTCAGTCATTATATCCGTTGAATCTCTTCTCGGACTCGCACTTGCTGTTTGTTTTCAAACCTTTCAATATCTTTAAGAACTCTTTTTGCTTCTCTTTTACCCGCCCCACTTACGAGGCGAAAGCGGATGCAAAGATAAATACTTTTACATATTCCCTCCAAATCTTTCCGCACTTTTTTTCAAACTTTTTTTTCGGAACCGCCGTAGAAGAAAGCTTCTGCAGGCTTCATCCGCAAAAGATGAAAAACACATCAGTCAAAATGTTTCAGAACGTCCGCTTCGTTTCGGAAAGCGGCTGCAAAGGTAAGGACTTTTTCATTACTTCCAAACTTTTCAAAAGAAATTTTTGAAGTTTTTTTTCAGAACCCGACCAGGGCAATATCCTGAAGAACTCTGCGCAACCCAAAACTCTGGAAACCAACCCTTCACCACCACTCACCTGCGCTATTGGTTTAACCCCTCATTCCCTGATTGCGGCTGCAAAGATAGAACAATTTATACCCCATCTCCAAATTTTTTATCAACTTTTTTTAGAAAAAAATGAATATTTTACATAAAAACCTAATAATCAACACTTATAAAATAAGGAGCAGAGATTCAAACTCTACCTCAAGTTTTACTTTTAAACCTCAAATACACCATCGAACGAACCAAAACAGTTCATACTATCAAAAGTGAAACGTTTTTAAGTTCCCCCAAATGCAGAGTAAATCTCAGGGCCACATTAATTCAACTTACAATCAATGATTTACATATTCTACTCTATCATAAAATCTCCTATCAGAGCAATCTTTAGAACCGATGAAGAATTTGAAAACCGAAATAGCAAATTCTTTCAGAAGTTTAAAGGAGCGTTTCGTAATATTGAAACGAAAAAACAATCCCCTTCGAAAAATACCTCCTAAACTTCTTTTCAGAACTTTAAGATGCACTTTTCGAAGGGGACAACCTTCGAATTCTAAAACTATATTTATACTTAGATCATCGTACTGATCATGAAAGTAGCAGCAACAGCAACAATAGCATACAACTCAGGGAATACGGCCAAAATCAAAGTTTTACCGAACACATCGTATCCTGAACCGATACCGATGATACCATTAGCACATACCTGGCCCTGACGGATGGCAGAAAACAGACATACCAATCCAAGTCCTAAGCCGGCACCAAAAACAGCAGCAGCCTGTAACCAGGTAATACCGGCTACCAATACATTCTTCAGCAAGAAAAAGCCCAGGAATCCATAAAGTCCCTGTGTACCGGGAAGTGCACACAATACCATATAATTACCAAAAGCTTCGTCATTCTTCTTCAGTGCACCGATCGTAGCATTACCACCGATAGTTACGCCATAAGCACTACCAATTCCGGACAGTCCTAACATCAATCCAACCCCAATATAAGCTAAAATAATCTCATTCATGATTTCTATTTTTTAATTGTTTGTTAATTATAATTTTTCAATTCTTTTTTGGATATAAATCTATAATAGCAGGTTTCAATTACTTCTTTTCTTATAAGGCCGGTATTTCTTACCGCCTCCTTCAAAACCTGCATTCTTATAAAACTCAACAAAAGTCAGACGCATCGGGTGTACAAAGGAACCCAATCCAGCCATAAACAAGTTCACACTATGTCCGAACAACAGGATGATCAACATGACCAACTGTTTTACTCCCGGCACATCCGGACTCATATTCATTGCCAGATCATTGAACACCAATCCCAATACCGCGCTCGAAATTCCCAAGGCAAACAAACGGATATAAGAAAGTGTATCTCCTAAAAGGCCGGTGACCATATTATAAGAATCCCATAAACCGGCACCGATATTAATGAATACATTCCGACGAACATTATTGAATACAAAGATCAGTAATCCTGCTACAGCACCGACAACATACATCGGGACATCCATTGCATATCCCTTGGTCGACAACCAATAACAGATTCCTTCTCCCAGAATCAACACGAGCCATCCGATTGTCGAGAGAGCTGCTGCAAAACCATGTTGTTTCCACTGGTTAGCCACTTTCAGGAACATACCGAAGATAATTTGTACGGCTCCGACGATCAAAGCCAGGTTGAACAGCTGTTGTGAATCCAACATATAAGCTTTCATCTTCTCCATCCAGGGTACCTGTACATCCAGCAATTGGATACCGAAGAAAGTACCTCCGACAATTCCCATGATCACAGTAGAAATACCCAGCCATTGTGCTAACGACAGAATCGGTTTAATTGCCGGCTTCGCCTTAAACTTATAAATGGTGATACCCAACAACAGCAGCAATCCATATCCGGCATCTCCCAGACAAAAACCGAAAAACAGCACAAAAAACGGTGCAAAAAACGGTGTCAAGTCGATTTCCCGATAATTAGGCAGCGAATACAGTTCGCCGATAAATTCAAACAAACGGGCAAACTTGTTATTCTTCAGCAGAATAGGAGGATTATCCTGCTCTGTCGGAATCTCGAGTTCATAAGCAACTCCTTTATCTGCCAGCCAGTGGTCCGTATCGGCTGCAATAGCTTCCGGCACCCAACCTTCCAGAGCAATCACCTTATCTTCAAGTAAAGTCATTGCAGCATCCTTCACTTTTAAAGTATCCGTATCTTCACAAATCCGTACTTTCAAATCCTTCAGGTATTCCACCGAAAAAGCCGCGATCTTCTTCAAGTTTTCGGCAACCGTTTCTTTTTCGGTTTTCAACCCGGCGACCTGTTGCCGGATTTGTTCCGCACTCATCTGAGGAAAAGACACGACATCGGCTTCGGGATATTCTTCTACCTCCCGGGGCAGGACAGTAACAAAATACTTTTGTCCCTTATCCTGGTTTATAACAAACGCATTGTATTTGTCTTCCCATTCAGGTAAATATTTCCGGTCGGGAACGGTGAAAAACCGCAGATCCCAACCTGCCCTTTGGAGTCCGCCGATCTGTTCGTCGGGCAAATCTCCCCAAGGTTCATAGATCATACCTTCTTTTTCCAGCGAAGCAATCTGTTGATCGATATGTTCCATTCGTTTGAACTGGTTTTCCAGGAAAGTCAGCAAATCCAATTCGGTTACTTCTGACTCTTCTTTCAACCGATCTCCCGCATAAAACACTTGTTGATAAAAAAACAACTTTTCTTTCGGTTCCATCGCCTGTGACCAACGTTCCAATAATTCCGTAAAAGTCTCCTTGGTTTCAGGAATCCGTTTGGACAGCTGTTTGATCATTTCTCCGATCCGCTTAATGACGGCAAACTTGTGTTTCAGTTCTTCGTCTTCGGCCGATCGTTTTTTATTTTCATGGATATGAACCACTCCCTTTTCCCGAAGTTCCCCGAGAAATGCCTGATAATCCCGATAGAATATCAGCAGGGATAATTTTCTCATTGGTACTATCATGCTTCGTCCTCCATCGCTTTACGGGTTTTCACAATCTTTTGTGCCGACTTGGAAAGGTTCTCCTCATCTTCCAGGAATCGCTTAATCTTTCGGATTGCTTCCTGAAATCCGGGGATCTGTACTTTCTCATACAGATTCACCTTTTGTGTCGTTTTCTTACGGGCACGATCCAGTAATTCCATCTTCCGCATATAAAACTCCCGTTCGAGAGCGATATTTACTACTTCTTTCACGTGCTGAATCCCGTCAAGGAACCATCCCGGTGCATTAAACAGACTGAAGTCTTTTATTTCATACTCCACCTGGTCCAACACCGGCGTACGTACTCCTGCAATTTTCTTCACCGACATATTGACATCTTTCACGGTAAGAATATCCGGAGTATATTCATCATAAAGTTGAAGCATATCACTGATGCCATTGAGTGTGTC
The DNA here is from genome assembly GCF_000190535.1 of Odoribacter splanchnicus DSM 20712. GTDB lineage: Bacteria > Bacteroidota > Bacteroidia > Bacteroidales > Marinifilaceae > Odoribacter > Odoribacter splanchnicus. Next base: position 2,315,733 of record NC_015160.1, read on the forward strand.
GTCTAATTTTCCGTCAAACTCATCCGCAACTTCTTTTGCTTTCTTTACTTCTGAACGCAAGGCAGATTCCTTATTTTTGATGGTAGGCAAAGCTCTTACCCTCATCTTGAGTTGTTTGTCAAGACTCTGAAGGGAAGTTTTATTATATTGAAATTTTATTGCCATACCGACTGATTTATTTTAATTATCGTAAACCGCAAATTAATCCATATTTCCGAATTCGTCCACGATCTCTTTCTTGATTCCCAGTTCCGAACGGGTAAAATATTTCCGGAACAGTGCCCAGGCTGTGTCCAACATCTGGGTAATACCGATATTCACGTCGATAGCCAATAATTCATTCGAATAATCCCGGGCGAAATCGAGCGTACGTTTATCGTAATCGGTCAAATCGAAACCATTTTCCAATTTTGTCCGTGCATTGGCAGCATCGGCATACAGACGGATAGCGGCGTTCATTACCTGAGGATGGTCCTTCCGGGTTTTCTTACCGATCACTAACTGTTTCAGACGGGACAAGCTTCGGAACGGATCGACAATCACCTTACCGATCTCCGTATCTTTCCGCAAGAACAACTGACCTTCTGTGATATATCCGGTATTATCCGGGATAGCATGTGTAATATCACCGCCCGACAAGGTCGTCACGGCAATGATGGTAATCGATCCCCCCTGCGGGAACTGTACGGCCTTTTCATAGATTTTAGCCAAATCCGAATACAATGAACCGGGCATAGAATCTTTCGAAGGGATCTGGTCCATACGGTTGGACACAATACTCAACGCATCGGCATATAAGGTCATATCGGTCAGCAATACCAACACTTTTTCGTTCTTGTCCACGGCAAAATATTCTGCCGCGGTCAAGGCCATATCCGGCACCAGTAACCGTTCGACAGGAGGAGCTTCGGTCGTATTGACAAAACTGACGATACGATCGAGTACACCGGCATTATCGAACAAATTTTTGAAATACAGATAGTCGTCGTTGGTCAATCCCATTCCTCCCAGGATAATCCGGTCGGTTTGTGCACGCAAAGCCACATTCGCCATCACCTGATTATAAGGTTGATCCGGATCGGCAAAAAACGGAATCTTCTGTCCCGACACCAACGTATTATTCAGGTCGATACCTGCAATACCGGTAGCGATCAATTCCGAAGGTTGTTTACGGCGTACCGGATTCACAGACGGTCCCCCGATTTCACGTTCTTCGCCATCTACAGCAGGCCCGCCATCGATCGGATCTCCGAATGCATTGAAAAAACGTCCGCACAGATCCTCTCCTACCTTCAGTGTAGGAGCTTTTCCCAGAAAAGTCACCTCAGCATTGGTCGGAATACCCTCGGTGCCGGAAAATACCTGCAACGTGATGTCTTCCCCCCAAATCTTCACAACCTGAGCCAAACGGCCATTCACAATCGCCAGTTCGTCATTTCCGACCCCCTGAGCTTTCAGTGAACAGGTAGCTTTGGTAATCTGGGTAATTTTGGTATATACCTTTTGAAAAGCAGTGTTCATACCTTAATTTATTTTGGATTTTTGAATTACGATTTACGATTGCAACGCATATTCAGCTCTGTTTCCCCTGGCGTCCTATCGTAACTCATAAATTACTTATTTTTTTCTTTCATTAATAATATCTTTCACTTCCGCTTCGAATTTCTTGAAATGGCCGGACTGAAATTCGGAATAGTTCATCTGCTTAAAAGTATTGATGATCCGTTTGAAGTAAGGATTTACTTCTTCGAAAGAATCGAAGTCAAAATCCGAACGTACAACATCCAAAACCATATTCAGCATATATTGTTGGCGCTCCATCGAGGTCGATCCGTCAATATTATCGAAAGCATCCTGTTGCAGGATCACGAAGTCGATCAATTCCGATTTCCAGAATATCAGGTGATAATCCAATGGAACACCATCATCTCCCAAAATATCGATTTGCTCAGCTGTTTCCCGGCCTCTGACCAGCATATTACGGGCTTCATTCACATCTTCTATCCACCGGTCCGAAATATTTTTCCGGGCATATTCGACAAATTCGGGGTATTCCAGATATTTCGAATAAGATTCCAGGGTATCGATCGCCGGATAACGTTTGGAATCGGCACGAGCCTGTGACAATGCGTAGAAACAACGGGCCACTTTCTTGGTCGATTCGGTTACCGGTTCTTTCAGGTTACCACCGGCAGGCGATACCGTACCGATAAACGTGACAGAACCTGTACTACCGTTATTCAGATATACCATCCCGGCCCGGGCATAGAAGTTGGAGATAATCGCAGACAAGTCCATCGGGAAAGCATCCTGCCCGGGAAGTTCCTCCATACGGTTCGACATCTCACGCAAAGCTTGCGCCCAACGAGAAGTAGAATCGGCCAATAACAGCACTTTCATTCCCATTGCCCGGTAATACTCCCCGATCGTCATCGCCGTGTACACAGATGCTTCACGAGCAGCAACGGGCATATTCGACGTATTGGCAATAATGGTAGTACGTTCATAAAGGGAGCGTCCTGACCGCGGGTCCTGCAATTCCGGGAATTCGGTAAATATTTCCACCACCTCATTGGCACGTTCACCGCAGGCAGCCATGATAATCACATCTGCATCCGCAAAACGGGCCAAAGCATGCTGCAACACCGTCTTTCCCGTACCGAACGGTCCCGGAATAAATCCGGTTCCCCCTTCCAGCATCGGGTTCATGGTATCGATGACCCGAACACCGGTTTCCATCTGCCGGAAAGGACGTGGTTTATCCACATAATTCCGGATAGCTACTTTTACCGGCCATTTCTGCACCATCGTGACATTGATTTCTTTCCCGGTACGATCTTTCAATACGGCAATCGTATCCAAAATCGTGTATTCCCCTGCCGGGACTACGGAAACCACCGTATATTCTCCCTCCAGCTTAAAAGGAACCATAATCTTATGATCCAGCCAGTTTTCCTTCACATTTCCGAGCCAATCGGCAGCTTTCACCTTATCCCCGGCTTTGGCCAACGGCGTAAAGCTCCATTTTTTATCGTCCTCCAAAGGATTTGTATATTCTCCTCTTTTCAAAAAAACACCTGTCATTTTATCCAGGTCATTCTGTAAGCCATCGAAGTTTTTCGACAACAGACCAGGTCCGAGACTCACTTCCAACATGTGATTCTGAAATTCAACAGGCATTCCGGGTTTCAAACCACGGGTGCTCTCAAATACCTGCACATAAGCAAGATCTCCCACCACCTTTATCACTTCGGCCATCAAACGTTCCCCGTTTTCCTCTATGAAACAAATCTCATTCTGGGAAACAGGCCCTTCGACTTTAACGAGTACAAGGTTAGAAATAATGCTATGGACTTTTCCTTGTGTTTTTGCCATAAACCTTATTTATTTTTGATTTTTGAATTACAAGAATCGACGATTTCTCTATATCCTTTGTAATTCATTCATCGTAAATTATTTAAATTGTTCTTCAAACTGAAAACTTTTCCGGAAACGGTCGACCATTTCCATAAACACCTTCCGCCCGGACTCTGAACTCATCTTGCTCCACCGTTCGACGATCATCAGACGAAGCATATAACTGATGACTCTTTCCAAAGAAAAATAATCAAAAGTCACCGCTTCATCCAAGAAATGCCAAATAATCAAATCGAGTCCCCGTTCGCGTTCTACTAAATTATCGTTATCCATCAAAGCAATCACTTTTCCGACATAAGGATAATCCAGGGTCAAACCGAAATCTTTCGCATTGGATGTCCGCAAAGCTACTGCAAACTCATTACTGCCGATCACCTCTTTTGCCACTTCCATCCCATATTTCCGGGCATTCAAAGCAGTGACCAGATTTTTCAGATTCATGGAAAACTCTGCATATCTCTTCACCAGTTGGTTGTCGGCTTTCATCATATAATCATAATACATCCAGCTCAACACATTCTCGGGCGAAACATCATAACGCAAATGCTCTTCCTTAAAATCAGCAATGAATTCCCTCAGGTAAGCCGGAATCGTTTTATCCGGTTCCTGTGTTTCATCTTCCAGCAATTTCACCGGATAAACAGTAGACAACGCCCCATCGGGTTCCTGTTTCCTCAACAAACGCAACACCTGAGCATTATCATTAGGTAAAAAGAATAAATCGATCAACCGTTCATCTCTACCACTGATATAATCTTTCAATTGTTCCCGAAATTCGGCCACTATCAAAGACAATTTCCGATCATCCCAGTCAATTTCCGGCAAGCCTGCTATAAAAGCAATATAATCCATGTAAATTAAATCGTAAATTATTTATAGAGCAAGCTCTTGGTAAAGCTTCTCATATACTGATTGAAGAAAGTCTCGAACAACTTCTCGGAAAAAGCAACCTGATATCCTCCGTCCTTCGGTTGTATGACGAAAGCATCCGTATGATCTCCTACTTTTATTTCAAGGCCTTTATCCAACAATTCTTTGTATTTGGTCGCCACAAACTGTTGGAATTTTTCTTTCTCTTCCTCAGACAAAATCAATTCCAGGTTCAGGTTTCCGGAAGCTACGTCCCATTTTTTCAGAATAGCGACAATCATTTCCTGCACGAATGCTTCGTCTTTAAAACCTGCCTTAGCGATATTTCCTGCCACTTCACCGGATATCAGGGAAGTGATCGACTGTTTCAAAGCAGTAATCGCCTGACGTGCGCTCAAAGTCATCTCTGATTCAGCCTTTTTTTTCATATTTTCGACTTCGGTTGCTGCTCCGGCTTTTATTCCCTTTGCCTGTTCCTCAGCCTCTGCAATCAATTTTGCTGCTTTTTCCTTTGCTTGAGCGATTATTTTTTCAGCTTCCTGATTCGCCTTATCGACCCCCTCTTCATACAGCTTTTTAGTTAAGACATCTAATTTGTTTTCCATATATCTCATTTTTAGTTTCGGACATTCTTTCTAAGTACAAGTATTTCACCGACTTAACAATCATTTTATCAATAACACAAGCCTTATGCCAATTTTCAAATTTGATGGCTCCAAATTAATGTTTTTACATTTAATAACAAACAAATCATTCGAATTAAAACGATTTAAATTAACGATTACCACTTTTCTTCCTATTTTACTCTAAATTTTAAATCAATTTTTACGTCGTTCCGGATTCCTTTGTTTTAAAGAATTAATTTCTATTATTTTGCTTTCTATTAATTTTTATTCCTATGCTCGATCACAAATACAAAGTTTTTTATCATCTGGCTCAAACTCCCAACACCACAAAAGTAGCTGAAGAGTTATTACTATCCCAGCCAGCAATTTCTAAAAATATAAAAGAATTGGAAAAAGAACTGGGTATTACCCTCTTCAACCGGATAAAAGGTCGGATGCAACTCACCGAAGCCGGACAGTATCTGTACTCGGAAATTGAAATTTTAGTTCGGAAGGAACGGGAAATAAATTTCAGAATCGATAAAATGAAACATACTTTTACAGGCACACTTCACATTGGAGCCAGTACCACTTTATCCCAATATGTCCTTCCGGAGACGTTGGTCCGATTCAAAAATGCCTCACCGCAAATGGCTATTTCTTTGATGAGCGGAAATACGGCACAGATCGAACAGGAAATTGTAACAGGTAATCTCATGTCGCTTTTATAGAGGGTACCCCGACACAACCGGACCTCCATTATATACCTTTTCTCCGGGATGAGATTGTATTGGTCACCGGAGCAGAAACAAAAATCCCGGAACACATTTCTCCGGAACAATTCCCCCAACTCCCATTCGTTTTGCGTGAACAGGGTTCCGGTACCTACCACGTCATCCGCAATCAGCTCGCACAGGCCGGAATAGCCATAAACACACTAAATTGTCAGCTCGTTTTAGGTAGTACGGAAGGAATCAAACATTATTTACTTCATTCAAACTGTTTTGCTCTGCTTTCGATTTATAGTATCCGCGAAGAAGTGGCCGCCGGGAAATTAAAAATCATCGATATCGACGAACTGAATATCAACCGGATGTTTTATATCATTCACCGGCAAGGTGAACCCGATCCCTATGCCAAACAATTCATCGAATTCTCTCTCCGGCAAAAATTTTAGTAAACATACCCCAGGAATAAAACAAAGCGTACCGATGTAGATATAATTAATTTTGACGGAAATAATTTTATTTGCATTTTTGAATAGAAATTCTGATGTGGTAAATCTTTAAGATCGGATCATGAAATACGATATTTTTATCAGTTACAGACGTAAAGGGGGATACGAAACAGCGAAACACCTCTATGATTTATTTTCTAAAGACGGCTATCGGGTGAGCTTCGATTTGGATACCCTTCGGAACGGAGATTTCGATCAGGCACTTCTGAAACGTATCGACCAGTGTTCCGATTTCATTTTAATACTGAGCAAAGGGGCTTTCGCCAGAACACTCGATCCGGCCTTTAATCCACGACAAGACTGGTTACGAATAGAGTTAGCTTACGCTTTGAAAAAACAGAAAAATATCATCCCCATCCTGCTCGAAGGGTTCGAGGGTTTTCCAGAAAATCTTCCGGCAGATATCAAAGATGTAGCAAAGAAAAACGGACCTCAATATAATCAATATTACTTCGACGAATTTTACAAAAAACTAAAAACCGATTTTTTAGAGACCCGTAAATCCCGCTTCTTTTCTTTAAAAACAATTTTGATCCTATCAGCTCTTATTTTATGTGCCGGAGGGATTTGGTGGTACCTGCAAGAGGTTTCCGGGAAACAGTGTATCCTCTCAAAAAATAACACGATAAATAAATCGGATACCCTTAAAACCGAATCACCGGATAGCCCCGCAACTCCTTTGACTTCGGGAAAAGAGAAAAAAGATCCAGCCACCCCGGAGCAAAACACAAAAAAATCGCAGGATGTACAGCCGGTTACAAGTGTAAAATTACCGGATTGGATGTTCGCCCCGACACAAAAATTCATCGGAATCGCTCCTGCAAGCCTGCCTGCCCGGGGAGCAAAAGAATTTGCTGTAGCAACCGCCGCTTATCAATGGGTGATAGCACAAGGCAAACCCATCTCGGGACGTGATACCACAATAGAGTCTGCGGATGTTAAAAAATCACATTTTCATCTTTTTACCCCTCAAATCGCTTTTGAATATAAGATAGAGCATGAAACGCAATTAAGCAGTGGGGAAAGAGTATTCGAAATTGTTTTTTTTAATTCAAAAAGGAACCCGAATACATTGCAAGTGTTTTCAAGTATAATTGATGAGAAAAATAATTTTGAACAGACAATAAAAATAAATTACACCGGTTTTGAACAGATAAAAACTTATGAATTCAATATCGTCGACGAAGATGGCAATAAACTTGCCCGTTCTTATCTCAATAATACCGAATTGAAGTCTCCCCAGACAACGGTCTACACAAACGCCGGTAACTTTTTAGTCCCCTCCCGTTCTTCACAACAGGGACATATTGTAAACCTAAAGCTCGAAGATTATCATTCGTTAAGCAAAGCCTGGGAATACGGTATATTTTCATATCTCTTTCTTTCTCCTACAGGAATAATACCTTGTCAGATAAAATCTATCAGCCGCAGCGATGGAAGTAATATTACAGTCGCAGCTTATAACGATGATTATAGTTTACCTTCCAGTATGAGTTGTAAAGGAGTCAAAAATAATGTACTGGCCATTTCATACGAACATAATGAACAAAAGGTAGCAGAGTTTATAAAAGAAGACTCGATAAAAAAAGCAATTGCTAATGATTTGAAGGAAATAGAAAATTTAGATATAAAATAAATCCGGCACTAACAGGAAAGAAAAAACAGAGACTCTTCAAAGCCGGTAGTCCGACTTTGAAGATCATCTCTGTCACAGGGTTATTTGAGTTTTAGTCCATCCCCATCAAGATCACACCGAAGTTAAAGCTGAAAGTCTGGATTTCAGGTACTCTTCCGTGAGCAGCTTTGGTACCGTAATTATACCGGGCTCCCACATTGAAAGCAAACTGGTCGTTAATCGGGATATACATCCCTACCTCCGGAGCCAATGCAAACTGCCAGCGGGAGATCGTAGAAGCAAACTGTCCTACTTCCAGTCGTCTCTCGGTCCAGCTGGTACCGATACCCAAGCCGACAAAAGGTCTGACAGCCGTCGTATTATCTGTAAAATAATAACGGCCGATAGCTAACATAGGCACCGTATTGATATAACGATACTGATTCCCGGTAATCGTATATACATTACTATTTCCATTGAATCTGAAATTTCCGGGAGTGTGTTTTTTATCTTTGTAAAAGACATCCCAGCCAATAGCTGCACCGATAGAGAATTGATCTCCTAAAAACTGGTGATATTCGATATCGAATCCGCGGAAACTAGCTTTATCCGTAAAATCTTTTACCTGGTTCATCGGCAGACTAATCTGATAGTTAAGATTAAGCATCTGAGCTTTCAGGAAAGGGCTCAGGCCGAAAAGGCATATGGCAATTATTAATAGTTTTTTCATAATTCATGTATTTTTATAAATCGATATATTTCTGTTATAGATAGCGGTCCCTCCGTTATCATTTGTTCGGAGTCGTGGCTTTCTTCAAATAAGGCGACTGGATAAAGCACTGATCGATTTGTGATTCTACACGATTCAGAACGAAAGAATTGGATCCCTGAAGCAAACCGTCTGCGATACCCGTCCAAACAACATTTACTTTATCGTCATTCCGTTTAGCCGTAGAAACCATTTCCACCACCACAGAACCTGTTCTGTAAGAGTAAACACTAACCGGATACCAAGGATAGTAAGGATTGAAAGGACCACCCCACCAGCCACCCCAGTACCAATTCCAGTTGTTGTACCAGTTGTCGACGAAATAAGCATAGTTGACATTAGAAAAAGCAGATACGGTCACGATAAAGCTGGGTAAATCTTCGGCAGGAGTAGTTGCTGTCGGATCAGCTACTTTTTCGTATCCCATAGCTACGAAATTATCGGTCACAGCTTTGATGACAGCATCATCAAATTCATGTGAAGGTTTGCCGGCACTATTGTCATTCGCAAAATAAACGACCGTGTCAGGAATCGAAAAGGTGGTGAAAGCACTGAAATCAGCACCTTTGTCGTAGTTTGTAATGGCAACATCATAGTCTTCAATGTTATCTGCGCCTTCCGGGTAACATGAAACTACCAGCTGCGCAAACAAACCGGTGAGCAATAAAATTAATAAACGTTTCATACTTAGTTTGTTTTTAGTTTAACAAATGTTCTCTATCAATTACCGCGTGGTATTGGTAACAATAATTTTCATTATTGTACCGGGTTATACGTTGGCTTTTTAAAATAGTTTTAGGATTTAAAAATTGGAAGAGAAAAGCCCCATTTTGTTAAAAAGGGATACAAAAAGAGCTTAAAACGGCTATAATCCGGCAGTTTCAAGCTTTATCATCTATTTAAAAGTCCGAATCGGAACTTACTATTTCAAAAGGATAAGATTTTTTAGGAAATATTTATTCCGGTTCGGTAGCCAGAATAGACTTGTAGCCATAAGTTTTAGCAATATTCATCACTCTGACTACTTGTTCGATAGGAACCGATTTTTCGGCTTCAATAGAAATACAAGGATCGTCGCTATTTTTCAATAGCTCGACAATCTTCCCTTCTAGCCGGGAAAAAGGAGTGACTTTCGTATTGAGATAAAAATTCAGGTTCTTATCGATAGAGACCACCACAGCCGGACGATTGGAGGTTTGATGTGTGCTTTTGGGCAGTAATAATTTTAAAGCATTGGGATTAATCAAGGTGGAAGTGACCATAAAAAAGATCAGCAATAAAAATACAATGTCGGTCATGGACGACATATTGAAATTAGGATTTGCTTTTCTGGATCTTTTAATTGCCATAGATATCGCTTTATTTATTCTCCTTCTCGTTTTTCACCTCATAAATGACCTCCATAAAATCAGCACTGGCCGTCTCCATTTTAGTGACAATATGATCGATTTTGGCTGTAAGGGCATTGTAGGCAAAATAAGCTATAATGCCGACGATTAAACCGGCGACTGTAGTAATCATCGCCGTATAGATACCTCTGGACAACAGGGTAATATTGATATTGTTTCCAGCCATAGCCATATCGTAAAAGGCTTGTACCATACCGACGACAGTCCCCAGAAACCCGATCATCGGTGCCATTCCGGCACAGGTTGCCAGAGTGGATAATCCTTTTTCCATTCCGGCTACTTCAAGATTTGCGGCACTTTCCACAATAGCTCTCAATTCAGTAACCGGCAGACGATAATGAAGAAGCCCCTTAACCAACATACGCGACATCGGCGTATTTTCCTCATTACATACCGTTACCGCTCCACGAATATTGCCGGCAAAAATACAATCCCTGATTTTATCCGGGAAAGTATCGCTGATTCGTGTATACTTACGGAGTAACATATATCTTTCACAAAAAATATAAACCGCAATAATAGACAGGATGAAAATCGGTATCATCAACCATCCTCCCTTGACGATCATACTCCACAAACTCAATTCAGGCTCAGCAGCCTGCGGGACAGCCGTCGCTGCCAGTATTATCAAATTATTCATCGTTTCAGATTTTTCGACGCGAAGATAATGGTTTTGGACTAAAAAATGGAAAATAGATGCAATTTTAATGAATCTTATTATCTTTGTCCTATCATTTAAACAATGAGGGATGTGGTGTCCCTCGAGCATGATTTTTAATAAAATAAAAAGCTATGAAAAAATTTGTAACAAGAGCAATCATTATTGCTTTAATCGGTTCTACAGGAATTCTATCGGGTTGTTATGGACCTTTCCGTCTGACCACAAAATTACATCAGTGGAACGGTAATGTTTCTAACAAGAAATTCGTCAATGAATTGGTATTCTTGGGATTATGTATCTTACCTGCTTATGGATTGTGTACTTTGGGGGATGTATTGATTTTCAACTCTATTGAATTCTGGGGTGGCCAGAACCCGATCACCATGAAAGACGGTCAGATCGACGAGTCTGAATTCATGCACGAAGGCAAAATGTACAAAGTGATCAAATCAAAAAATAATATGACAGTTGCTTTGAAAGATACCGATGTGAAAGTGGATTTCCGATATTTCCCGGAAGAAAGTACCTGGTACCAGATGAACGGAAACGAAAAAGTTCAGGTAGTGAAATTGAAAGGTAAAAAAGTATATACCTATCTTCCGAACGACAAAGTACTGGTATTCGATGAAAATTCCGTGAATACAGTCGAATCAGAAGTCATGGCAGCTCGTTAAGAAGCTCTGAAATAATTTATAAAAATGGCCTCCTTGCAGGCCATTTTTTTATGCCCGCCATTTTATCGGTCTAACACCACTTCATTTATCCTGTGCCGGTATTTTATAATAAATAGTTATACCTTATAACTATTTCGATTCTGTCAGATCCGGAAATAATTCGTTCTTTTGCAGCAAATAAAATCGATAATTTAATTTAGAGTAATGAAATTAAGTGAAAAGAGAGGCAATATGCTTCATGGAATTTTGTTAATAGCCTTGTTTTCCTGTGCAGCCTTTTACATCAGCGATTTGTCTTTTGTAAAAAGTCTATCTTTCAGTCCTTTGATTGTAGGTATCATTTTAGGTATGCTGTATGCCAACAGTCTGCGGAATCGTTTACCGGAAACCTGGGTACCCGGTATCCTGTTCTGTTCGAAGCAAATTCTGCGATTAGGTATCATATTGTATGGTTTCAAATTGACTTTCCAGGACGTGATGGCAGTCGGCTTACCCGCCATCCTGATCGATATCATCGTCGTAACGGTGACCATTTGTGGCGGTGTACTGATCGGGAAATGGATGAAAATGGAAAAAGAGATTACTTTACTCACTTCGGTCGGTAGTGCTATCTGCGGAGCCGCTGCTATCTTAGGAGCCGAATCGACCATTAAAAGCAAACCTTACCAAACCGCTGTCGCCATTTCAACCGTGGTGATTTTCGGTACGATTTCCATGTTTTTGTATCCGGTACTTTACCGGAATGGGATTGTCGACCTGACACCGGATCAGATGGGGATCTATACCGGTTCGACTCTACACGAAGTGGCGCACGTCGTAGGTGCAGGAAATGCCATGGGTAAAGAGATTTCCGATGTCGGCATTATCGTTAAGATGATCCGTGTTATTATGCTGGTACCTGCTTTATTAGTGATCGGCTATTTCGTTGCCAGAGCCAGTGTACAAAAAATAAATCAGCACCAACCGGCCGAAGGCGGAAAATCGAAAATAACGATTCCCTGGTTTGCCTTAGGTTTTTTAGCAGTCATCGGTTTCAATTCATTCGATCTGCTACCTCAACCGGCAATCAGCTTTATCAACGATTTCGACACATTTCTATTGACCATGGCCATGACTGCCCTCGGTGCCGAAACCAGTATCGAAAAATTTAAAAAAGCAGGTGTCAAACCATTCCTATTAGCCTCTTTTTTATACATTTGGTTATTGGCAGGCGGCTATTTGCTGGTTCGTTATATCACCCCCTATTTCGTGTAAAAGGTGATCACTCCTCGCCTGTGAACCGGTACTACATAAAAATACCCGATTTTACGAAATGGTAAAGTCGGGTATTTGTTTTATACATCCTTATTTTTACAATTCATCGGAAATACTGAAATCTTTATTTGCAAACAGTTCAGCCAAGCCGGACACCTGTTTCAAACGCAATAGTTCATCTTTATCCATACCGATATTCTTCAATATCCATTGATCCGACATACCGGCTTTAGTTAATTCGGCAACAATATGGCTCATCAACTCTACATTATGAGTTCCTCGGGCCCGGTTATGCCGGATCGTAGATACCATCCGGTTCGAGATATCTTTTTCAATGACGGCGACGGGCAACAATCCTTTCTCCCGTTCATATATCCGGGCAGATTTTTTTAAAACCAGGTAACGGTGATAACCGTCGACCAGTTCATACTGGTCTTTATCGGGAAGATAATAACATACACAGGGCATAGTATAGCCATCCTCCCAAATGGATAATTCCAATAGTTTCATTTCAGGAGGTGCGACAACATTGGGATTATAATTATTGGCGACCACCTTTTCTACAGGTACTGCGATGATCTTATATACCGGGCTTTGATACTCTTTCATTACAAAATAACTTATAATATTTCTTCATGATTTGCTCACGCCTTTCCTGCTCTACTTTCGAGGCAGAAAAACCCATGTATTTACAAATATGGTCATTCTTTAAAATACAAAGACAGAATCTTTTATACGTCGGCAATTCTTTAAATTCGGATAGCTCGATATCATCCAGATATTCCATTCGTACAGGCCTTTTGTTCGTCCTGTAATTGCTTTTTTCTCCTACTGTAATCGGCACCCCGGCACGCCGTAATTTCTCGATCGTAGACTCGGCCAGACACCCTCCTTTTTCTCTCCAGAATTTTATACTGACCTTCAATTTGCTCAAGTAATTCTGTCGTATATTTTCAGGAAGTGTACCCAATAAAAATTGCATATAGCTGGCCCAGGTATACCCTTCCGGCAAAGTAATTTTTTGTCGGTATCCGACTGCCGTAGTGGTACTGTAAATCGCAGTAAAATTGATTCCATTCACCCGATTGATCATACGTCCCCACATATCAGGATCAATAGCCCGGTATAGATTCAGGCTTTCCCGGGCTTCCGATATGAATGGACTGGCTACCCTTTGCTTTTCCAAAGGCACTCCTGCCTGATAATAAAGATCGTAAAGATGGTTATAAGCCCAATTAAATTTTCCATTGGCAATCCATATATCCCTCGTCAACCAATCGTATATCGGATAAGCATTGTAAACACCGGTATCCAACCTTCTCACCCATTTCAATCCTTTGAAACGATAAGCGTCTCTCCCATTCAGGACACGCCAGCGATTCAGACTTTCCTGGGTTCGGATTCCCACCAGGCAACAAGTCCGTTTGGCTTTTTTGTACCGATGTAACCAACGGGCAAAATTACGCTGAAAATCATAGTCCCACATCCGTCTGGAAAAAAAAGGAAAATCCTTACGTGTATAAGCCCCCTCAGGTATGGATCTCACCCAACAATCTTTCTTTTCTTCATCCCAGGGACGCCAAAACTTTTGAAACATGGAAGTACAGGTCGATACCTTGAAAGGTACACATACCCGATATACTTCGAAAATATCGCTATTCGACGCCAAAACTTCATCTACATAACGAATCGTTTCTCCGTATTGTATTTCATAATCTAAATGAAAAACACCGATTTTACGCCCCGGACAATGTTTCCGGATATAATCGGTACATAATTGTAATAATACACCACTATCCTTACCACCTGAGAAAGACACATATATATTATCGAAATGTCCGAATATTTTTTCTAATCGTATTTGTGCCTGTTCATATACATTCAGAGGGTTTCTTGTTGTCGGTGTTCCATTTTTGCATATAATTTCCATGGCCTGATTATAGAAAAGCCATTCGCTGCAAACACAGATAAATGGCGAGAGTGAGTAACAGATTGCAATTTATATTGTCCGGCATAATGACGAATGACCTCCCGCAATAAAGCTGCCAATAGGTCCGGATCGTCTTTATCGATGTAATAATTATTGATTACAGCATATTTGTCTTTTATTTCTACCGGCATAAAACCAACAACACGCTCTTCCTCGATAGCTATAAACCAAATATGATGCATAGAGGTTTTAAATGGATAATTATTATTTTCCCGGAGAATACAAGGTTTCATAACCAAAGGTGCAACAAGACGATATAAACGCTCCGTCGTACCTCCTAATTTTTCTATTTCCATAAATTAAAATTTATCGTTACGATAAATAACACCACTAAAACTCCAGCTCTATCACCATGATTACGCTTTACAAGATTCGATATTAATTTTTCAGGATCAATACCGAGTAAAATTTATATTAAACCAGCAAAACCGATTTTTCACAAAATTATAAAATAGCAGTACAATTTCAAAAAAAATGAGAAGTACTATTGATAAAATTTGAATTGTAGTGTATAGAGGAAGTAATGATCCGATAGGATTTCAAGGAGTACTCGTCCTGTAGGTGACAATCTTTTTATACCGATTTGCTTATATAGCCGGAAAAATAATCATTTCAACAACATATACTATTCCCAAAACAATGAAAGAAGCATTCCAAACCACAAAATAATCCTTTTTTAATTACAGAAATCACAGAGGCAGGGTTGAATTTCCTTCCTTTTGCAATCTCTGTAACTACAAAAAATATTTTCTATCCTCTCTGACGTACCACTTCAAAAAGCAACACTGCTGCTGCAGCGGAAACATTCAGGGATTCGATCTGACCTTTTTGTGGGATTTTAATACAATCGGTCGCAATATTGATCAACTCCTCATCGATCCCCTTATCTTCCGATCCCATAATAATTGCTGTAGGCAAAGTCAGGTCTGCACCAGTATAAAACTTTTCTGCTTTCTCGGTAGCAGCATATACCCGAATGCCCCGTTGGAATTTCAATTCGCGGACCACTCTCTTTAAATTCAATACCCGGCACACCGGCACATGATATAAAGCACCGGCAGAGGTCTTCAAAGCATCTGAAGAAATTTTAGCCGAATTTTTATTGGGAATGATCACCACATCCACTCCGGCACATTCTGCACTCCGGACAATCGCTCCGAAATTACGGACATCGGTTACCCGGTCCAGGATCAATACAAAAGGTACCCGTCCCGCCGCTTCGACGCCATCCAACACTTCTGTCAGATCCTGATAGGGAACAGGTGATATTTCAGCCAGTACCCCCTGATGATTCCGATCGGCGAAAGGCTTAAAAACATCTTCCGGCACATACTGGAAAGGAATATTCCGTTCCCGGATCAAACTGAACAACTGCTGAAACAACTCGCCTCGTACGCCCTGTTTCAACATTACCTTATCTATCTCCTTTTCCTGCTGAATCGCTTCAATCACAGCCCGGATCCCGAATATACATTCCTGTTTATATTTTGCCATATCCCGCCTTTTATTTTATATTTTTAATAACCTTCTTCTCTCCCTCTATATTCATAACCTTTAGCTTTTAGCCTCCAGCTTTTTACCTTTTACTTTTCACCTCTTCCTCTTCCTCCGTCGCTTTCTCCCATTCTGTCATCGCTTCTTCCAGTTCTTTTTGTGTCTCTCCGTATTTTTTCAACAACTCATCGTTCACCACTCCCGCAGCCATCTGTTTTTCTAAAGCAGCCACTTCACTTTCCAGTTCCGTGACCCGTTGTTCGGCCCTCTCTACCCGTTGTTCAGCCTTACGGATTTCCTTATTCAACTGTTTTCTTTCTTCAAAAGACAGTTTATTCTCACTCACTTCCCGCTCGGCTTCATCATTAGAAATTCCATTGCCTTTGGGTTTATGCAATTGTTCATATTCCCGGAAACAAGCAATCTTCTTGGCTGCCAGAAAGTCGGTTATCCCTCCTAAATATTCCTTGATATGCTGGTTAGCGAACTCATATACTTTATCCGCTAAACCGGTCAGGAAATCACGGTCATGAGATACGACAATCACTGTACCTTCGAACTTTCTGAGCGCTTCCTTCAAAATATCCTTTGTCCGCATATCCAGGTGATTCGTCGGCTCATCGAGAATCAAAAGATTATAGGGCTCCAGTAATAAACGTACCATCGCCAAACGAGTACGTTCTCCTCCCGACAATACTTTTACTTTTTTGTCAACCTCCTCTCCGGAAAACAAAAAGGCTCCCAAAATATCCCGGATTTTCTTACGGATCTCCCCTTCGGCTACCCGATCGACCGTATCCAGGACAGAAACTTCAGGATCCAACAAATCAGCCTGATTCTGAGCAAAATATCCGATATTGACATGATGTCCGATCTTCAATTCTCCCTCGAAAGGAATCTCGTTCATGATCATCTTGACCAGGGTAGATTTACCTTCTCCATTCTTACCGACAAAAGCTATTTTTTCTCCCCGCTTGATATCCAACTGAATACCTTTCAATACCACATGATCACCATAAGCTTTCGTCAACTCCTTACCCGTCAGGACAATTTCTCCCGACCGGACAGCCGGCTGGAACCGCACTGTAATACGGGCCATATCTTCTTCCTCGACCTCTATCCGCTCCAATTTTTCCAACTGTTTGATCCGCGATTGCACCTGAACGGATTTTGTCGCCTTATACCGGAAACGCTCTATAAAATCTTCTGTATCCTTAATCTGCTTCTGCTGGTTTTGATAAGCCCGCATCTGCTGTTCGATCCGTTCTTTATGCAATTGCTCGAACTGAGAATAAGCCACTTTATAATCATACACTTTCCCCAAAGAAATCTCAAGCGTCCGGGTGGTCACATTATCCAAAAAAGCACGGTCATGCGACACCAGGACTACAGCCCCGGAATAAGTCTGCAAAAAAGATTCCAGCCAGGAAATAGATTCTATATCCAAATGATTGGTCGGCTCATCGAGTAAAAAAATATCAGGACGTGCCAATAATATTTTAGCCAATTCGATACGCATACGCCATCCCCCACTAAATTCCTCACAATTACGGTCGAGGTCTTCCGGTTTAAACCCCAGGCCCTTCAAGACAACCTCTACCTCACGGTCGATATTATTCTCCCCCCGTATCGCCAACAATTCCGTTTTCTCATGAATCTTATCCAAAAGTTTCATGTAAGCTTCCGACTCATAATCTTCCCTCCCAGCCAACTCCAGATTCAATCGCTCCACTTCATCCTTCAAGGCAAACAAATCGGCAAAAGCCTTTTCAGCCTCTTTGCGGACGGTATTTCCATCCGTATATACTTTGGTCTGGGGTAAATATCCGATCTTTATATCCGAAGCCATCGAAATATTCCCTTCAGACGGCATTTGTAAACCTGCTAACATCTTCAGTGTCGTCGATTTCCCTGCTCCATTCCTTCCCGTCAAACCGATCCGGTCTTTCTTATTGATCAGAAATGAAACAGAATCCAATAAATAGAATCCTCCGAATACAACACTTACATTATTAACTGAAATCATAAAATCATAAACTAAGTCCACCGCAAAGATAGGGTGAAAAAAATCCCCAAACCTGTTTTTTGTCATGTTTTTTACGCAAAAACTTTCTTATTTTTGACCAACTTAAAAGATTTTTCTTACAACCAATAAAACTAATTCACTATGCCTAAAGGAGTTTACAAATTACCAAACATTACCAATGAACCGATAAAAAGTTATGCTCCGGGATCTCCCGAACGCGCAGCATTAAAAGAAAAATTAAACGAGATCCATAATCAGGTAGTCGACATCCCGATGATCATCGGTGGCAAAGAAATCCGGACCGATAAACTGGCCGACATTCGTCCGCCTCATGATCACCAGCATTTATTAGGGCATTATCACCAAGGAGATGCCTCCCATGTACAATTAGCTATCGACGCTGCAATGAAAGCAAAACCGGCTTGGGAAAAGATGAACTGGGAAAGCCGGGCTGCTATTTTTCTGAAAGCGGCAGAGCTGATTGCCGGTCCTTACCGTCAGATTTTAAATGCCGTGACGATGTTGGGACAATCCAAGAATGCTTTTCAGGCAGAGATCGACTGTGTTTGTGAATTGGCTGATTTCTATCGTTTCAATGTTAAAAATATGTACGATCTTTATCATATGCAACCCAACTCGTCGGCAGGCATCTGGGATCGTACGGTATGGCGCCCGTTAGAAGGTTTCGTATTTGCCCTGACTCCGTTCAATTTCACTTCTATTGCCGGTAATTTGCCGGGAGCTCCTGCTTTAATGGGAAATGTTTGTGTATGGAAACCTTCGAAAACTGCAGTCTATTCAGCTTATATCGTCATGAAAATATTACAGGAAGCCGGTCTGCCCGACGGTGTGATCAACTTGGTATACTGTTCAGGCCCGACAGCTTCAGACGTAATATTCAGCAATAAGGACTTTGCCGGTATTCATTTCACCGGTTCTACCGGAGTATTCAATGACATCTGGGCTACTATCGTTAAAAACATCGGTAAATATCGTTCTTATCCACGTATCGTCGGTGAAACCGGAGGTAAAGATTATGTTTTTGCCGACCCGACAGCTAAAGCACTACCGGTAGCGACAGCTTTAATCCGGGGAGCCTTTGAATATCAGGGACAAAAATGTTCTGCCGCTTCACGCGCTTACATTCCTTCCAACATCTGGCCGGAAGTAAAAGCTTTGATGCAGGCAGATTTGAATAAAATCAAAACCGGAGGAGTCGAAGATTTCAGTAACTTCGTCAATGCTGTGATAGATGAAGCTTCTTTCGACAAACTGGCCAAAGCAATCGATGATGCGCAAGCTTCGCCCGATGCCGAAGTGATCCTGGGAGGCAAATACGATAAATCCAAAGGCTACTTTATTTACCCGACTGTTATCCAAGCCAAGAAACCGGACTATATTACGATGCGCGAAGAATTGTTCGGTCCGGTATTGACGATCTACGTATACGAACCCGATCAAATAGAGGAAACGCTCGACCTGCTGGATGCCGGTTCAGCTTATGCCTTGACCGGAGCTATTTTCTCCAACGACAGAGCTAACATCGAAAAATTGACCGAACGCCTGACACATACAGCCGGCAATTTCTACATCAACGACAAACCTACCGGAGCTGTCGTCGACCAGCAACCTTTCGGCGGCGGCCGGGCTTCCGGAACCAACGATAAAGCCGGATCCGTGTTCAACCTGCTGAGATGGGTATCTCCACAATGTATCAAAGAAACCTTCATCCCCGCAACCAACTACATGTATCCGAATTTTTTGGAAAGCTAAAAAGGCTATAAGCTAAAGGCTAGGCCCATCCCCTACCTTTAGCTTTTTTTATCGCCTAACTTTATCGGTTTACTTCAACCCCATTATTTTTTACCTTTATTTCTTAGCCTTCCTGTCTCTTAGCTTTTCTCTTTCCTACCTTAACCTCTCGCTCTTAACCTCCCCCCTTACCTCCTTGCCCTTAGCCTTTAGCTTCCCACCTTTGGCTTTTTCAGCCTTCCCGCTTTTTTTTACCTTTTACCTTTCACCTTTTACCTTTTTAACCCTATCTTTGTTCGTTTATCTTAACCAACTTATCATGGCAGGAATAAAAAGTTTAGCCAAGGACACGGCCATTTATGGTATGAGCAGCATCATCGGGAAATTTTTAAACTGGTGTCTGACTCCTTTGTATACCTACTTGCTTGTCCCGGCCGAATACGGGATTGTCGTTTACTTGTATGCCTGGATCGGTACCATGCTCGTACTTCTGACTTACGGTCTGGAAACCGGTTTTTTCCGGTATGCCAACGACTCTTCTAAAGGAGATCCCCAAACCGTATACTCCACTTGTATGACTTCGCTCGGGATCACGACCTGTCTGTTTCTGATCTTGGTTTTCAGCTTCTTATCCCCCATATCGGGAGCATTACAATACGGGCAGCACCAAGATTACATCGGGATGATCGCCATAATCATCGCCCTGGATGTTTTCAGTGCCCTTCCCTTTGCCTATTTGCGTTACCGCTTACGTCCCCTCCGTTTTGCTTTCCTGAAATTATTGAATATCGCACTCACTATCATTTTCAATTTATTTTTTCTGGTAGTTTGTCCGGTCATTTATAAAAATCATCCCGACTTGATCTCCTGGTTTTACCGGCCTGATTATGGAGCGGGGTATATTTTGGTTTCCAATGTGATCGCTTCCTTCGTATTGTTGTTGTTGCTGACTCCTGAAATATTCAGGATACGCTGGCATTTCGACTGGCGGTTGTTAAAAGAAATCCTGCATTACTCTTTCCCGCTATTGATTCTGGGATTAGCAGGTATCATGAACCAAAATCTGGATAAAATCCTATATCCTTATCTATTGTCCGACCCCCAGGTTGCTGCCGATCAATTGGGAATATACGGAGCCAACGTCAAAATCGCAGTAGTCATGATCATGTTCACCCAAGCCTTCCGTTATGCATACGAACCTTTTATTTTTGCCAAAACCAAAGGAGAAGATAAACGTACAACTTATGCCATGGCGATGAAATACTTTGTCATCGTAGATTTACTCATTTTTCTAGGAGTTATGTTCTACCTGGACATTATCCGGTATTTCATCGATCCCCGTTATTTTGTCGGTTTAAGAGTAGTACCGATTATTATGTTGGCAGAATTGTTTTCAGGTATATTTTTCAATCTTTCGCTGTGGTACAAACTCACGGACCGTACCCAGTGGGGGGTATATTTTTCTTTGATCGGTCTGGTCATTATCGTGGTCCTCAACGTTCTGTTCGTACCGAAATTCGGTTATATCGCATGTGCCTGGGCTGCTTTTGCCTGTTATTTTGTGATGATGTTTCTTTCCTGGCTGGTGGGGCAAAAATATTATCCCATCCATTACGATCTGAAATCCATCGGAAAATATTTGTTTTTGGCTTTGGTGCTATATGGCATTGCCGTCAGTGTCCCTATCGAAAACATGTTGCTGCGTTTGGGGTTCCGGACCATCCTGTTATTTATCTATCTGATTTATCTGATCAGGCACGACCTGCCGTTGAATCAGATTCCCTATCTCAACAAACTGATTTCTAAAAAACAAAAGTAATCACTTCTATTTTTCATTTATAATGGCTTTTATTGATGTATTGGAACAATTCCGGAATTATCTGAAAGGCATTCTGGACTCTTCGAACGAAAGGGAAAATGAGGCGGAGACCATCGACAATATCCGTAAAGGAATCAATTTCAAAGGCAGTAACCTTTGGGTATTGATTTTTGCCATCTTTATCGCTTCCCTGGGACTCAATGTAAATTCCACGGCAGTGATCATCGGTGCCATGTTGATCTCCCCTTTAATGGGACCGATCATGGGTATCGGCTTAGGGGTCGGAATCAACGACTTTGAATTGATCAAAACCTCTTTCCGGAATCTGGCTATCGCCACTATTTTCGGTATCCTGACTTCCACCCTTTATTTCCTGATCTCTCCACTCAACGAAGCCCGTTCCGAGCTATTAGCCCGGACCACTCCTACCATCTACGATGTGCTTATTGCTTTCTTCGGCGGACTGGCCGGCATCGTCGCTTCAAGCACGCGTCTGAAAGGAAATGTGATCCCCGGTGTAGCCATCGCTACCGCTTTGATGCCTCCCCTCTGTACTGCGGGATTCGGTATCGCCAGTGGTAACCTGACTTATTTTTTCGGAGCTTTTTACCTCTATATGATCAACTCTGTCTTTATCGCCTTCGCCACCACGCTGGGAGTCAAACTCATGCATTTTTCTAAAAAGACTTTTGTAGATCCCGTACGGGGCAAGAAAGTACAGCAGATCGTTTACACCATCATTTTTGTGACTATGGTACCCAGTATCTACATCACTTACAACATGATCAAAACCAATATCTTCGAAACAAACGCCAACCGTTTTATCACCAATGAAATCAATTTTCCGAATACTTTCGTAGTCAATAAGCACATCCTGCAAGACAGTATTTCCGTCACCTTGATCGGTAAGGAAGTGCCCGAAGACTACCTGGCGATATTACGTCAAAAACTATCCCAATACAAACTGGAAGGTACTCGTCTATCGGTTCTCCAGGGACTGACACAGGAAAAAGAAAAAGGACAAAAAGATGAGCTGGATAACATGATCCTACAGGATTTTTACAAGCACAATCAAAATAAAGTATTACGGCAAGAGAACGAAATCATCCGCCTGCGGGCTCAATTGAACAGTTATTCCAATTACGATTCCCTGGGCCTGAAAATTACCCCCGAGATCAAAATTCTATTTCCCAAGGTGGAAACGATCGGCTTATCGAAAATGATCAGGAATCGGATTGCAACTTCACAATCCGACACCCTGACAGTAGCGATTCTATCCTACACACAAAGGCTGACGCCAGAAGAAAAGCAGCAATTACACGCCTGGCTTACTACCCGGCTAAATGTCGGGAAGCTGGAAATCGTTACGGAAAATCAGTAACAGCTTATTTCCGCGGCACCCATTTCATCTCTTCACATCCCGAATCGTATGCTATTTTACGTGCCAGGATAAATAAATAGTCCGATAATCGGTTCACATACTTCATCACCGACCCGTCTACCTCAGTCTCTGCGGCCAGATCCAGTATCCGCCGTTCTGCACGCCGGCAGATCGTCCGCGCCATGTGACAAAACGAAACACACTGATTACCACCCGGCAACACGAAGTATTTCATCGGAGGAACTTCGGCATCCATCCGGTCGATGCCATTTTCCAGTAATGCAATATCTTCTTCCGTCACACCAATAGGCACCTTCAGATTGGCCGACGCCTCAGGATCAGTGGCCAAATTCCCTCCCACATCGAACAAGCGGGACTGAATCTCCACCAATTCTTCTGCAATCACCTGCTCCAAAGGAAAAGAACGGATCATGCCTAAAAAACTATTCAATTCATCGATCGTACCATAAGATTCCAAACGTGCACTATTCTTCGGTACTCTCTTTCCTCCAATCAGGGAAGTCATTCCTTTATCACCGGTTTTTGTATAAATTTTCATGACAATTTTCTTTAGTTATCTCTCTCTGGTTACCTGCCAAATTCTCAGTTCTTCAAAATTTAGTAGTGCCTCATAATATCTAACTTTAAATCAAACCATTATCCATCCCCCTCTTCTTTTTACGTCTTATCCGCCGTCACTGTTTTATCCGTTATCCCTCTATATCATCAAACAATACCTCCCCTCCTGGATCTTATCGTCAAAAAATAAAATCCCATACCACATCATATCTACCGATACAGTTGCTTTTTCAAGCCATTGGTGCCACAGACGGGCATGTATTCCCTTCTTGTGAATATCGGCAATAACGATACATTTCTGCGGGTGATTTTGCAACATTCCGGCAAAAGTCGTTTCATCCAGTGGAAACTGCCGACCGATATAAATGAAATCGGCAGATTGCAATGTATCCAATTGATTAACACTAATCTCGACATCACAAACTTCCTGCAAATACCGACAAAGGATATCGGCATTTTTTCCCAGGCAAATCATCCGATGTACCCGAAGCGAACGTACCAAACGGGATAATAAGCGGAAAATTTTTCTCTCCCGATGATTCAAACAATTTTCTCTCTCCAACCTCTCGGGATATTGAAATTGTTTCTCCCGATCCCGGATAACATTTAAAATTAAATTAAACATAAAAGGGGAATGCACTCCATATCCCCGTTTATGTCTAAACCGGACAGCATGTTTTATCCGCTCTTTCAGATAGCCCATTTTTCTATGAATTACAGTCGTTTCAAAGATTTGAATAAAATCTGATCAGACAAAAGTAGTGCATTTTTTCCAATTTCATTTTTAGGCTCATGAAAAACGTTGTAACTTTGAAACGGTAAAGAAAACACCACAATTTACATGTGCCGTTTCCGACCGATTAATTTAAAACTTTGTAACACGATTCATGGAACTTGCAGGATTGAATATCAAATTTCTACCCGGTGTCGGTGAAAAGAAAGCTGCCGTGCTCTATGAGGAACTTCAGGTGCAGAGTTATGAGGATATGCTCTACCATGTCCCTTTCAAATACATCGACCGGAGTAAAATCTATTCCATCGCAGAATTGAACGGACGTCTGCCTTATATTCAGATCAAGGCTAAAATCCGTAATCTGAAAACCATCGGTGAAGGCAAAGCCTTGCGTATGACTGCAACGGCTTATGACGAGACAGGAACCCTGGAATTAGTCTGGTTCAAAGGATTTAAATTCCTGACCAACCAAATCGAACCCGACAAAGAATACCTGATTTTCGGACAACCTTCCGAATTCAACCACAAGCTGAATATTGTACATCCTGAAATCGACAGCTTTGAAAAAGCTTCCCAACTGTTGGTCGGTTTTCAAGCCGTCTATCCGACCACCGAAAAGATGAAAAAGGCTTTCCTAAACTCCAAAGCGATCAGCAAAATTCAGGATTCCATTTTTAAAACCATCAAAGGGAAAATCTCAGAGACCCTGCCAGCCTGGTTTATTCAGCAACACAAACTCATGTATCTGCATGAGGCTCTCTATAATATCCATTTCCCGGAAAATCCGGACATGCTGCGTAAAGCTTTATTCCGACTGAAATTTGAGGAACTATTTTACATCCAGCTGAATATCCTGAAACTCAAATACAAACGCAAAACTTATTTTAAAGGTCATGAGTTCAAAACGATCGGTGAATATTTCAACACATTCTATCATCGATACCTACCTTTCGAACTGACCGATGCACAAAAACGGGTGATTAAAGAAATCCGTCAGGATTGCGGCAGTGGGAAACAGATGAACCGGCTGTTGCAGGGAGATGTAGGCAGCGGTAAAACCCTGGTGGCTGTGATGTGTATGCTGATGGCGCTGGACAATTGTTGCCAGACCTGTCTGATGGCTCCCACCGAGATTCTGGCCACCCAACATTATGAAACGATCCAGGGCATGCTGGGAGAAATGGGGATCACCGTAGCTTTACTCACAGGATCGACTAAAAAACGCGAGCGGGAAGAAATTCACCGGGGCTTACAGGACGGTAGCCTGCAAATTCTGATCGGTACCCATGCTTTGCTCGAAGATGTGGTGTCTTTTCAGAATATCGGCCTGGTAATCATCGACGAGCAACACCGTTTCGGTGTAGCCCAACGTGCCAAACTCTGGCAAAAAAATACCATTCCTCCCCACGTACTGGTGATGACAGCCACCCCTATTCCCCGTACATTAGCTATGACTTTATATGGTGACCTCGATGTGTCGGTAATCGACGAACTTCCTCCGGGACGTAAACCCATTACTACTTTTCATGCTTTCGATAAAAAACGATTGGAAGTATTTCAGTTTATTGAAAAAGAACTGCTCAAAGGACGGCAGGCTTATGTGGTATATCCCTTGATCTATGAGTCGGAAAAAATGGATTTCCGGAATTTGGAAGAAGGCTACGAACAAATCAACAATTACTTCCTTCCCAAAGGATATAAAGTAGGCATGGTTCACGGTAAACTCAAACCGGCTGAAAAAGATTCGGAAATGCGCCGTTTTGTCACCGCAGAAACCAAAATACTGGTATCGACGACAGTCATCGAAGTGGGGGTAAACGTTCCCAATGCTTCTATTATGGTCATTGAAAGTGCCGAACGTTTCGGATTGTCACAGCTCCATCAGTTACGGGGACGGGTAGGCCGCGGCGCTGACCAATCGTATTGTATTCTAATGACTTCCTATAAGATTTCCAACGACTCCCGGAAACGCATCGATACCATGACCGCTACCAACGACGGTTTTGAAATCGCCGAAGCCGACCTGAAATTGCGTGGTCCCGGAGATATCGAAGGAACCCAACAAAGTGGCCTCACCTGCAGTCTAAAGGTGGCTAATCTGGGTAAAGACACCTTGATCCTCAACGAAGCAACCCGAATCGCCAACGGCATCCTGTCCGAAGATGCCGATTTGATCAAGGAAGAAAACCAACTCTTCGCCATCCAAATCAAACGCCTGTTCAAAACCCGCATTACCTGGAGGTATATTTCCTAGAGTGAAAACCTTTCCCACCCGATATCGTAAATACCGACAAATAACCATAAAAAGAAATGCAATGAAAAAATTTATCACACGGGCGGCAGTAGTTATTCTGATCGGAGGAATGTCGGTAGCTATCGGCGGATGTTACGGTCCTTTCCGTTTAACAAGCAAATTACACCATTGGAATGGACAAGTCTCTCAAAAGAAATTTGTCAATGAGTTGGTATTTTTAGGCATGTGTATCATTCCCGCTTACGAAATCTGTATTTTGGGAGACGGTTTGATCTTCAACTCCATCGAATGGTGGGGAGGCCGGAATCCGATCAGCATGAAAGACGGGCAACAGGAAGAAGTGAAGTTCGCCTATGAAGGCCAGGAGTACAAGGTGACAAAAACCAAGGACCAAATGACCATAGCCCTTGTAAACAGCGACCAGAAAGTCGATTTCAGGTATTTTCCGGAAGAAAAATCCTGGTATCAGATGAATGGGGAAAACAAAGTAAAAGTGGTTGAAATGAAAGGTAAACAAGTATATACTTACCTTCCGAATGCCAAAACCCTCGTCTTCGACGAAAGCAACATGGAAGAAGTCGAAACACAGGTGATGTCAGCCAGATAAATTACACAAGGGGGATGAAATCCGATCCAAAGGTTTTCATCCCAATATTCCTCATCAGTCCCATACCTTTTGTAACTTTTACTCCCCCAATATCTCCCCTGTACTTTATCATATTTACACTTATAAATATGTATATCATTGCCAAGATTTATAAACTGATCCGGCAAAATATGGAAATAAAAAAAGAGCACCTCTGTGAAAGTGCTCTTTTCATCTTTATTTTACGTCTTATTTCTTTTTATAGAATTTATGCGGTTTGATCATACTTTCGGGTTTCAGCAACTGATCCAGTTCATCTTTGGTTAACAGTCCTTCTTCGAGTACCAGATCGTAAACACTACGGTTTTCTTTCAGAGCACGTTTAGCGATACGGGAAGAATTCTCATATCCCAAAGTCGGATTCAGGGCAGTGACGATACCGATACTGTTCAATACCATTTCACGGCAATGCTGAGTGTTGGCAGTAATGCCTTCAACACAAAGGATCCGCAAACGATCCATACCCTTCTGCAACATCTTGATCGAACTGAAGATGGCATGAACCATAACCGGTTCCATCACGTTCAACTGCAACTGTCCGGCTTCGGCAGCAAAGGTTACGGTCAGGTCGTTACCGATAATCCGATAGCAAATCTGGTTTACCACCTCGGGAATTACCGGATTCACTTTACCCGGCATGATAGAAGAACCCGGCTGCATCGGCGGCAGGTTGATTTCATTCAAGCCGCAACGAGGGCCACTGGATAATAAACGCAGGTCGTTACAAATTTTAGATAGTTTCACAGCCAAACGTTTCAGGGCTGATGAATACATGACAGATGAACCGGCATCGGGAGTAGCCTCGATCAGATTAGAAGCCAATACAAATTCTTCTCCACTGATGATCCGTAAGTTCTTAATACATTTTGAAGAATATTCCGGTTCGGAATTGATACCTGTACCGATAGCAGTTGCCCCCATATTCACTTCGAGGAACAATTTAGCCATCTGGTTCAGCCGGTCTACTTCTTCCTCCAGGTTTGCAGCAAAAGCTTCGAATTCCTGTCCCATAGTCATCGGCACTGCATCCTGCAACTGGGTACGTCCCATTTTCAGCACTTCTTTAAACTCTTCTCCTTTAGCCCGGAATGCCTGGATCAACAGTTTCAGGTCAGCAACCAGTTCCTCGTTCATAAAGATGAAGGCCAACTTGAAAGAAGTCGGATAAGCATCGTTAGTCGACTGAGACATATTGACATGGTTGTTCGGGTGACAGTATTGGTATTCACCTTTTTGGTGTCCCATCAATTCCAACGCCCGGTTAGCAACCACTTCATTGATATTCATATTGGTAGAAGTACCTGCTCCTCCCTGGATCAGATCGACCGGGAACTGATCGTGGAGTTTGCCTCCGATAATTTCTTCACAAGCCCGGGTAATTGCATTGGCAATATCGTCCGGAAGGATTTCCAATTCCTGGTTTGCCTTTGCAGCAGCCCATTTCACCATAGCCAATGCTTTCACATAATTCGGATAGTCTCCGATGGTGATCCCACTGATATTCTGGAAATTCTCGATTCCCCGAAGAGTTTGTATACCATAGTACGCATCTGCCGGCACTTCTTTTTCGCCTAGCAAGTCATGTTCAATACGTGTTTTCATTATATCAATCGTTTATATTACAATAAGACTCGATCTTTTCCCTACGCAATTCACCGAAAAATGTTTCAATCGAATCGCTAAAGCCTTCGGATTATAACAGTTTGCTTCATATTCACCTATAAAAACTTACACTCCTTCTCTAAAGACACCCCAAAGTTAGAAAAGAAAAAAGGATTAAACCAGAGATTTTCAAAAAGAAATAACTCGCTCATTACCTGAGAAAAGAATGAGACACAAACGTTTACGAAAATTTAAGGAATATTTAATAGATCGGACCCTTAAAAAAGGAATGATTTGCCGCCTGTCATCCACTTTTTTACGAAGAAACCAAAGGCATGGGGGGAGAATGACTATCTTTTCCTGGGAATAATGGAAAAAGAAGAGTAAACTTTAATTCTACCATTCTCTATTTCTCCATTCTCCCAATTTATGGTAGGTTTATTTCGTTAGTAATTCGTCTTCGGTGATCGGAATTGGCGACCCGGTCGCTTCTGTCGGTCGTCTAACTTTTTCTATCACTGACCGGCGGAACTCCTCGCAAGCTCGTCAGACACCACCGGTCGGGCGTTCAGAAAAAGCAAGACGACACTCGACAGAGCTCCAATGGTCGCCAATCCCGATCACCTCCGACTTACGTTATCACTGAATTGCAAACCAGTCTTGATTTAAGAAAGATTATTCTCACTGGAAATAATCCGGACGGTCCGGCTTCCTGCTGTTGCAAATTTCTGGTTGTATTTTCTTTGCCGGTTAGCTCTGCCGCGAGATGAAGGGTTTTATGCCGGAAGACCATTGGAGCAGGAACGAGGGTCCGGTTAGGTTTTCCGAACGCCCGACCGGTAGTGTTTGACGGAAACGTAACGTAAAGTTTTTTGCGGAGTGAGGAGTTCCGCCGGTCAGTGAAGGAAAGCCTTAACGGACCGGTCCAGGCGAACCGGTCTGACGGGATAAAACCCGGAATCGGAATAGAAAGAAAAAATAAACCTACGTTTCTATTATAGCCTAAATTTCCTCTTCCGTTTTTTCCTCGGTCAACGGCTTCAGATTTTCCGGAATCTGTTCTTCTTCATCGGAAAAATAAGGAAATACATCCATAAACTGAGTATCCGTGAGACTGGCAATCTCATAAGGGACCACAAAAGAAGCCAGACTTTTCTCCAGATTCTCCAAAGCTTTGTTAATATTCGAGGCTGCCACCAGATAATACTGACCGGTGGATTTTTCTTTTCCGCTCACTTCATCGGCATCGATGATATTTACCTTCGCCTTATACCAACGGTCGTCATTTTCATCTTCCGAAGGAACCAGTTCCGTAATATTCGATTTTTTCAGACTACTGATATAATAATCTCCCGAAATCACCGATTCCATCTCATGCATAATCCTGCTCTCTGCTTCCGTATACGACATCGCATCCAACAGGTAAGCTTCATTTACTTTTTTTTCACGCCCATCCTCGTTCACCTTCATGTACTTCACCTTCGCTTCAAACCAATTCGCAGTCATTTTTCTCTGTTTTTTATTATTTACAACAATCACTTACATCACGCTCTATTCGTAATGCTCCGGCAAAGATAACACAAAATCGGCCGGTAATTACCATCTTGCCTTTATTTCACTTTTTCAAATCAGAATCCGGAAAAAATTTTACGTTCATTATATAAAATAGTATATATTTGTTCAGATAGAAATATCACAAATCAAAGCACTCTGATTATCAATTTAATAAACAATGGACGAACAAAAACAGACCCAACTGGAAATCGATCTGAGCCACGAGGTGGCCCAAGGCACTTATGCAAATCTGACGATCATAGCACATTCAACTTCGGAGTTTATTATCGACTTTATCCGTTTGATGCCCGGAGTAACGAAACCGGAAGTAAAAAGCCGGATTATTCTGACTCCCGAAAATGCCAAACGCCTGATGTTGGCTTTACAGGACAATATCTGGAAATATGAACAGGATAACGGTACGATACGCCTTGCTTCGGAAAACCAGCAACCGACAGGATTTCCTATCGATCTGGAACCGAAAGGACAGGCTTGAATAACTGCAGGCATTTTTTCTTTCTGTCCCGGAATCGGGACAGAAAGTCTTTTTATCAATTCAATATCAGCTCTATCACCGGAATTTCAACATCGGGCCCGACATCCGGTAACACCAAAAGAATATCCTTTTCGTCCAGTTCATCCTTGTGGGTCACACTTGCATTGGCCTTACCGAACCGCAATTCCGATCGGATCTTTAGGTACCTGCGGATGAATCCGGTCAATCTCAAAGTCCGGATGGTGCCAATCCGGCAGACTGTAATAAAACCCCACCTTCAGTCCTTCCGCCCGGAAAGTCTCCACCCACTCCCTGATCAAATCCTTGCGGCACAAGGGAGGGTTCAGGGCCTGATAGTCCGTATAATCAGTTTTGAACAGACAAAAACCTTCGTGGTGCTTGGTGGTGATCACCGCATACTTCATACCCGCAGCCTTCGCCATCTTTGCCCACTCACGCGGATTATACAAATCCGGATCGAACAAGTCGAAATACTTTTCAGAATCTTCCACCAGAATCTTCTCATAGCGCATCACCCACCCATATCTGGCAGGCAAGGTGTACAATCCTCAATGGATAAACCTACCGAAACGGTCGCGTGTCCACCAAACCATCCGTTCCTGCTTTTCCTGTTCCGTCTCATCCTAAATCTTACGCTGTACCTTACCTGCCGGAGCCAGTAAAAACATCATACTCAAAAATAACACACACACACTTTTTGAAACACTATCCCCAAACGATATTTTCCCCAATAATCAACTATCAATGAATCAACATTCGCTTCACAGAAATCAAACAAAATCCGATGCAGTATTCAAATAAATTTGATACCGCATCGGATTATATTACAAAAGCAACCGATCGTTTTGCTCTTACTCCAGTTACTTGTTACCCTGCATTTTCTCCATTTCCTCTTTCGATCCAACGACCAATCCCCGGAGTTCTTTCATACCGGTACCCACCGGAATCAAGTGACCGCAGATCACGTTTTCTTTCAAGCCTTCCAACGGATCCACCTTACCGTAGATGGCAGCTTCGTTCAATACTTTTGTCGTTTCCTGGAAAGAAGCGGCAGAGATAAAGCTGGAAGTCTGCAAAGCAGCGCGGGTGATTCCTTGCAATACCTGAGCCGAAGTTGCAGGTACAGCATCGCGGGCTTCGACAACTCTTAAATCCCGGCGTTTCAACTGAGAATTGATATCACGGAGTGTACGGGCAGAAATAATCTGGCCGGCTTTCACGCGATCGGAGTCTCCGGGTTCCATCACCACCTTCTTACCGAACATCTCGTCATTTTCCTCCATAAACTCGCTCTTATCCACGATCTGATTCTCCAGGAAGCGGGTATCTCCGGAATCCTGAATCAATACCTTACGCATCATCTGGTGTACAATGATCTCGAAATGTTTATCGTTGATCTTCACACCCTGCATCCGGTATACATCCTGAACTTCATTCACAATATATTCCTGAACGGCAATCGGTCCCTGAATATTCAGAATATCGGTCGGAGTGATCGCTCCGTCGGACAACGGCGTACCGGCACGTACATAGTCATTTTCCTGTACCAGGATCTGTTTTGACAGAGAAACCAGGTATTTCTTCACCTCGCCGGCTTTAGAAGTTACGATAATTTCGCGGTTACCCCGTTTGATCTTACCGTAAGTCACCTCACCGTCGATTTCAGAAACGACTGCCGGATTCGACGGGTTACGAGCCTCGAACAATTCGGTTACACGAGGAAGACCTCCCGTGATATCGCCTGCCTTACCGACAGCTCTCGGGATCTTCACGATCGTACTACCGGCCGTTACTTCGTCTCCTTCTTTCACTACGATATGAGCCCCTACCGGCAAGTTATAACTCTTGACGATATTCCCGTTTTTGTCTTCAATGGTCAAAGCAGGTGCTTTGGTCTTATCACGGAACTCGGTGATTACTTTTTCACGGAAACCGGTCGTTTCATCCGATTCTTCTTTGTAAGTCTCTCCTTCGATCAGATTTTCAGAACCGATCTTACCACTGAATTCAGTAATGATCAATGCATTGAACGGGTCCCATTCGCAAAGCAGATCATTCTTCTTAATTTCCTGACCGTCTTTCACAAACAGTTTCGCACCGTAAGGAATATTATGCGTAATCAGGATAATGTTGGTATTCTTATCGATAATCCGCAATTCAGTCAAACGGCCGACAACGACATCACATTTCTGACCGTTGTCCTGTGTATATTCTACTGAACGCAATTCCTCGAATTCTATGATACCGTCATATTTCGCTTTCAGAGAGTTCTCGGTCGAGATGTTACCTGCCGTACCACCCACGTGGAATGTACGCAAGGTCAGCTGTGTACCCGGTTCACCGATAGACTGTGCAGCAATGGTACCGACAGCTTCACCCATCTGTACCAGCTTACCGGTAGCCAGGTTACGTCCGTAGCATTTCGAACATACCCCTTTCTTCGCTTCGCAAGTCAGTACAGAACGTACTTCTACACGTTCGATCGGTGATTTCTCGATGGCTTCGGCAATCTCTTCAGTGATTTCATCTCCTGATTTCACCAATAACTCACCGGTGTGAGGATGGTAAATATCGTGTACAGACACACGTCCCAGGATTCTTTCATACAACGAAGCGACTACTTCTTCGTTATTTTTGATAGCAGCGATAGTAACCCCTCTCAACGTACCACAATCCTCTTCTGTGATTGTAATATCGTTGGCAACATCCACCAAACGACGGGTCAGGTAACCGGCATCTGCCGTTTTCAGAGCCGTATCGGCCAAACCTTTACGGGCACCGTGAGTAGAGATAAAGTACTCCAACACGGACAATCCCTCTTTGAAATTCGCCAAAATCGGATTCTCGATAATCTGACCACCGGTAGCACCCGATTTCTGCGGTTTCGCCATCAATCCACGCATACCGCCCAACTGACGGATCTGTTCACGGGAACCACGGGCCCCGGAGTCAAGCATCATATAAATAGAGTTGAATCCCTGATCGTCTTCGGCCAATTGTTTCATCAACGTATTGGTCAGCTTGGCGTTCACATGCGTCCAGATATCGATGATCTGATTGTAACGTTCGTTGTTCGTGATGAAACCCATGTTATAGTTGTTCATGACCTCTTCTACCTGGTCATATCCTTCCTGTAACAGGGCATCCTTTTCTTCCGGTACGATAACGTCGGCCAGATTGAACGACAATCCGCCTTCGAATGCCATACGGTATCCCAGGTCCTTGATATCGTCCAGGAATTTGGCAGTCACATCAACCCCGCAACGTTTGAACACATCACTAATGATGTCACGCAATGATTTCTTTGTAATCAGTGTATTGATGTACGGGAAATTCTTCGGTGTAAACTGGTTCAGAATAACACGTCCCACAGTCGTTTCGATCATATGGACATATTCATTTCCAGCATGATCGACATCCTTGATCTTCACCTGTATCTGAGCATGCAAATCTACCGCCTTTTCATTCAGGGCGATGATCACCTCCTCGGGTGAATAGAATTTCAATCCTTCTCCTTTAGCTCCCTTACGCGGTTTGGTGATATAATACAAGCCGAGCACCATATCCTGCGAAGGCACTGTAATCGGTGCCCCATTAGCAGGGTTCAGAATGTTATGTGCACAAAGCATCAGGATCTGAGCTTCCAGAACAGCTTCATTACCCAGCGGCAAGTGAACGGCCATCTGGTCACCGTCGAAGTCGGCATTGAATCCGGTACAAGCCAGCGGGTGCAAACGGATAGCCTTTCCTTCGATCAATTTCGGCTGAAAGGCCTGAATACCCAAACGGTGAAGGGTCGGAGCACGGTTCAACAATACCGGATGACCTTTCAATACGTTTTCCAGAATATCCCAAACCACCGGATCACGACGGTCTACGATTTTCTTGGCACTCTTCACGGTCTTCACGATACCCCGTTCGATCAACTTCCGGATGATAAACGGCATATATAATTCGGCTGCCATATCTTTCGGCAAACCACATTCGTGCATTTTCAGGTCCGGACCCACCACAATAACCGAACGGGCCGAATAGTCGACACGTTTACCGAGCAAGTTCTGACGGAAACGTCCTTGTTTACCTTTCAAACTGTCGGAGAGTGATTTCAACGGTCGGTTATTCTCGATCTTAACGGCATTGGATTTACGTGAATTGTCGAACAATGAATCGACAGCTTCCTGCAACATTCGTTTTTCATTACGCAGGATCACATCCGGCGCCTTAATTTCGATCAACCGTTTCAGACGGTTATTCCGGATAATGACCCGACGGTACAAATCGTTCAGGTCGGAAGTAGCGAAACGTCCTCCGTCCAACGGTACCAACGGACGCAATTCCGGTGGAATTACAGCCAGCACCTTCACGATCATCCATTCGGGTTTATTCACCTCTTTGCTTTCACGGAAAGCTTCTACCACTTGCAGACGTTTCAGCGCTTCGTTTTTACGTTGCTGAGAAGTCTCGGTATTGGCTTTATGACGTAATTCGTAAGACAGATCGTCCAAATTCAGACGTTCCAACAACATCTGAATCGCCTCGGCACCCATCTTAGCGATAAATTTATTCGGATCGTCATCGTCCAGATGCTGATTGTCGGCAGGCAGAGCATCTACGATGTCCAGGTATTCCTCTTCCGTGAGCATATCCAGCTCAGCGATTCCTTTTTCAGACATAATACCCGGTTGTACCACGATATAACGTTCGTAGTAAATGACAGCATCCAATTTCTTGGAAGGTAATCCTAACAGATATCCGATCTTGTTGGGGAGGGATTTGAAATACCAGATATGAGCCACCGGAACGACCAGCTGGATATGCCCCATCCGTTCACGGCGTACTTTTTTCTCCGTCACTTCCACACCACAACGGTCACAAACGATACCTTTATAACGGATGCGTTTGTATTTACCGCAATGGCACTCGTAATCCTTTACCGGACCGAAAATCCGCTCACAGAACAGACCGTCACGTTCAGGCTTATAAGTACGGTAGTTGATGGTCTCGGGCTTCAACACCTGTCCGCTGGAATGTTCCAGAATTTCCTCAGGAGAGGCCAGTCCGATAGCAATTTTTGTAAAGCTCTTGGGCTTGTTGGTATTATTATCTTTTCTAAAAGCCATAATTTTTGAAGTTAAAGGCTAAAAGCTAAAGGCTAAAGGCTTATTACCTATAGCTTTTAGCTTATAGCTTTTTACATTATATCAAGTTCACGCTTAATCCCAGTCCTCTCAGCTCATGCAACAATACGTTGAATGATTCGGGCAGACCCGGGGTAGGCATAGGCTCTCCTTTTACGATATGCTCGTAAGTTTTGGTACGGCCCATTACATCGTCAGACTTCACGGTCAGGATTTCCTGCAGGATATGAGCAGCTCCGAAAGCTTCCAGAGCCCAAACCTCCATCTCACCGAAACGCTGCCCACCGAATTGAGCTTTACCACCCAAAGGCTGTTGCGTAATCAACGAGTACGGTCCGATCGAACGGGCATGCATTTTATCATCTACCATGTGCCCCAGTTTCAGGAAGTAGGTCACTCCTACTGTCGCCGGCTGGTCGAAACGTTCACCGGTACCACCGTCATACAGGTAGGTTGTACCGTAACGAGGCACACCGGCTTTATCGGTATAGGCATTGATATCGTCCAGGCTTGCACCGTCGAAAATCGGAGTAGCGAATTTCAATCCCAATTCTTTACCGGCCCAGCCCAATACAGCTTCGAAAATCTGTCCCAGGTTCATACGGGAAGGTACACCCAACGGATTCAAACAAATATCCACCGGAGTACCGTCGGCCAGGAACGGCATATCTTCAACCCTTACAACACGGGATACGATACCTTTATTACCGTGACGTCCTGCCATCTTATCACCGATCTGCAATTTACGTTTTTTCGCTACGTAAACTTTAGCCATTTTGATGATGCCGGAAGGAAGTTCGTCTCCGACAGTAGCATTATATTTTTTACGCTTCATCTGTCCTTCGATCTCCTTGTATTTGATCACAAAGTTGTGCAGCAAATCACGGATCATATCGTTCTTCTGTTTATCTGTCGTCCACTTGTTCGGATTGATTTCCAGATAATTCAGATTTTGCAAGGTTTTCAGCGTAAACTTCACGCCTTTCGGAATAACATCTTCGTTCAGGTAATTCTTCACTCCCTGAGAAGTCTTCCCATTGGTCAGTTCGAACAATTTGTCGATCAGCAAATCGGTTAAATCGCCTACTTTCCGTTCGAATTGTTCGTCGATTTCAGCCAGGATCGTCTTACCTGCAGCTTTCGATTTCCGGTCGCCGATCATCCGCTGGAACAATTTTTTATCGATAATGACACCGCTCAGTGAAGGAGAAGCTTTCAGAGAAGCATCTTTCACATCACCGGCTTTATCACCGAAGATCGCACGCAGCAATTTTTCTTCCGGACTCGGATCGGATTCTCCTTTCGGGGTAATCTTACCGATCAGGATATCTCCCGGTTTCACACGGGCTCCGATGCGGATAATACCGTTTTCATCCAGATCCTTCGTAGCATCTTCACTGACATTGGGGATATCGGCGGTCAACTCTTCCAAACCTCGTTTCGTTTCGCGCACTTCCAGTGAATATTCATCCACATGTACAGAAGTAAATACATCGTTACGAACGATATTTTCAGAGATCACGATAGCATCCTCATAGTTATACCCTTTCCAGGGCATATAAGCCACTTTCAGGTTACGTCCGAGTGCCAGTTCACCTCCTTCCGAAGAATATCCTTCGGTCAGGATTTCCCCTTCCTCTACGCGCTGTCCTTTACGGACTATCGGACGTAAAGTCATGGTCGTACTCTGGTTGGTACGTTTATATTTCGGCAGGACATACTCTTTCGTATCCCCGTCAAAGCTTACAAAACGTTCTTCTTCGGTCTGGTCGTATTTGATCACGATCCGGCGTCCATCCACGAAATCGACAACACCAGGTCCTTCTGCTACGATCTGTGTCCGGGAATCCCGCACCAAAGCACCTTCCAAACCGGTTCCTACAATCGGAGCCTGCGGCTTGATGATAGGCACAGCCTGACGCATCATGTTAGACCCCATCAAGGCACGGTTGGCATCGTCATGTTCCAGGAACGGAATCAAAGAAGCGGCGATAGAAGCAATCTGATTAGGTGCAACGTCCATCAGATTGACATTCTCGATCTCTTCAACCGGGAAGTCTCCGTCTTTACGGGATTTAGCCCGTTTGTTCACAAAGTGACCTTCGTCGTCGATCTTCGCATTCGCCTGAGCGATTACCAGTCCTTCTTCTTCCTCTGCCGATAAATATTTCACCCCTTCCGGTGACAGATCCACCACTCCGGCCTCCACCTTCCGGTAAGGAGTTTCGATAAATCCTAAATCGTTGATTTTTGCATATACACAAAGTGAAGAAATCAAACCGATATTCGGACCTTCCGGGGTCTCGATCGGACAAAGTCGTCCGTAGTGGGTATAGTGAACGTCACGCACCTCGAATCCGGCACGGTCACGGGAAAGACCACCAGGTCCTAAGGCCGACATACGACGTTTATGTGTAATCTCAGCCAGCGGGTTCGTCTGGTCCATAAACTGTGACAGCGCATTCGTACCGAAGAAAGAGTTGATCACAGAAGACAGGATCTTGGAATTGATCAGATCTACCGGAGTAAACACCTCATTGTCACGAACGTTCATCCGTTCACGGATTGTACGGGCCATACGGGCCAGCCCGACACCGAACTGATTGTACAACTGTTCGCCTACAGTACGTACACGACGGTTGCTCAAGTGGTCGATATCATCTACATCTGTACGGGCATTCAACAGCTTGATCAGATATTTGATAATCTCGATCATATCTTCTTTGGTCAGCACCCGAACAGCCGGATCGGTAGAAAGTCCCAGTTTTTTATTCAACTTGTAACGTCCAACATCTCCCAGGTCGTAGCGCTTGTCAGAGAAGAACAATTTATCGATAACATCACGGGCAGTCGCTTCGTCAGGTGGTTCTGAGCTACGCAGCTGTCTATAGATGTGCATCACTGCTTCTTTTTCCGAGTTACACGGGTCTTTTTGCAGTGTATTGTATATAATGGCATAATCTGCCAGATTTTGCTTTTCTTTATGCAACAGAATCGTCTTTGCACCTGAATCGACGATTGCATCAATATGTTCATTTTCCAGAACAGTTTCCCGATCCACAATGATTTCGTTTCGTTCGATAGAAACCACCTCACCGGTATCTTCATCCACGAAATCTTCCACCCAGGTCTTCAAAACACGCGCAGCCAACCGACGGCCAACGACTTTTTTCAATCCCGTTTTGGAAACATTTATTTCATCCGCCAGGTCGAATATCTGCAAGATATCCTTATCCGTCTCAAAGCCGATAGCACGTAACAAAGTCGTTACCGGCAATTTTTTCTTCCGGTCGATGTAAGCATACATCACATTGTTGATGTCTGTCGCGAACTCGATCCAGGAACCCTTGAACGGGATAATTCTGGCGGAATAAAGTTTGGTACCATTAGCATGAACGCTCTGTCCGAAAAATACACCCGGTGATCTGTGCAACTGAGATACGATCACACGCTCGGCTCCGTTAATCACAAAGGTGCCTTTGGGCGTCATATACGGAACATTCCCCAGATATACGTCTTCAATCACCGTGTCGAAATCCTCGTGTTCGGGATCCGTACAATACAACTTCAGTTTGGCCTTCAACGGAGCTCCGTAAGTCAATCCTTGCTCCAGACATTCGTCTATCGAATAACGGGGCGGGTCGATGAAGTAGTCCAAAAATTCCAGAACAAAATTGTTCCGGGTGTCGGTGATTGGGAAGTTCTCCTTGAAAACAGTATACAGGCCTTCGTTCTTTCTGTTTTCAGGCGTCGTACCCAATTGAAAAAAGTCCTTGAAAGACTTTAATTGCACTTCAAGAAAATCAGGATATTGCAACTGATTTTTCGTGGAGGCAAAGCTTATTCTTTTGTTTGAAGTATTTGAAGACATCTAATAATTTTTTGGAACCTAAACAATAATAACAACAAAATGGTTTAGAGTCAAAAAGTGACTCTAAACCTCGAAACCCATGGAGGGTCTTATGACTTATTTAAGTTCAACTTCAGCTCCTGCTTCTTCCAGTTGAGCTTTCAATTGTGCAGCTTCTTCTTTAGAAACTTTTTCTTTCAAAGGAGCCGGAGCTTTGTCAACTAATTCTTTAGCTTCTTTCAGTCCAAGACCGGTCAGCTCTTTCACTAACTTCACAACAGCCAGTTTAGACTGACCACCTGATTTCAGGATTACGTCGAACTCGGTCTGTTCAGCAGCAGCAGCACCTTCGCCACCAGCAGCAGGAGCAGCTACAGCAACAGCAGCAGCTGCAGGTTCGATACCGTATTCTTCTTTAAGGATGTCAGCTAACTCTTTTACGTCTTTTACTGTCAGGTTAACTAATTCTTCTGCAAGTTTTTTCAAATCTGCCATTTCGATAAGTATTTAAAATGTTTTTATTCAAAAAATAATAATAATATTTATGCTCTATCTTCAAGAGTTTTAAGCACTCCGCCGATAGTATTCTTCCCTGATTCCAGGGCAGAGATAAGCTTCTGCATCGGTGATTGCAGCAACAGTACGATATCTCCCAGCAACTCTTCTTTCGATTTGATGCTAACCAGAGCGTCCAGTTGGTTTTCACCCACATAGGCACATTCTTCCACGAAAGCAGCCTTCAATACAGGTTTGTCATGGTTCTTACGGAACTCTTTGATCAGTTTCGCAGGAGCATTACCTGTCTCAGACAGCATCACAGCGCTAGAACCGGTCAAAGCACTATAAATTTCATTATAGTCAGCTTCCAAACCGTCCAAAGCAACACGCAACAAAGTGTTTTTTACCTGAATCAGTTTAATTCCTGCTTTGAAGCAAGCTCTACGCAACTCTTGTGTCGCAGCTGCATCCAATTCAGAGATATCACTGATATAGATATGCTTGTGTGCTTTTATCTGCTCGGTTAAATTGTCTATGATTACTTGTTTTTCTTCCCTTTTCATTCTACAAATGGTCCTTTAAAGGTTAATAATTAATCAAGTAATGACTTAAGGTCTAATTTAATACCGGGACTCATTGTACTTGACAGGAATACACTCTTCACATAAGTACCTTTTGCAGAAGAAGGTTTCAGTTTTTGGATCGTAGCCATAAATTCACGGGCATTATCCATAATCTTTTCTGCTTCAAAGTTTACTTTACCGATAGAAGTGTGTACGATACCAAATTTGTCAACTTTAAAATCAATTTTTCCCTGCTTAACCTCTTTTACGGCTTTACCGATTTCCATGGTAACAGTACCGCTCTTCGGGTTTGGCATCAATCCACGCGGACCTAGGATTCGTCCTAAAGCACCAATTTTACCCATGATGGCCGGCATAGTAATAATGATGTCGATATCAGTCCAACCTGATTTCAATTTTTCAATATACTCATCCAATCCAACATAGTCGGCACCGGCAGCTTTGGCTTCTTCAACCTTATCAGGGGTACAAAGTACCAATACTCTGATATCTTTACCGGTTCCATGGGGCAATGTAACGACACCGCGAACCATTTGATTGGCTTTACGCGGGTCTACACCCAGACGAACGTCTATGTCAACTGACGCATCAAACTTGGTAAAAGTAATTTCTTTCACCAGCTGAGCAGCTTCTTCAATGGTATAAGCTCTACCATCTTCGATCTTTTCTAAAGCTAACTTCTTATTTTTTGTCAGTTTACTCATTACGTTTGAAGTATTACGAATTCATTAAAAAGGTTTCTCACCATCGATGGTGATCCCCATACTTCTGGCAGTTCCAGCTACCATGCTCATTGCTTTTTCAATTTCAAAAGCATTCAAATCGCTCATTTTGCCTTCTGCAATTTCCTTTACTTTGTCCCAAGACAAAGAAGCCACCTTTTTACGGTTAGGTTCTGCAGAACCGGATTTGAGTTTTGCTGCTTCCAAAAGCTGAATAGCAACAGGGGGCTGTTTGGTAATGAAATCAAAAGATTTATCACCGTAAACCTGAATAATCACCGGAATGATCTTACCTGCCTGGTCCTGAGTTCTTGCATTGAATTGTTTGCAGAAGTCCATAATATTGACTCCTTTAGAACCTAAAGCAGGACCCACTGGAGGAGAAGGATTCGCGGCACCAGCTTTAATCTGTAGCTTGATAAGAGCTTCAACTTCTTTTGCCATTTTTTTTAGAGTTTGAAAGTTTATAAAGTTATAAGGTTTATAAAGTTAATGAAAACTGCAGTGCTGCTTTAATCACAACCAGAGCAGAACACACTTTAAGAACTTTAGAAACTTTAAAAACTTTAAGAACTAATATTTGTTTATTCTTTTTCTACCTGCATGAAACTCAATTCGAGTGGTGTCTGACGACCAAAAACCTTGACAATTACTTTCACCCGTTTTTTGTCATTGTTCACTTCCTCTATCACGCCGGTAAAACCGTTGAACGGACCGTCAGTAACTTTTACCGATTCGCCAACGACATAAGGTATGTTTATCTCCTCGGGCTGTTCCGACAGTTCATCTACTGTACCCAGAATCCGGTTGATTTCCGATTGACGCATCGGCACCGGATCGCCCCCTTTAGTTTCCCCCAGGAAGCCTATCACGTTCGTGATATCACGAAGCATGTGGGGTATCTCACCGACAAGAGCCGCCTCTATCATTACATAACCGGGAAAAAAGTTCCGCTCTTTGCTGATCTTTTTACCGTTACGTACCTGATAAATTTTCTCGGTAGGTATCAAAACCTGTGAAACATAATCTTGCAGCCCTAGACTGGCAACTTCATTCTCGATGTACTCCTTTACCTTCTTCTCTTTCCCGCCGATCACACGAAGTACATACCATCTTTTTTTAATTTCTGCCATGTAGTTCTGAAGATTAATAAAACATACTATATATGAAATCCATAATGTGTCTGAACGAAAAGTCCATTACAAATATACCAATTGCAATAATGACGGAAGCTATCATTACTATGGTAGCACTGCTCTGGAGTTCAGACCATGATGGCCAGGAGACTTTATTGACCAGCTCGTTATAAACGTCTGCGAAATAAGCTTTTATTTTCATTTTAGATCTTCGATTGTAAATTTTAAATTGCCTGCAAATTTACAATTTAAAATTTAAAATTAAAACATTTCAGCACGGGAGGAGAGACTCGAACTCCCGACACCTGGTTTTGGAGACCAGTGCTCTACCAACTGAGCTACACCCGTATCTTTATTTCGGATTTTTAATTTACGATTTACGATTATCCGGGGAACCGGTAACCGTAAACCGTAAAAATATCCTTCAGGATTCGGACTCCGATCGATACAAGTTTGCAGACCGGAATCACAAATCAGATATTAACCAAGGATTTCAGTAATCTGACCGGCACCTACGGTACGTCCACCTTCACGGATAGCGAACCGAAGACCTACTGAACATGCTACCGGAGTCAACAATTCAACAGTAATTGTTACGTTATCTCCCGGCATTACCATTTCAGTTCCTTCCGGCAGAGTGATTTCACCGGTAACGTCCATCGTACGCAGATAGAACTGAGGCCTGTACTTGTTGTGGAACGGAGTGTGACGACCACCTTCTTCTTTTTTCAGAATATAAACCTCAGCTTTAAATTTGCTGTGCGGTTTAACTGAACCCGGTTTTGCCAGTACCATACCACGTTTGATTTCGTTTTTGTCGATACCACGCAGCAACAGACCAACGTTATCACCAGCTTCTCCTTCATCCAATAATTTACGGAACATTTCAACTCCGGTACAAACGGTTTTCTTACCATCAGCACCCAGACCGATAATTTCCAATTCATCACCTACATGTACAACACCGGTTTCGATACGACCGGTAGCAACAGTACCACGACCGGTGATTGAGAATACGTCTTCAACCGGCATCAGGAACGGTTTTTCATTATCACGCGGAGGAAGTGGAATCCAGTTATCAACAGCATCCATCAATTCCATTACTTTTTCTTCCCATTTAGCCTCGCCGTTCAATGCACCCAGTGCAGAACCTAAGATGATCGGAGTATTGTCACCGTCATATTGATAGAAAGACAACAGTTCACGAACTTCCATTTCAACCAGTTCCAACATTTCAGGATCATCCACCATATCCACTTTATTCAGGAATACAACGATTCTCGGAACGTTTACCTGACGAGCCAAAAGAATGTGTTCACGGGTCTGAGGCATCGGACCATCAGTAGCAGCACAAACCAGGATAGCACCGTCCATCTGAGCAGCACCGGTAACCATGTTCTTTACATAGTCGGCGTGACCCGGACAGTCAACGTGAGCATAGTGACGGTTAGCGGTAGAATACTCAACGTGAGAAGTATTGATGGTGATACCTCTTTCTTTTTCTTCCGGAGCGTTATCGATCTGATCGAATGATTTTACTTCTGAAAGACCTTTTTTTGCCAAAACGGTAGTGATAGCAGCAGTCAAAGTGGTTTTACCGTGGTCTACGTGACCGATAGTTCCAATATTTACGTGTGGTTTTGACCTGTCAAACTTTTCTTTAGCCATGACTTAAAAACTTTTTATTATTAAACAATTTATCTCAAATAACTCTATATACAAACTAAAACTCATCAGGGGAATCAAAGACCTGCATACAACAAGCCTATTCAGCCCACTCTTTTGAGCGTGCAAATATAATTAAATAATTCTGTTCTACAAAATTATTTTCTTTAAAGTTGAATGTTTGTGTTTCAACTTTTTATCCGACTATCGGTTTCCGACTCTCGCTCAGGTTTTACTCATCCGCCTCCAGCCTTTCCTCCCCTGCTTTTTTAACCTTCCCGCTTTTAGCTTTCCAGTCTTTAACCTTTAGCTTCTGATCTTCTCGCCTTTAGTCTTTTCAGCACTCTCTTTCTTTCTCTTTGATTTTCACCAATTGACGCTTTACTACATCATAAAGCTCATCGACTGCTTCCTCGAATTTCTTTGCATTTTTCTTTGCAAAAACTTCTTGGCCTTTAACATTCAACAGCACTTCGACTACTTTATTTTC
This sequence comes from Odoribacter splanchnicus DSM 20712, assembly GCF_000190535.1. Taxonomy (GTDB): domain Bacteria; phylum Bacteroidota; class Bacteroidia; order Bacteroidales; family Marinifilaceae; genus Odoribacter; species Odoribacter splanchnicus. The sequence goes on from NC_015160.1 coordinate 2,360,674, forward strand.
CAGATTGTCGTCTTTTTCCAGTTTCAAGGTAACTTCCGAACCGATAATTCCGTCGTGGTATTTATCTAATTTAGAAATTTTCTTCTGAATGAAATCTTCCAACTGAGAACTTGCTGAAAAACCAACCGCATTAATTTTAATTTCCATAGTACTTCCTCCTTAAATTTTAAGCCCGGGGATGAGCTTGGTTATAAACCTTTTTCAAACTCTCAAAAGAATTATGAGTATAGATTTGAGTCGCTGCCAGTCCGGCATGGCCGAGTAATTCACGGATAGCCTCGATACAGGCTCCGTTATTCAACAGAGCCGTAGCAAAAGAATGCCGCAAAACATGCGGACTTCGTTTCTTCAACGAAGTGACTTCGCCCAGATATTTTACAGCTAAACGATAAATAAATTTATCGTATACCGGTTTTCCTTTATCCGTAACGAATACAAACTGATGTTTTTCACCTACCAGTTCTTCCCGCTTGTTCAGATAAATCCGGAGATCTCCGGCCAATTCCGGTAACATGGGAACAATCCGTTGTTTGTCTCCTTTCCCATTCACCCGGATCACCGCTCCCTCCAAATCGACATCTTCCAATTTCAATGCCACCAGTTCCGAGCGTCTCATTCCGGTATAATAAGCCGTCATCAACACCATCCGATCACGGATATTTGCAAAATCCTTGTCGGAAGCGTGTTTATCCAACACCTCATCCATTTGATAATCGGGCACAAACACCGGCAATCGCTTTCCCATTTTAGGTGCCACGACAATCTCCGTCGGATCTTCTGTCAACTTTCCCTCCCGTACCAGATAACGGAAATAAGTCCGTAAAGAACTCAATTTACGCCTAACGGAACGGGCAGTCATCGGCCTCAGCTTTTCTTCACCGTCCACCCCGCCAATCTTCAACCCACCGGACATCAATCCCATTTCAAACCGCCGGACCATCTTGGAAGTAATTTCCTCATCCTGCCGGATCAATTCCACTTTTTCACAGAACTCACGAAACTGATTCAAATCTTCTTTATAAGCTGTAATAGTAAGTGCTGAATAGCGCTTAATATTTTTCAAATAACTCAGAAATGAATCTATTTCCATACTCATCATTCTTAAAACGAACCCAATTTAACACTTTCCTCCGGGAAAAACAAGCCCGGGAAGAAAATTATTCTTCTGCCTGTTGCAAACTCTGCTTGTAGACAGCTTTGATCCGCTGGGCCCGGTTACGTACTGATGGTTTTGTGAAAGCCTGACGATCTCTCAATTCTTTTACAATACCGGTTTTTTCGAATTTTCTCTTGAATTTCTTTAAGGCTCTCTCGATATTTTCGCCTTCTTTTAAAGGTACAATAATCATGATTTCTAATTTTTATAGTTTATAATAAACGCATTAAATAAAATAACAACAGGGTAACACCCTCCCATTACAACCTCCGGCTTAGTCTCTTCCTGAGGTCATTTTGTCTTCTATTTTCAGTTCTTTTCTACTTCATGGCAAGCACCGCTTGTCCGAATTTAAGCACCCCCTTCCAAAGTGGATTGATTTTTAATGCGTTAAACCTATTCAAAATGGACGGCAAAGATAAGGGAAAAAGTAAAAAGTAAAAAGTAAAAGGGAAAGAAAATTTACCCCGATTTTTAAAATGCTTTCCACAAGGCCTGAAAATCTTTATACAAACCGTAACACACCAATTCGTCTTCCTCTTTCAACAGGTAATTGTCGGGAATAACCGTCATCACCTCTTTAGTCAGTTTTTTCATTCCCAGTATATTTTTCACTTCGGCAGCCTGCTTCAAAGCAATCAGTTTTAAATGAAAATCCTCTTCGAGGTTCATTCCGCTCAAAGGATAACCGGCACATTTCCGAGGCACTTTAAACTTAATCACATAATAGTCTTCGTCGACCCGGAACGACTCGGCATGAATACCCAAAGCCAGGAACTGTACAAATTCGCGGGCGGCATCTTTTTCAGGGGTCAGCACTTTGTCGATAGCGAAAGCTTCCAGTATCGCCTTATGCACCGAATCTATAGCCCGGGCAAAGATATGCTTCACTTTCTTTTGTTTCAGCAAAGCGACCACCCGTACAGAAGCCCCGAAATTTTCTCCGATAGCGACAATCACCACATCGATCTCTCGGAGTGGCAAAGTTTCCAGAGCCAGTTCATCCGTTGCATCCAACACAAAAGCCGTGGTAATCTTGTCTTTCAGATTATCCACCCGCCCTTCGTTCTGATCGACACCGATGACTTCGTGTCCGATGGCCATCAACTCCTCGGCCAAACCTCCTCCGTAATTTCCCAAACCAATAACTATATATTTCATATGTATATCATGTTAATACGACAACTCTCTTGCTTAGTTGATGATCAAATTATCATCCGGGTATTTATATTTGGTATGCTTCTGCGGAGGTACGAATCCCAATACGATCGTAATGACTCCCACCCGCCCGATAAACATCAGCAAGGATACGAATAATTTACCTGCTTCTCCTAAAGCCGGAGTCAGACCGAGACTCGACCCGACGGTACTCAAAGCCGAAGTACACTCGAAAACCAAGGCCAATAGCGAAGCATGCGGTTCGAGCACACTCAGGACAAATACACCCAGAAAAAGAATCATAAGGTACATCACCAGGGTAGCATTGGAACGCCTGATCGAATCCACCGAAAGCTGCCGCCGGAACACCTCCACCCGGCTTTTTCCCCGGATCACAGCAAAAAGGCTCAATACAGCGGCAGCAAAAGCATTCACTTTAACTCCGCCGGCAGTAGATTGGGCAGCCCCTCCGATAAACATTAAAAGCAACATCAGCAACAAACTCTGTAATGAAAAAGAGGTCAAACCGATACTCGTAAACCCGGCCGTACGGGGACAGGTCGCATTGAAAAAGGCCTGTACCCATTTATCCGGCATACTCATTCCCGCAAAAGCTCCGTTCCATTCGAACAGAAGAATCGCTATAGTCCCACCGGTCAATAAAATCAGCGTCGTCAACAAAACAATCTTAGTATTCAGATTATACAAATGCCGGATACGCTGTCTATCCCTTTTTCCTGTACGGATAAAATAAAACAAACGCTTCAGATGATAACCGGCGATATGCTTAAAATTCACCAAGATCGGAAAACCGATTCCTCCCAAAATAATCAATACGGAAATGGTTATATAGAGCAGATTATGGTGTTGCATGACCAAAGGATTACCGAGATTCTCCGATAAGGTCGAGAAACCGGCATTACAAAAAGCCGAAATAGAATGAAAAGCAGCAAACACCATTTCCTGTTGCACCGTCATCCCCAAAGTACCGTGAATACTCAGGAACAAGACCAACATCCCGGCTCCTTCTATCACTAAAGTGAAAAATAAAATATAAATCACCGTCGACAACAGAGACGACAAAGAATCGGAACTGATCATATCCCTTACCGCCAACTGATTATATACGGAAGTATTACCCATAAAAAACATGGCGAAGAAACAGGTGAGCGTCATTACTCCCAACCCACCGATCTGTATCAATATAATAATGACCAACTGTCCCAAAGAAGTGAAAGTCGTCGCTACATCTACCGGTACCAAACCGGTCACACAAACAGCACTGGTGGACACAAACAAAGCATTTACCCACGAAATACCATCAACGGTACAACGAGGTAACATCAACAAACCGGTGCCGATACAAATAATAAGGAAGAAACTTCCGGCCAGAATCAGGGAGGGATTGGTCCGTTTTCCCAAGAGTCCGATCACCCCCGAAGATAAGCGCAATAAGGAAAGTAACAACAACAGAATCAGCTGAAAAATACGGTTGTTTAAAAATAACCAGAAATATTTCAATGCCCCCGATTCCGGTTCGAAAAAAATGACGGGAATTAGAGTCAGATAAAGTAAAATATTCAATACCCATGTAAATGTCCGGTATTTCTTCAGCGTTTCCCGATACGCCAGCCCGATATGCATCGTGGTCTGAACCAGGAAAACGCCCCATACGGTCCGATACAATACACCGAGATCTGCCTCCGCTCCTTCCGAAATAATAAAGCCATGTTCATAGACGACACCGCCAATCAAGGCCAAGGCTGCCAGAAACGTGACAGCATCTATCCCACCCAACACTTTTTGCAGGTAAGGTTGTATCCATTTGTGCCGGTATAAAAAGGCTTTATGATATAATTTCATACCTAAGGATTGAACATATCTTTACAATAGTATCCCAAAATATTATTGATCATAACCACATAATTCGCTGCCTTCCGGTGATCCGGATTCAGGCGGAGAACCGTATTGAATTTATTCAAGGCTTCCGTCATTTTTCCGTCGGCATACAACAATTCTCCCAAGAGCAACCACTCCTCTTCATCTGCCGGATGTTTTCCGACCCATTCTTCCAGTAAGCGGACAGCTTCTGTCCGATTCCCTTTTTCGATCCATTCCTGTATTTCTTTTCTCATAAATATGCTTCCAATTAATCCTTTTCTATAATTATTTCTTTACTTTGACAAGGAGTTCATTTTTATTTCCGACCCGGTCTTCGACAATAACCTTCACTTCATTCACCTGACCGGAAACAAAAACCGGTTCTTTCAGACTGCAACGCATCAAATTATAGCGCGGATCATAGGAAAACAGGCACCACCGGCCATTTACCTCTCCCCGATAAGTTGCAATCCCTGAAAAATCATCTTTTATCTTAAATTTCAAAGAACCATCCGGAAATTTCCCTAAAAAAGAAATCACCGGCGGTTGCCGGTCTTCGGCTATCGTGTACCGGCTAAGATAGCCGATTTCCGCCACCAGGCCCTCTTCACTCCACTGAGTTGCAAGCGGGTATTTCCTGCCGGCACGGTCCACCTCACAAATCAAAGCCTTCCGGTCAAATTCCCCGGCCACAGACAAACGGGCTTTCTTTAACAAAGGAACATCTTTTTCCGATAATACAAAAATATCCCTTCCGGAAACCGTATCTTTTTCTATTTTCATCCCTTTCGGCACCGAAGCCGACAAAGCTCCGGCCTCTAAATCCAGCGTAGCCCCGGACAAGTCCAGGCTATAGCTGCGATCATAGCGCAACACCTCCTGTTCTTCCTGCACAGGTGCCTCCTTGCCTTTCAGGGTCAACGTTACGGTTGCCCGGTTACCATTGATATCTTTCAGATCGATTTTCACCGGTACAATACTGTCTTCACCGACAGTAATCCATCCCTGATTCCGATTCTTCACCCCCATCACCTGTCCCTGATAATTACCAAAACAACGATAAACCGTTTCCTTTTTCTTATAACAGTCAAAATCCTTTATTTCATTGATAAAACAAGTCTGATCAAAAGAACAGGAATCCATCTGCATGGCAAAAAGCGTATCTTTTCCGGCCACTACTCCTAACCGATAAATTCCCAGTTTATTCCAGGAATCATTCATATAATCCGTAACAAATACAGCAATACCTATTTTCCCTGCCGGAATATTCAACTGTCCGAGCGTATAACGGCCGTTCGCCGACTGTTTCAAAGCCACCCGCCTCACCAATCCGACACAACCCGAAGCCGATTCACGATACAGATAAACACCTCTCACCACCGGAATCCGGCTATCCCGGATCTTATAAAAAAGCAAAGGATTCAAGGTATGTTCAGAACGGGTATTCCTGACTTCGAAATGCAAGTGTGGTCCCCCGGAAGATCCGGTATTACCACTAAAAGCAATCGTATCTCCCTGATGAAAGATCAACTGCCTGTCCCTCACCTCTTCATCTATTTTAAAGCTTTCCTGCTCGTATTGAATTTGCCGGACAAGCGCTGTGATACGAGCGTTGAAACGTTGCAAATGTCCGTAAACCGTGGTCGTTCCATCCTCATGCTCCACATACAATGCCCGCCCATAGCCGGTAGGAGACACACTCACCCGGACAACTTTACCGTCTTTCACACACACGACGGGCAAGCCTTCCACCCCACCGGTCCGGATATCGATACCCGAATGAAAGTGAGTCGCCCTCAATTCTCCGAAATTTCCACTCAACAAAACAGGCCGATCGATCGGCTTTATCATGTCCTGGGCAAATATATTTAATGAAATCAAAGACAACCAATTAAACAAAAAATAACGAATAAATTTCCTATACCTCCTTTTTTCCATATCAAAAAAAACACTAATTTTATGCTGCAAATATATCAACACTCTTGATAATTTAAAGAATAAATTTTATCTTTGTCATGAAAAGATTGAGTTATGGCAGCAAAACACGATGCCGTTATAAACGAGCTGAATTTTAAAATAGATAAATTAATAAAACTATATATATCCTCTCTGGAACAGAACAAAAGTCTGGAAAGCAAAATACAGGATTTGCAATCCGAGCTTGAAAACCTGCAAAGAGAGAACAAAGATTTAAACAATAAACTAAAAACAACCAGAGTGGCTAGTGCAATTTCGGAAGGGAACGGAAGTTATGAAGCGAAAATGCGAATCAACCAACTGGTGCGGGAGATAGATAAATGTATTGCTCTTTTGAATAATTAATTATGTCTGAAAAACGCAACATTAACTTAACTATTGCCGATATACCTCTGAATTTGAATATTTCAGCAGCAGATGAAGAGATCATCCGGAAAGCGGCAAAGGAAATTAATGAACGTGTTTTAAAATATAAAACCGGAAATACAGAACCGGAGCCTTTTTATTTTTTAGCTTATGTTTCGCTGTTGCATACGATAAAAATGCTGCAACAAGAACAGAAGTTTAATGAAATAGAACAAATTAATTTGAAACTTGATGAATTCATCAAAGAGTAAGTATTTTTAGAGTTCTTTGAACATAGATATTCCCGCATTATTTCGACTTTAAGCGAAAAACTCAACACTCAAACAATTAGAGCAGACGCTTATATTTGCACAAGACAGGCCTCGACTCTTCGGAGTTCCTTCGGGACAGTGGAAGTCTGAATCAAATGGCAGCTCTACCCGTGTCATACAGGGGTTTTATTAAAAAGAAATAGTGCGGGATTTTTTTGTGCATTTACAAAAAGAGAAAACAGTGTAACATTAAACTATATTATAAATTTAATTAATAACAGAAATATGACAATGACAACAATAATCGCAAGCGTGATAGCTTTGTTCGTCGGTATAGCGATCGGCTGGTTTATTATGAGATTAGCCATGAAATACCGGGCACAAAATATCATCAAAGAAGCTGAAGCTGAAGCAGAAGTGATCAAAAAGGATAAAATTCTTCAGGCTAAAGAAAAATTCTTACAGATCAAAGCCGAACATGAAAAACAGGCTGCTGCCAGAAATAATAAGCTGTTGATGGCCGAAAACAAGTTAAAACAACAGGAAACCGATATTTCGCGCAAACTGGAAGAAATACAACGCAAAGGGAAAGAACTCCAAAGCCAGCAAAGCAACATAGAAGTACAAAAAGAATTGATCGAAAAGAAAACGGCAGAATTGGACAAGATCAAAAAACAGCAAATCGAACAACTTGAAGCCATTTCAGGTATGTCCGGTGAGCAGGCAAAAGAAAAACTGATCAACTCTCTGAAAGAAGAAGCAGAGGCAGAAGCCATCTCTTATGTCAACGAGATCATGGAGGAAGCTAAAATGACTGCCAATATGGAAGCTAAAAAGGTCGTGATAAAGACGATTCAGCGTGTAGCGACCGAAACAGCGACCGAAAATGCAGTCTCTATTTTCCACATCGATTCGGACGAAATCAAAGGCCGGATTATCGGACGCGAAGGTCGTAATATCCGCGCACTCGAAGCTGCAACAGGAGTTGAAATCATCGTCGACGATACTCCTGAAGCGATCGTACTCTCGGGTTTCGATCCGGTAAGAAGGGAAATTGCACGTCTGTCTTTACACCAGCTGGTAACAGACGGACGTATCCATCCTGCCCGCATCGAAGAGGTAGTGAATAAAGTGAAAAAACAAATCGAAGAAGAAATTATCGAAACCGGTAAGCGCACCACAATCGACTTAGGAGTCCACGGTTTACATCCCGAATTGATCCGTCTGATCGGTAAAATGAAATATCGTTCTTCTTATGGTCAGAACCTATTGCAACATGCCCGTGAAACAGCTAATCTTTGTGCGATCATGGCAGCCGAACTGGGTCTGAATGTGAAGAAAGCCAAACGTGCCGGATTACTCCATGATATCGGTAAAGTGCCCGACGACGAGCCGGAATTACCACACGCTATTCTGGGTATGCAATTAGCTGAAAAATATAAAGAAAAACCGGATATCTGTAATGCTATCGGAGCCCACCACGAAGAAATCGAAATGACGACACTGATCGCACCTATCGTACAGGCTTGTGATGCGATCTCAGGAGCTCGTCCGGGTGCACGTCGGGAAGTCGTCGAATCTTATATCAAACGCTTGAAAGATATGGAAGATCTGGCACTCTCGTACAATGGAGTTGTGAAGACCTATGCCATCCAAGCCGGACGGGAATTGAGAGTCGTTGTTGGGAGTGAAAAAATCTCGGATGCAGAAGCAGAAAAAATTTCATTCGATATCGCAAAACGAATCCAGGATGAAATGACTTACCCCGGACAGGTTAAAGTAACCGTCATCCGCGAAACCCGGGCAATCAACTATGCCAAATAGTTTAAGATTCATCTTTATAAAAAACAGCAGGCCCTACCCGGTCTGCTGTTTTTTATTCCGTACTCCGGGGACGGACCTTTCGTCCCATTTTACTCCTTTTCTCGCTCAAAACATGCTAAGTCGATATTGTAGTTGGAGAGTAGCAATGAAGCAAACGGACAAAGCGGTACCGTTTTCAGAACTTAAATCTCAGTGAGAGTAGAATCCATTTTCTATTTCGTTTTTTGTGTCATCAGACCGGTTCACCCGGAATCGGAATAGAAAGAAAAAATAAACCTGGAATTAAATTAGTTTAGAAAGTTCATAAGGTTTAAAACTTATTCTATTCTAAACAAAAACGATGAGCATTCAGTTTTAACGTTGCTATCGCTACACGGCTACACCTTTTTACCGTAAAAGAAGGATTAGGCTGTCGCCCTTCCATTATTGCCAATCCCAGATCCGCTTAGTCGTCCCGGGGATTTTTTCATAATTGTATTTGTAGATCATTTTCTTGTCGGCATATTTCCCAAAAGTAACTACTTCCCCATTAATCCAACTTTTGAAATCCGGATAAGCTTCGAACAAAGAAATTTTTTCTTCGGCATAAGCAAACGTACCGTGACTGCCGTTCAGCCCATAAACGACCAGACCATAAGGCATCCCTTCCTCATTCAATAAATCATAGTCACTGTATTCAGCATCGGCATTTATTGCAAAATACCGATTATCATCTACTTCAATAAACCAGGCGATACTAGCATATTCATCTTTCCCTTTTTCCAATTCATGGTCGAGACGGCGTTCCAGGCTATAACAGACCGGTTGCAGATCGCTTTGTGTATTGATAAATCCTTTTTCACTACCGAACAAGTCTTTACGCACATCTTCCGAAATGATATGTTCGCTTTTATCATTACCGATCACACATCCCAGTTTGATCACCTTTTGGCTCCCTAAAGCAATCGGTTGAATATCGATCTGCAATTTATTCCAGGAATGCAAATTCCGAACATGGATAATCAAATCATTGTAATCATAATCACCGGAACGGGTATCTTCGAACATAATCGCCTGCCAGGATTTATTATAAGCAATCTTAGCATCTGTATCGTTCAATACCTCATATTCGATCGAGATTTCATCACCGGTACTTCCCTTCGTCGATACTTTCATCCCTTTCGGGATTTGTATGGTCATCGGCTGAGTGACAATAGCGACAGTATCTTGCCCATACATCACATAGGTGGCACACCCCTCCTGAACCGGTACTTCAAAAGGCTCTGAAGTAACACAATTAGCAATCCGTTGTCCGCCATTATATAAACTTCCCGGACGCGTACACGAGCTGATCAAAGCAATCCCCACCAATCCGAATAAAATTTTACTCATTGTTTTCGATTTTAGGTCATTTATCTCCCCCAAAGATAGAACGATTAAATCAAGATACACTTATAAAAAAAACGGATTGTTTTATACAAAACACCAATCACACTCTTTCTAAAACCCGGACTATATCTGCAGAAGAAGGATTTTGGAATACTTTTAGACCAAAATAAGGAACTACCGCAAAAATATGATCGAAAACATCGGCCTGGATTTTCTCATAAGGCACCCAATCTTTCTCTCTGGAGAAGAAATACACCTCCAAAGGGATTCCTTTTTCGGTCGGTTGTAATTGCCGGACCATATACGTCAAATCAGAATTTACGACAGGTAAATTTTTCAGGTATAATTCGAGATAAGCCCGGAAAACGCCCAGGTTTGTCTGGTGTACTCCATTGACCGGCACAGAATCGTCGATCCCCTGCTGCTGATTGTATTGTTGTACTTTCTGCTCGGTTTGCTCGATATATTCCTTTAAAATAACGATCTTTTTATATCTTTCCAGCATTTCCGGGGTACAGAAACAGACACTATTCACATCCAAATTGACAGAACGTTTCACGCGACGTCCACCGGACTCCCGCATGCCCCTCCAGTTTTGAAACGAATCACTCACCAATGCATAAGGCGGGATCGTAATAATCGTATTGTCGAAATTACGGACTTTCACTGTATTCAGAGTCACTTCGATCACCGTACCGTCGGCATTGTATTTAGGCATCGTAATCCAATCCCCCGGGCGCAACATATCATTGGCCGAAAGTTGCACTCCGGAAACAAGGCCCATGATACTATCCTTGAAAACCAACATTAAAATAGCAGCCGAAGCTCCCAAACCAGCCAAAAGATGGATAGGAGATTTCTCGATCAATACAGCAATAATGCAAATCGAACCGACAAAAAACAAAGCGACCTGAATAATCTGGTAGACACCTTTCAGAGGCCGGTCACGAAATACTTCTTTCTGTGTGGCCAACTGGAATATGACTCCCAGAAAAATGTTGATAAACCGCAAAGCAGCCGCTATAATATACACCATACACAGCTTTCGGATAAACGCCAGGGCATCCGATCCGTCGGGGAAAGCGATCGGCAAAAGTATATATACTACCACAGGCGGCAGGATGTGGCAGAAATTATTCATGACCCGATCGTTAAACAACAGATCGTCCCAGGTCACCTTTGTCTTTTGGGTAACCTTACGCACCAACCGTACAATCCCTTTCCTGCAAATCCAATCTGTCAGAAAAGCCAATACGGCTATCAATACAAGAACAATCAGGCGATTCAGATTAGTCATATAACTGAGATCGAGACCTAAAGACTCCAAAAAATAATACACCCACCGCGTAAATGTTTCCATCGTCTATTCTCCTTTTTTTCTAACTAAATAATAATAACACAGAGGTACCCAATACAGACTGACCAGAGTACCGATCGTCATCCCGCTGATCATAGCTACCGCCAGCGGCCGCTGCAATTGGGAACCGATATCGTCACCCCATAAAAAAGGGATCAAAGCAAAAATAGTAGTCAAACTCGTCATCAGAATCGGCTTCAACCGCCTCACCCCACCTTCGTGAATGGCTTCCAGCAAAGGAAATCCCTGTTGTTGAAGCCGGATGATCGTATCGATCTTCAGAATCGAGTCGTTGATCACGATACCACTCATGACCACGATACCGATCATCGACATCAGATTCAGTGAGATCCCACAAATCCACAATGCCAGCAAAGTCATCGCCACATCGATCGGAATCTCGATCAATACGATCAAAGGTAATGTCAACGATTCGAATTGACTGGCTAAAATAAAGTAGAGCATCAGCAAGGCCACGATTACGATCATCAACATCTGCCAGAAAGTCTCATTCCCCTCGAAATAAGCCCCTCCGAAATGAGGATCCAGATTAGCTTTTACCGCTTCTGTCCTCACCGTCTTTATAATTTCTTGGATGCTATCTCCTGTATGGTAAACCTGAACAGGCACGACGACTCCTTCTTTTTTCCCGAAAATTTTCTTGTAATCGTATTCCATTGACAAATCGGTCAACGCAGCTACCGGAATATACTTCCTATCCGAATTAGACACATACACCTCGTTGAGAATATCCCGGATCGTATGTTCATTTTCAGTAATGACAATCGGAATATAAAGGTTCCCCGTATTCAATTTTCCGATACTGACCTTACTGATATTCTTTTCCAACGTATTCAGCAACACATTCTGATTCACTTTATACAACGCCAAACGTTCGGGCAAGATATGGACTACGATTCTTTCCTGTACGGCAGGCTTATTCAATTTCAGTCCGGGCATTTCCTCATTCAAATGGTCGATGAATGCATTAATTTTCGATAGTTCCTCTATCTTGCGGGCAGATTCTCCCGAGAGGTAAATGATCAAAGGAGCATCTTCTCCCTTAAACAACTGTTCGAACAGATTTTCCACCTTCGCCGGTTCTACCCGGGCTTCCGGATAGTTTTTCTTAATATAAGCGGTTATATCCCCGACCAAAACTTTCAGGCTTTCATTATCGGTAGTTTTTATATAAAACTCCGCCTCATTGATATTACCGTTATCCTCGGGATTCAGGAAAAACTGTTTTTCACCGATATGACAGGATATTTCAGTACAACGTCCCTTAAACTGCCGGATAATATCCTGCACCCGGTTATAATTTTCATCGACATGAATACTATTGTTCCAGTCTGTCCGGATCAACATTTCATTGATTTCTACCGGAGGCATCCGTTCCACTTTAGTGAAAAAAGCCGTAGCAGCACCCAACAATACCAGCACAGCCACGATCAGCATGGTCTTATGGCGGTGATAGAACACAAAGTGATAGACAATCGTATAGTACTTATCCAGATGCTTAAAACTGATCCGTTTGACGAAATTACTGATTTTTCCGTCTTCATGTGCTCTTTTAAAGAGAAGAAAAAAAATGACAGGGACAATCGTCAGCGAAACGATCAGCGAGACAAAAAGCCCGACACCTACAGCTACCGCCTGGTCATAGAACAAAGCCCCGGCAACTCCTCCCAGAAATATCAACGGCACAAATACCGCACAAGTCGTCAACACCGAAGACAACAGGGGACGGAAAATCTCGGCCGTACCGTCCGCACAAGCCACAAACAGCGAATCTCCCCGTTCCCTTCGCTGGTTGATATTATCGATGACGATAATCGAATTATCGATCATCATCCCCACCCCCATGATCAAACCGGACAGAGAAATGGTATTGATAGACAAACCGATCAACTGGAAAAACAGTACACTGATAACCACAGAAACCGGTATACTGATCCCGATAATCATCGGTGAACGGGCATCCCGCAAGAAAAACAGCATAATAAACACAGCCAGGATAATCCCCCATACTAAACTCTGCTGCAAATTCGTAATCGAGTAATTCAGTAAGGCAGCCTGATCCCGCGATACGGAAAATTCGATATCCGGATATTCTGTTTCAAAATTTTCCAGCATTTCACTGACTTTCTCTTTCATCTCCGACATCCGGGCACTCGATTGTTTGATCACCGCCATACACAGGGATTGTTTTTCGCCATTCACGAACATCCCTCTCTTATCTCTCGGCCGTATGCCCACTTCGGCAATATCTTTCACCTGCATCAGACGCCCTTCGATATTCAGGTATACCTCCCGGACATCTTCGACCGACATCAGCTGACTGGTAAATTTTATATTATATTGGTAGTAACCGTCCCGGATCGACAAGCTTCCCGACACCCGGTTATTTTGATCGATAGCTTCTTTCAATTGGTCTTGGGTAATATTCAGACTCTTCATTTTGGCTTCATCGGGCAAGATATACATTTCGGGCTGATACATCCCGCTAATATCCACCATCGCGACATCCGGCAATTGCTCCAACCGCTTTTTCAAAACGGCATCGGCAAATTCGCAAAATTCCAGGAATTTGATATCCGATTCCAATTTTTTTAAATTCAACTGAATATAAAATACAGGAATATCCGAAGTCGAAGCTTTAATAATCGTAGGCCGTTGCATCTCTTTAGGGAAGCTGTTCATCGCAGCATCCACTTTCTGATTGACCTCGATAAAAGCATAATCGATCGAAGTGCCGTATTCGAACTTCATGGTTATCGTTCCGCTCCCTTCCCTGGATTCGGAAGTAATGTCCGATAATGACGGAATCTGTTGCAGCTGCCCTCTCAGTAAGTTGGTGATACTGTTTTCCATTTCATTGACCGAGGCATTATCCTGAGTATAATGTATACTGATCTCGGGAATATCTACATCCGGCATCAATGAAACCGGTAGCTGAAACATAGCCACTGCCCCCAATACCAAAAAGGCAATGGTGCTCATGATTACCGCGACGGGACGTTTGAGTAAAAAACCAATCATTTTCTTAATATTTAATGACCAAAAAGGAAAACATCAATGCTTTATGAATCCCCGTATCTTATTCAATTCAATATGACTTAACCATTTTCTTCCCCCTTCCTTCATCCCACTGTTTTTCCGTCTGCATCCCGCTTTATCTTCCTTACGCATAAAAAACAAAGGCAGATAAATCATCAACACCAATACAGAAAAAATAAGGCCACTCATCGTCCCGATCGCCAGGCTGATCCAAAAATCGGCCACGTTACTTCCGATCAGGAAAGGGATAAATCCCAAAATTGTGGAAATAACCGTCAGCAGAATCGGAATAATTTTCGCATTCCAGGCACTCAAATAAGTTTGTAACCCTCTCGCTTTTCCCGCAATGATCTTATTATTATAATCGTTCTGAATATACAACACCGCATTCACCGATAATCCGCACATCAGGATAAAGGCCGCCAATCCCCCTTCGTTAAATACCAGCCCGAAACAGTAAAAACCCAAAAAACAGCCGATAAACGACAAAGGCACGATCAGCATTACGATCATCGCTTGCTTCAAGGATTCGAGCAAGATGGCACAGATAAAATAAATTATACCGAATACCAATAAGATATACAGAATACGCCGATCGAACCCATTGCTCATCTTCCAGTATCCTCCCCAATAATCCCGGCCTTCCTTCACCCGGAAACCGATCGGCATACTCTGGTTCATTTCCTTCATCACTCTCTCTTTCACCTTATTCGACAACATATAATCCCCGATAAAATCATATTGTACCGATACATCGTATTCCTGATTCGTTTTCGTGATCTTATCGAACGTATCCTCATATTGGATTGTGCCGACGTCACTCAAACGGAAAGTGGCTTTATCGCCCTGTACCGGATAATTCTGCATCTCCCAGATACTGGTCTCCACCGTATTTTTGGGCCGGATAACAATAGAAGTCTGTTCGTTATCGATATAAGCCGTAGTATACTCATCCCGGGCATAAGACAAACTCCTCAATCTCCACATAATATCATTGACATTCGAATTATTACGGGCCAGTTTAGCTTTATCGACTTTCACCACAAACTCCCTCATTTTCTCGGGATTCCGGGCATTTCCGATATATAATTTCTTCACCCGGCGGTTTTCAGATAGCTTGTTCTTCAAGACTTCGGCATACTTCATCACTTGCCGGTAATTATATCCCACCACCTTCAGCCCTTCACTGCGGTAACCGTCTCCCAGGCTATTGGAAAAACTCCTTCCGACTCCGGAAATCTGTGAATCGGCATTCCCGATCGAATTACAATAACGCACCAACTCATTCTTCAGCCTCTCGGGGAAACCGGTCATCTCGGCTTCTTCTTTAAAGGTGATTTTCATTCTTCCCTCGTTAGCAGAACTGATACTCGTCGTAAAAAGGTCGACTTCTTGAAATCCGGAGACAAAATTTTCCACTTTCATAAATGCCTCGTTCATTTGTTCCAGCGTCGCTCCATGCGGCATTGTCATCACTACACTCAGGGAGGTCCGGATACGGTCGTTATTGTCATTTTGCCTCCACTCCCCTTTTCCTCCTTCCACGAACAAGCGCAGGCTTCCTCCCAACAGCTTATCCATCCAGGGTCTGATCGTCAGAAACCATTCGCTGCTAAAGATTCGGTTATAGGTCTCGGCATACGACTTATCGCGGTCCACTGAAGAAGGAATCATAAATACAGGTAATCCGAATCCGAGAATAGCCAAAATCACCCATGCTTTCCTGAATCTCCAGGTGAACCCGATAAACCGCTTGTATTTCCAGGTAAATTTTACAACTTTTCTCTTGCGGGCAACACGCACTCTGGCTTCTTTTTTCCGCAACGGTATTTTTTCCATCAAAGCCGGTACAAAGAAAAGAGCTACAAACAACGATACGGACAAATTGACAATGATAACCGTAGTAAAATCCCACATATTCCGCATGATCTCATTGTCCATGTTGAAAATGACGGTCAAAGCCCCCATCGTCGTCAGCGTCGCAGCCAGAATAGCCATAAATACTTTCCGGTCACGATGATGTCTGTAATGATCGGCCATAACGATCACATTATCGATGATGATACCGAACGACACAGTTATCCCTGCCAGAGTATAAATATGGATTTCTACTTTCAGGAAATAATAGAAAACAAAAGCAATCAGCACATTAGCAGCTAAAGAAACGGCGATAATCAACAAATAGCGGAAATCCCGGCTCACCAGAAACACAAAAATCAGCAGAATCAAAATCGTCAATAAGGTCCGGAAAAGCGTCTGGTTCAATTCATCTTCCAGTTCCTTACTGGCATCATAAGCCATCTGCAAAGAATATTTTCCGCCGAAATCCTTTTCCAACAAATCCATCTTATCCCTGACTTTGGCCGAAAGGTCGATCACATTAGCATTCTTTTCTGCAAAAATATTGATATTCAACTGATTCAGACCATTGATCCGGTAATAGGAGGAAGGAGACTTCTCCCGATAATCCAGGGTTGCGATATCTTTCAATAAAACAATCCGATCCCCCAGTGTCTTGATCGGCATATTCAGCATATCGATCTCATGACTCAGCGGATTACCCCGGAAAATAATATAAGCATATTCTTTGGCAGGAACGGTATCGATCAATACTTTTCCCCCATCCCGGCGCATATAATAATTGTTCAAAGCCGAGCGGATATCGGAAGCACTGATACCGATATTTTCAAGCACTTGCTGATCGTAAATCAGTACCCATTCCATGGGAACAGCCCCGGTTACCGTCACACTTTCTATCCCCGGCATGGTAGAGACGATGTTCGAGATATTGTCTTCCGCAAAACGGGAGACATCCTGAGTAGTACCAGGCCCTGAAATACCGTAAGTCAATAAAAGCTGCCGTTCTTTTTTAGCTTCTTTACCGGAACTGTATTCTCCTCCACGTACTTCCGACACCTGTACTCCTTCCGGGAATCCGCTTTTCACCGAACGGACGACAGACCCCAGATACAGTTTAATGGCATCGATATTTTCTTCTTTATCGATAGAAAGCCTGATTGTTCCCCAGCCATTCCCGGTCTCCGAAACAATTTCCCGTAACCCTCTCGTCCGCGCCAAAGCCCCTTCCAATTTGGTCGTCACCTCCATTTCCAGTAATTCGGGGCCGGCATTATCCCAAGAGAAAGATACCGACAAATCGTTCGAACGGGAAGAAGGGAGCAACTGCAAAGACAACACAGGAATCAGACTGATCCCTAAAAGCATCAGTACGACAAAAATAGTATTGACAGAAAAAGCAGATAATTTCACCTTCCAAGTGTTTTCAGGAACTACTACTCCTTTTTATTTATCAGCGTCACCTCACACTCGTGCGACAACCCCAGATTATTCTCGTAAATAGCCTCTTCCCCCTCTTTTAATCCCGATTCGATACACACTTCCCGGCTATTTTCAAATCCTGTTTCGACATATTTCCATATAGCCCGGCCGTTCTCGTAGACAAACACGACTTTTCTCCCTTGCCGCGGCAACACCGCTGTTTTCGGGACGATCAATTTATCGGCGATTTGCCGTTTAGCCAATATACTGACATTCATTCCATCCACCAACACTGCTTCGGGATTATCGGTTGTAGCCCTGACTTTCACCATACCGTTTTCATCGATTTTCGGATTCACTTCAGTCACCGTGCCTTTCAGGGTAACTTTATCGTTTGCATAAGGCGTAATCTCTACTTCCATCCCTGCCTTCAAATGGGCGATCTCGGTTTCCAGTACGTTAAACACAATCTCCATGGTAGCATCGTCGATTACCGAACAAACCTCTTTATAGGCAGAGGACTGGTTGTATTCCTTCACCTCCAGATCGGCGATCACGCCGTCAAAAGGAGCATACACCGTGATGTTCGAATAATCGTACACCGCTTTTTCATATTCTTTAGCCGCAGAGGTATAACCGATCTGTAATTTGATATTTTCCAGCCGGGTTTTAGAGATTACACGTTCGTCCAGCGTATCTTCCAATGAATTTATCCCCTCATTCATCAGCCGTCCCCTCAATTCCAGCTTCGCTTTTTCCCAGCTCAGGCGGGCGGCTTCCAACTGCTGACCGGCTTTCAGTTCGTCCACGCTCACGATGGGATCTCCTTTTTTCACCCTTTCTCCATTTTTCACATGTACTTTCCTGACCACATCATTCGTGATAAAAGCCAAAACCGCTTTCCGACGGGCATTAACTTTGCCATTACTGACCAATTCCATTTCAAAGGGAGCCAGCCGGACTTTTGCTGCTTTCACCTCGATTTTGTCCTGTTTCTGGCTGATCCGGGCCAAATCTTTTTCTTCTTTTTTCTCCTCCTTCTTATTTCCACAACCACCGACAAGCCCCAAGGCGAGCATTAATGCAAAAAAAGCGATTTTATTCATATCTTTTCTTTAAAATATTGCGAAAGTATAATTAGTTGTAAATATATTAAAACCTTACAATCTCCCTTCACTTTTCCCCTTCTTTTTCAATCCGAACGGTACTTTTTAACAAATTCTCTCTTTTTCCTATGGTTTCAGTCTTTCTTCCAATTCTGCTTTCATTTCTTTTACGGCATCCGACATCACTTTGGGTTCTTTCTGAATCACCTGCCGGGCCATATCACGGCCTTTCTCCGGTTGTCCGCTTTCGAAATACATTTTCGCCAATAAATAGAGGGGATATAAACGATGAGGCACCATATAGGAAGCCTGCTTAAAACAGGCTTCAGCCTGTCCGAAATGCTTCAAGGCTTCGGCGTCTTTCCCCATAATATTATAGAACATCGGATCGGCACTGAGCCGTGTACCTTCTGTCAGAATCCGAATCCCTTCCTCATATTGCCCGGTTTTCGACAAACACTGTCCATACTCGAAAAGAAATTTCGGCTGGTCTTTCAAAAAAGGATATAAATCCCGGTAATGATCTACCGTTTCCTCAAAAATATCCATGCTGAAATAACGTTGTTCCTCTCCCCAACGGATATAAGCCTGCTTCCATTCCTCCTTATGCTCCGTCAATCGCCAGATAATACCTGCCATCAAGAGAGAAGCTCCCATGACAAACCATGCACCCACAGTCCTTTTTCGTTCCTCCGCAGGCAGTTTCCGGTCATCCAGCGTACCGGCAAGCGCCATAAACAGAACGAATACAATCACCAAAGGAATCACACTCAACGGATAAGAAAAACAGGCGAACACCGAAAAGGCTGTCAGCCCTCCCAACACCGCTCCTTTCTCGGGACGGGAAGAATAGAGCAATTGCCGGACCGCCAACCCGACAGTCAATAAGAAAAGGATACTCCCGACAATCCC
The DNA here is from genome assembly GCF_000190535.1 of Odoribacter splanchnicus DSM 20712. Lineage (GTDB taxonomy): Bacteria > Bacteroidota > Bacteroidia > Bacteroidales > Marinifilaceae > Odoribacter > Odoribacter splanchnicus. The sequence goes on from NC_015160.1 coordinate 2,380,369, forward strand.
CAATTCCACCCCCAACTGCAAATATTCATTAAACCCGTATTCCGGCGAGCCGGCCACCCACTCTTCTTGTTCCGAGGCTTCCTCCGTGGTAAAATAAGCAGCCTGCGCTTTCCCGAATGCACCGCCAAAATAGCCCAATCCACATCCCCCCCAAGGATTTTCGGCTATCGCCCGACCAGCGATTTTCCACATTAAACGGCGTCCATCGGCCGAATCTTTTTTCATCAGATAAAGTCCACTGAACAACAGCAACAGACACACCACACCGATACCCGCTACCCACCAAGCCTTTTTTCCCAGTTTTCGTCCCAGCTCTTTCAGCTGTTTCCTGATCCGGTAATAAAATGCCGTTACCACCCCGCATCCGGCAACCGCCGCCAACCAGCTGCTCCGGCTCATTCCGGCCGGCAAAATAGACAAAATCAACAACAGTATCCCCCATACAAAGCCGGACTCCAACTTGTACCTCCACTCACCGACACTCTTTTGCCGACCGGGATACACCGATAAACAATAGAACAAAACGACCGGCAATACCATCACTAAAAATCCCGAATAAGGCCCCGGGTTAAAAAAAGATCCTGTCAGCCGGTAAAGCGAATGCCCCGAGGCGAACCAACCATACAATTGTCCGAACCCATAAATCGTCTCTACCAATCCCGCTCCCATGAGCGTCCACAACATCACCGTGACGGCATTCCGGCAAAGCGAAGAAAGCAGACGCAATAAAAAATAAAGGATCACAAACAAAATCCATAATTCTGTCCGATAACCGACCATCCCATCCCCATAAACCGAACGCAGCAGGACATATCCCCCCAACAACAATACCCCCGCATCCGGCAGGCGAAAACGAAATTTTTTCCGAACGCACCAAGCCACTGCAATACCACACAAAACTTCTATCCAAATCACCCGATAGAAACCGAAACGCACGGCCGTTACATGGCTTTCTGCCAGCTCACGATCACGATCGTACCAAAATACAAACAACAGTGCAGTCAACAAAAACACCACGATCCCTTTAGTTGTGGCAACCCACCGATTATCCGAAACCATCCGATTCTTTTAAAAATTAATATAGTGATCCCATATTCTGTTTCATCAAATAATCATAACGAATCAGAAAATAAGACAAATTTAAAGATTTTTCCGATATAAGCCGTTTTAATACACCATATATATAAAAAAATCGGAAATTATAATAGAATTCGGAGATACCCGTTGGGGAAATATTCCACAAACCGGGGAATTATTACTCAGCTATCGCTTGTGTAATTAAAATGTAAATAATTGTTTCTCAGTTGTAAAATCTTGCAAAATCCGGTTGGCATGTGTTTTATTGGATGCTATAGTATATTCAAAAAATGGAAAATATGCACAATCTGAAAAAATTTAATATGAATAGAAAGTATAGAGTCCGGATACGATGCCTGACCTTTCTGGTAACTTTGTTCTGGCTGCCGCTTCATGCTCAGGAGGCCGGAAAAGAATTCCGGCCGGCCGGAGAACCGGTTTCTTATGCAGAAAAGGATAACCGGAAAAAATCTCCGGAACCGTTGGAAGACCAAAAGGATAAATTGAAAAAGCAGCGTATCATTACGGCCAAGGGACGAGTGACCGACGCTGCCGGAGAACCTTTGATCGGTGTAAATGTACTGATCAAAGAAAGCGGCACAGGGCAAGTGACCGATCTTAACGGCGAATTCAAATTACCGGATATCCGGTTCGGTTCCCCGTTACGCATCTCCTTTATCGGATACAAAACCCTCGAGGTCAATGCGCGGGAAAATATGCGCCTTACCTTGTATGAAGACCGGACAAAATTGGATGAAGTAGTTATAGTAGGATATGGTTCACAAAAAAAGGCAAATCTCTCCGGAGCTGTTTCCTCGGTTAGCATCGATGCCTTGGCCGAGCGGCCAGTCACCAATGCCGAGAATGCCCTGGCCGGATTGGCCTCAGGACTGACCGTAACCAATTCGGGGGGGAATACCCCGGGTTTCGAGACTTCTACGATCCGGATCCGGGGTGTCGGTACATTGAACAATGCCGATCCGCTCGTGGTGATCGATGGCGTAGCCGGTTGTGCTATCAGTGATATCAATCCCCAGGATATAAAAAACATTTCGATACTGAAAGATGCCGCTTCGTCGGCCATCTACGGTTCGCGGGCTGCCAACGGAGTGATCCTGATTACCACAAAAACCGGATACGAAGGCAGTGCCAAAATTACGTACAGCGGCAATTTCTCGTTTGAAAAGGTAGCTAAACGTTTGAATCTGGTCACCGACTATGCCGATTTTATGGAGATTCAGAATGCGGCTCTGAGTGCTAACGGGCAAGCCCCCCGTTTCTCCCAGACCTCCATCGACGCCTGGCGCAATGACAACGGAGCTAACCCCACCGTTTATCCCAATACCGACTGGCAGGATCATATTTACCGGAATCCGTCGGTGGTACAGAATCATAATCTTTCGGCTATCGGAGGAACGAAAACGGTACGTTATAACCTGTCTCTGGGCTATGTGAAAAATCCGGGTATCGTTTATAATACCGATTATGAGCGTTATCAATTGCGTTCGAATGTCGAAGTCGACATCAAACCCTGGATCACTGCCGGAATGAACATCTTCGGTTATATGGATTCCAATAATCCGAATGCCGAAAATGCTACCAACGGAGGAGACGTGATATTCGGTTCGGGAGCATTGAATACGGTTCCCGGCATGACGCTCTATGACCCTGAAACGGGTCTGTACGGAGGTGTGCAAAATCCGGAGGAAGAGAACGTCAGCAATTTTAATCCTTACCGGCGTATGTGGTTTTACAAAGAGGATTTTCCGATAAAAACCCGTCGTATTGTCCCCAAACTGTTTGCCCGTTTGTCACCGGTAGAAGGTTTGACCCTGAGTGCTTCGTTCACCTATAACTCCTGGGAACGGAATGAAGAATATCAATTATGCGACAAAAATCTATATCGCTTTACACTGGATGGACCTGTACTGCTGCGGGAAGGTACGGTCCGTACTTATATCAACCGGTATAATCGTCGGAATACGTTCCGGACTTCGGATGTGACGGCACGCTATGAATGGAATGTCAGCAAACTGAATGCTTCTGCACTGGTTGGTATCAGTCAGGAATACAATAAACGGGAAGACGAACGGTTCAGGAAATACGATCTGGCCGACGATGCTCTGACCAGTATCAACGGGGGGAGTACCAACGGTGAGATTGAAGGAAACTATACAGAATGGGCCATGCGTTCATATTTCGGCCGGATAAACCTGTCGTGGGACGATAAATATCTACTGGAAGTAAACCTGCGGGCAGACGGTTCCTCCCGTTTTGCCCCCGATAAGCGCTGGGGATGGTTTCCTTCCGTATCCGCCGGTTGGAGCATTTCGGAAGAACCCTTCCTGAAAAAAGCTGCCGGTTGGCTGGATATGCTGAAACTGCGGGTTTCTTACGGTACACTCGGCAACAACGCCACATCGACTTTCTATATGTATCAGCCCCTCTATGCTTCAGCCAATTACGTACTGGGCAATGCGGTGGCCAGTGGCCTGGCACAGACCACCCTCGCCAATCCCAATCTCACCTGGGAGACGACGCACATGACCAATATCGGTCTGGATTACGGGTTGTTTGCCCATCGTTTAAGTGGTTCTGTGGATGTATTCAACAGGCTGACGACAGATATCCTGATTTCATTGCCGGCACCGTTAGAGCACGGCACTTCTGCTGTCCCCAACCAAAATGCCGGCAAGGTACGCAACCGGGGTATCGATTTCGATATCAGCTGGTTCGATCATATCGGCAGTATGACCTATTCTCTTGGCTTCCACATGGGATATGTCCGCAATAAAGTGACCAAATTTCAGGGGGAAGTCCCTTCTATTAACGGCGTTTATAAATTGCAGGAAGGAAAACCCATCAATCAGTTATATGTCATGTCTGTGGACCGTATTGTCCGCGATCAGTCCGATCTGGACTATGTACAGTCTCTGGTCGATAAAAATCCGGACTATTTCGCCACTTATCAAAGACCGGAATTGGGCGACTTCCTGTATGCAGATGCGAATCATGACGGGAATCTGGATGCCAACGACCGGATCGAGATCGGTAACGGCAACTCCCCCTCATTTACTTTCGGCGGTAATATCGGTATTTCCTGGAAAGGATTCGATTTCAGTATGTTGCTCCAAGGGGTAGGAAAACACAAAGTCTATTATAACAACCAGGCATTCCGGTTTGTCACTGTCATGGGGCAATCCTTGAATAAAGATATTACCGACCATGCCTGGACACCTGAAAATCCTTACAATTCCAAATATCCCCGGCTCCGGAACAATGCCAACAGTAAAAACAACATTGCCAGCGATGCCTTGGTGTTTAACGCCTCTTATTTACGGTGTAAGAACATTCAGTTAGGATACACGCTTCCCAGCCATATTTCGGAGAAATTTTTTGTCGAAAATCTCAAAATATATACCAGTATCGACAACTTGTTTACCTTAACGGATTTCCCCGGTCTGGACCCGGAAATAGCCGCCGGCGTAGGTTATCCTCAGTTGAGGCAATATTCGGTTGGAATCAATGTCACATTTTAAAATTCAGCACTAATGAAAGGACACTATATTTTTTCCGCTCTTTTAGGTATAGGTTTATTACTCCAAGGGTGTGAAACGCTCGATTATACTCCTGCCGACCAATTGAACGACAAAACGTTCTGGCGGACAGAGCAACATGCCAATCAGGCGGCCGTCGCTCTGTATGCTGCCATGAAAGCCGGCTGGGCTTTCGGACGCGACTTTACTTTCGATATGATATCCGATATTGCGGACGGTACGTCTCCCCATGCCGGAATTGCCCGGGGTACCTCTTTTTCATCCGGTGACGCTTCTGTCCAGAACACCTGGCAATATCTCTACGAAGTAGTACACCGTTCGAATACGGTCATCCGGAATGTCTCCGCCATGGATATCGATGAAACAGTGAAAACACGTGTCATAGGCGAAGCCAAATTCCTGCGTGCCATGGCCTATTTCAGAATGCTCAATTGCTGGGGAGGAGTACCTTATTACGATGAGAGCTGTATCATCGAAGAGGAATTCGCCACCTTGTCCAACCCGCGCGAATCGGCAGAAACCATCCGCGGTCACATTCTCGACGACCTGACGGATGCCATCTCCAAACTTCCCGTAGCCTGGGAAACATCCGATTACGGGCGTGCCACGAAAGGGGCTGCCTACGCTTTGCGCGGGAAGGTATATCTTTACAACCGGGAGTGGAGCAAGGCCATTGCCGATTTTGAAGAAATCGTCTACAACAAAACGAATAATTACGGCTATGAACTGCATCCGGATTACAATGAACTGTTCCGCTTGTACAACGGCAAACGCAGCAAAGAGATGATTTTCTCCATCCAGTCTCTGGACGGTAACGTGGCAGGGCACGGGCTGGAATTGTGCAGTTTTCTGGGCAATAAATCCACTATGCGCCTCATTGCCAGCAATTGTATCGTACCTTCGACCCACCTGGTGGATATGTACGAGAACCTCGATGGCAGTCCGTTTAACTGGGACGATATCTTTCCGGGATTCAACGACGGTAGTCCGGAATTCCGGCGTGATGTCCTGAGTGTTGCGATAGATGACGGGAGTACAAAGATTACCGACTTATTGAATTGTGACACAACTAAAGTCCTCGACGCATACCGCAAGCGGGATCCCCGCCTGTGCCTGAATGTCATTACGCCTTATTCCCATTATCTGGGAACAGACGCCGGTTCGGTGCCGATGGATAAGCAGTTTGTGCTTCACAATCCCCAAAAAGGCGGTTCACCGATGGAAGCACAGGCCTTTATCCGGAATTCCGAAGGCTGGAATTCTTATTTCTGGCGTAAATTTATTCCCACCGGTAATCTTGACGGTTATTGGGGAGAATATACGCGGGTACCTTATGAATTTCCGTTGATCCGCCTGGGGGATGTACTGTTGATGCTGGCAGAGGCATATAACGAAGAGAACAGTTTAGACAAAGCCGTTACAGAACTCAACAAAGTACGCGACCGGGTGGGGATGCCGTCGTTGAACAATGGCAGCCCCTGGCTGGCTGTCAACAGCCAGGAAGAAATGCGGCAACGTATTCGTAACGAGCGGGCATATGAATTGCCGGCTGAGGGCCACCGTTATTGGGACCTGAGGCGTTGGGGTATCTATGGCCCGACAGTCAAAAATGCAACCGATATCTACGGCGATTTGATGTTTACACGTGAGTACCAGCCACGGCATGAGTTATGGCCTATCCCGCAGGTAGAACTGGAACGGAATCCTAATCTTCAGCACGATCAGAATCCCGGATGGTAAAATGAATGTAGGATTAAATGTTTGTATGAAAGGAGCCATCGTCTTTCATACAAACATTTAATCCGGCACACCGGCAGGAGAGAATAAATTACAGTTTAAAGCGATAGATTATCGATTCATCGTCGATATACCTGACTCCATAAATGAAGTGTTTATCGACACAAAAAGTGCTTATTGGAAAAGGTAATAAATATTTTTTTATTTTCTCACCTTTCCAATTAAAACAAAGAATTTCATTTGAAATAAATCCGGCTTTATTAGCTTTCGCATAACTTTCTGCAGAATAAGTAAAACAAATCATTTCATCAGAAACAGCCATCTTCATCAGGCCGGCTATACTTTCATTTATTCTGATTCCATAGCGTCCTGCTCTTTCACGAATAAGAGGGATGTGATTATATGGATTAAGAAATATACGATGGATATCTTTTCCTTCAATTTGATAAATCTCAAAAACATCGGATGCTAAGGTTAAAATAACAAATTTATTCTGAATATCATTTGAACTAATTTTTGTTTGGTATACACTCCCTCTATATATTCCTTCCACTCCTTCATAAGCAAAAGGATAATCGAAAAAACAACCGAGTATATTATTACTTGAATCAAGCAAACCAAAGTACCCTTCTTTAAACGATCCAACTGCAACTTTTACGTGATTGATTACATCCATATGCCTGGGCCTAAAATCCACCGTATATGGATAAGCTTCTTTCTCTATATGGTAAGGAATTTTATTCTCAATCACATCAGAAATCGAAACATAATTTATTTCTTTCTGCATAGCATCCAAAAAAACCAATTTTGACCCACAAACCGTAAATCCAGTTCCTATTTGAAGATATTCACCAGGACCTCGTCCTCTTTTTCCTAATCTTTTTATGATCTTCTTCCCATTGACATCAATAAATGAAAAATGATATGTGTCATTCATATGCTTAGTTATCAAGACATTGTCCAAAATCGCCATATCAGTTATTCTATTAAAAACGTCATTCTTATCAGAATAAACACTGTCGTAGTCAGTGATTTCCTCGACAATATCGAAAACATCGATATCTGAACGCTTGCATGCATCACAAATGATAAGAAATAGCAGGATTTTCAAAATATACTTCATGATCGATTTTATAATTCGGTTTATTCTCATATGCTACGAGATTTTTATTTTTTCAAACGATAAAGAACAATGACCGGATTATCCGATTCTTTCACATTCAATCTTGCAGCTATATCTGGAGCCCATTGGGTAAAAATATAAGCATTTTCCCAAGCAACGAAGTAACCGTCCGTATAAGTTAATGTTGAACCGAAGGGTACAAATATATCCTCTTCTTTATGCTTCGCTCCCGTAATTACTTCTCCTGTTCTTCTATAGAAGTAAGCCTCCTGACTATAACCTTTACGTACAAAAACGAAATAAATAACATCATCCCCAGCAACGACCTCTGTAATAATACCGGTCTTCGATCTCAGATTTTTTATATTATGCTGTATGTAATCATTCCCCAAAACATATTTATCTTTCCCAAAATCGACATAAAAAGCAGGACAGAAATGTCCCTTGTTAATCTGATAAATGGTATCACTCACTAAAGGAGAATAAGCCAATACTAAACTATCCACTCCATATCCAAATCCTCCTTCTGCGTAGCGGTTTAATGGACTTGCAGGCATAAATCCTTCCTTTATTCCCTCATCAAAATCATACCGGTAGTAATGACTGGCATCGCCTTTATTAAAAGAAGCACTTCCGAAAAAATAAAACCACCACTCACCGTTCTCCAAGGCAGCCTGAGCAGGAACCAACTTCGATTTCAGATTCCGGCTTTCGATGTAATTCCCTTCCAAATCGTAATAATAAAATTTATACCAACCCGGAAATACCAACCGATCATTTTTCTTATCAATCAAAAACGCTTTATGAGAATTACAAACATTTAATTCTCCAGGTGCACGGCCTATCGGAATCAATTTTTGGAATCTACCATTCCGGTCAAAAATATACAACCCTCCTGTAAATACAAAACAATAAAATTTTCCTTTATAATACTCCATGCGTCGGAACATCGAAGCGTCAATCAAACATTCGTCCGTCGTTTCCAAAGGGATATAAATCGCAGTGTCCACGATTTCGCTCATCGTCATCCATACATCATTAGCTATTTCAGGAACTTTAATTGTTACGACAGAAGGAACCTGTTGTTTTTGACAAGAAAAAATTAAAATTATCAACAATAATTGTAAAATTATTTTTAACATGTCTCACTAAATGAAAAAAGAAGCACCCAAAACATTTCAATAAATAAAATATTTTTGGCACATTCTTTTTATAATTACTACAATTTATTATAACAAGGAGTAATAGCACAACCTCTTCCCTCAGACATACAAAAATCCATCTCACCAGGGGCCGTTTCATGTGTTACAGGATCTTTTATTACACATGATATAAGCGTACTTCCACGATCTGGACATTCTGTAAACCCATTATCCCCGCATTCACCTTGAGCCAATCCCTCTACTTCATAAAGAGTCACATTCATGATACCATCATTAAAGCCAGTCTCAACATTCAAAGCAAACACTGTTGCAAAAAATCCCAAAAAGACATAAATAATTTTTCTAAACATAACCATCATTTTTAATATAACACAAAATCATCTTTACAAAAATAAAGACAACACAATAATACACTCTCTAATATCAAGACTTTCTTCATCTATCATTAAGAACAATCCCCTTTAAATTCAGTCTCAATAATTGTGAGGATGTATTACACAATACCTCAATCGATTTCATAAACCGACCCAAAGAATTCGGTTCAAAAGTGACGAAAATCAACGTTTCTTCTCCGGGTTGTACCGGACGCTTTTCCCATCGAACTTCAGTACAGCCGCAAGAAGGCCGCACATCACGGATCAATAAGGGAACCTCGCCCGTATTACAGATCCGGAAAGAAATCTGTTTCTTTTCGCCATACCTCACAATATCCAGGTCGATAGTATCCCCTTCTATTCGAATAGTAGTCGGTGATGAATATAATAATTCAAACACTTCCGTAGAGTCTCCGAACAAGAACCAAAGTCCTGCAATACCAACCAAAGTAAGTGTTCCGATTATTAAAATCGATCGCATAGCACCACCTCTCATGTCAGTCTTTATTTATCGATTGGGATAAACACAGAAACATCGGGGTGATCTCCGGCCGGTAACCGTTTGCCATACCACCTTTGTTCGTCCGGAGCATAACAAAGGGCTATTAAATCGGTGTCCAGTCTATAGGATTCAAGGATTCCTCCTTGCCGGTCGAATACAATCAAATTACTGCAATACTGAAAAACATTTCCCGGTACTTCATCCGATCGGCCAAAATACAGGGTGGAGCCACACTCATCGGCAACCCCAATATCCATCATCCCGAAGCGATTTAATACCATTACCGGATCAGAATTCTGATCCACACCCCAAAGGATAAAAAATAAACCGGTAAAAAATATTTTGCACATATCACATATTTTACTTAACTTTCCAAAACAAATTTCAGCATATTTTCTCAAACAACCTAATCGAAACAGTAGCAAAAAGCAGAATTCAATTTCCCCCTGATTTTATTTTTCAAACTAGCCCTGGAACGTATTCTTACTTCTATCCTGCTCTTTATCCTGATTATTTGTCTGACTTATCTTCTTTATCGGCTATTGAAAAATGAAAAAAAACTACGGGATAATCAAAAAGCATTTACGCATACTCTGGTCCATAACCTACGCCGGCCGATACTGAATATAAAATGCCAGTTGGAAAATCTTTTGTCCGACCAGCAGGACAAAACCGCCATCTCCCTGAACGAAACCTATAAACGATGTAAACAATGGACCGATAAAACTTTGGAAGATATCGAAAATCTACTGACCTTTTCTGTCGATGCCTACGGTCTGAAAGCCTGTATACAACCGACCGATATCCGGGAATTGTTAACACAAATCACAACGGAATACAGGCAAAACAATAGCATCGGCAAACAAATCGATATACAAACAGAAATTTCTCCTACCGTCCCCCTTGCACAGGTCGATCCTTTACTTTTATATAGTGCCTTGGGAAACTTATTAGGAAATGCGATTAAATATTCAGGAACAAAAGTCCGTATTCGGATAGGTTGCCGCCGGGAGGCAAAAAAATGGATATTGACAGTACAAGACGATGGTTACGGCATACCACCCGAAGAACAAAAATTCATTTTTCAGGAATACAAACGGGGACAACGTTATAAAGGAGATAAACAACGGAAAGGATTCGGACTGGGACTCTGTTATGTGGCAGCAGTCGTAAAAGCCCACCACGGACATATTCAGGTGAACAGTGACGGAAAGCAGGGAACAGAATTTATCATCGAAATACCGCAGAGAAAAGCGAAAAGGCGAAAGGCTAGAAGCTAAAGGCTAGAAGCTAGAAGCGAAAAGCTAAAGGCTAGAGGCAAGAGGCGAAAAGAGGATAAGTTGGAGAAGAGGGGCTAACGATATAATAATGAAAGAATATGAGTGTGATACGGATTTTATATGTAGAAGACGACCTCGATTTCGGGCGTATGACCAAGGTTTTCCTGGATCAGGCCGGCTTTCTGGTCGAATTGACGACAAATGTTGAAGAGGCCTGGAAGTTATTCCATACCCGAAGGCCGGATCTGTTATTGGTCGACCTGGACCTTGAAGGCAGCAAGAACGGAATCGACCTCATCCGGCAGATTATCACCGAAGTAAAACAGTATCCGGTTATCGTCTATAGTTCGCATACCGATCCGGCAACCGTGATCACCACCATTGAACTGGGAGTCATGGACCATATCGGTAAAGATACCGACCGCGAAGTCTTCCTGGCCAAACTCAGAAACATAGCCAAACGCAATTACTCCCAGACAGGTGAAAACCCGCGATATAAACTATCGGCCATCACCACTTACAACCAGAGAAACGGAGTATTGACCATAGGAAACAAAAGTCATAAACTGAAAGGGAAAGATATGCGATTGCTGCAATTGCTGTGCCTGCACTTCAATGAATGGGTATCGCCCAAGGAATTAAGTTTCGGTTTGTGGGGAATGGAAAAAAATATCGGGGAACTGAAAAGATACATCGGCCATCTCCACCAGTAACCGAAAATCGATTTGTATAGCACTATTTCTCAATAAGTTATATCTTTATTACGATGTTAGTCCCTTGAATAAGGTTTTCACAACTTTGCACCGTTCAACACAAGTTTGTGTCTTAGGTTCGATTTCTGCGTGCAAAGGTAGATATTTATTTGGAATTATCAATATTTCCAAGAACTTTTTTTGTATTTACTACTAAAAGTCTGTTTGAATTTTGTTCAGCATTCTTTTAGGAGTTGTTTTGAGGATTTTTCTCTGTATCATTAAGAAGAATTGCAGGCTATGTGACGGAAGGTTTTCAATATCCATGAAGTATATAGAAAGAACTTTAGTCGAAATGTCAGGTATCAATTTTCCCAATAGATTGAATCGTAAAGGAGTATTTTTATCGAGCAATATGTATACTACATAAACCCCACTGGTTTCGAAACGTGCAGCCACATTACAAATAGGGTAAATTTCAATAATGGATTGTTTTGATGAAAAAAACTCTTCAATATTAGACTTACTGACATAGGGCTGTCATAGAAGACGCTATCTTTGTATCAAAAAGTATTCAACTTAATATTATAGAATATGAAAAGATTATTTTTATGCTCATCATTTGCTGATGTTGCTAATCTATTTGTCGATTGTGCCAAAGAAGATTTGCAAGGGAAAATTATAGCTTTTATACCAACTGCAAGCCTTACAGAACCAATACGGTTCTATGTAAAAAAGGGGAAAAAGGCTTTAGAAGAAGCAGGAATGATTGTTGAAGAAGTCGAGATTACCCAACTGCCCAAAGAGGAAATATCTTCTATATTACATAAATGCGATTATATCTACATAACAGGTGGAAATACATTTTTCCTTTTGCAAGAGTTAAAAAGAAAAGGTGTTGATAAAATTATATCTAAACAAGTGAAATTGGGTAAACTGTATATTGGGGAATCTGCCGGAGCAATAATAGCCTCTCCCGATGCAGAATATATGAAAAGTGTGAATTTTGATCCAATAGAAAAGGCTCCTGAATTGAAAGACTGTACTTCTTTAGATTTGGTCGATTTTTATACGATTCCCCATTATGGAAATTTTCCATTCAAGAAAAAAGGTGAAAAGATAGTTCAACTATATAATGAGAAGTTGCAGCTTATTCCTATAAGTAATAAACAAGCTGTTATTATTGAAGATTCAAATATTCAAATTAAAGATGCAAAATGAATAGAATAGACCGTATTGCTGCTATATTGATTCAGTTACAATCGCACTCGTTAGTGAAAGCACAGCAAATTTCAGAACGTTTTAATATAAGCATTCGCACTGTATATCGAGATATAAGAACATTGGAAGAGGCAGGCATTCCTATCATAGGAAATCCCGGTATTGGTTATTCACTTGCAGAAGGATTCAAATTATCTCCTCTAATGTTTACTCAAAAAGAGGCTTTGTCCTTTTTGATTGCAGAGAAATTAGTACATGAACTAACTGATTCAAATAGCAACGAACATTATAAGTCTGGAATAGAAAAGATTAGGTCTGTCATGCGTTTTGCAGACAAAAATATGTTAGAAACAATGGAAAAGTGCATGTCTGTATTGGATACTTATAAATCATCTACCTATAAACCTGATATTCTTTTACTTATTTTACAAAGTATATACCAAAAAAGAATTATTGAAATATCTTATTTGGGAAGTAATGCGTTAAGTGTTTCAGAACGAAAGATTGAAGCTGTTGGAATTTTCTTTTCGAGAACTAACTGGTATCTAATAGGCTTTTATCTTCCCAAAGAAACCTATCTTACATTTCGGATAGATAGAATTCAAAAAATGCACATTCTTAATGAATTACAATCACGGGAGCATCCGCCCTTGGAAAAATTCATACGCGAGTTTTATGACAAAGAAAAATTACATGAAATCGTTATAAGAATAGAAAAGAATAAAACCTCCATAATGAATGATGATAAATATTATTACGGATTAACATCTGAGAAAGAGATAGGGGATATGTTTGAGCTTCATTTTCTAACATTTTCAATCAGTAAGTTTGCACATTGGTATCTGTCTTTTGCAGATAGTGCAACTATAATAAGACCAGATTCTTTAAAATATGAAGTTAAAAATATTATCAATAACATTTCTATTTGATTGCTGTCAAATAGTATTTTTAATCGACTAAATGAAAAAAATATTCGACCAAAGATTTTTCCGCTTATTGTCGGAATGCTCACAACGTAAAGTGTCTGCATCTGAATTTGCAGAAGCTATCGAAGAATTGGCGACCCATGTAGCCGATTTCAGTATTACAGAACAAGATTATAGCATTTTACTCCGCTATTTCTCTTTTGGTTTGCATCGTCTTAAATCATACCGTGTATGGTTTGAGCAGGAAAAAAATATCCTATTTGTATCTAATTGATGAAGCGATAGGGCTATTGAATACCGAAATACGCCTAATCGAATGGCGTATCAAGTACCCGGAACAGTTGCAGCAACGCACCAACAAACAAGCCCTTTCCCCTCTCTATCTCGCTGACAGAACCACTCTTATCAATATCATGGAAATAGTTAGCGGGTTGTTCCTTTCCCAAAAGATTGTGTATCAAAATGGCAAGCCTGTTTATTTAGTGGACTTGACGAAAGCCTTTGAATGGCTTTTCAATATCAAGATAGGTGACTGTTACCAAAAGCATGAGGACGTGATAAAACGAAAGCCGGGCAAGCTGACAGAGTTTCTTAATGGACTGGCAGAACTTATCAAAAAGGAACATGACAAGAAAGGATATAGATAATCAGTGACTTATGATTTATTTATAGGGGATTCCATTAGTTCCCCCGTAATTTCTTTGCGCCCGATTTCTGAACTTTGCTTCATCAATCGATTGACAGACCATAATGTATAATCAGAAAAATGAAGCAATCATGTATATAGAGAATGACGATTTCAGCGTATGGATGCAGAAGCTGTACGCCAAACTGGAAGAACTCTGCAAGGATGTACGGGTACTGCGCAATGCCGACAGGGTGCTGCCCGAAGATGACAACCTGCTGGATAATCAGGACTTGTGCCTGCTGTTCAAAGTAAGTATCAAGACCCTGCAACGCTACCGGGCTATCGGTGCGCTGCCGTACTTTACAATCAGCGGAAAAGTGTACTACAAGGCTTCCGATGTCCGGGAGTTCATCAAGGAGCGGTTCAGCGTCACCACGCTACGCCAGTTCGAGAAAGAACACTGCACGAAGAAAAAGAAGTGAATTAAAAAGCCGGGGCGGTTCTGCTCCGGCTTCGCTTTGGGTTTATGGTTTGCCCAGCTTGTCGGCTTGCTCTCTTAGCTGCTCGGCTTGTTCGTTCAACAGCCTTGCCCGTTCCAACGCTTCCGCCTGTTTCCTGCTGCGGTATTCAAAGCCTTTCACCGAATCGGTCAGGCTTCGGATGAAAGCGTTGTCCCGTTCCCGGCTGAACTTCGTTTCCAGCAAATCAAGGCTGCTGCCGTCTGCCTTTCCTTTCATCAGGATATAGCGGTATTTTATATCGTTGTCTTGTAACCGCTGCATTCTTTGTATAAACCGCACATTCAATGCAAGCGACACAAGACAAATGATTATCCCTGCTGAAAGAAGAAAGAACTTGGGTTTCAAATAGGGAGTTACCCGGTATATCAGTTTGTCATGCCATGAAACGGGCGTTGTTTCTCCGGTCGGTGTATCATCAGCCGGGAACAACACCTTTAACCGCTCCTTGAAATATCGGTGCGAGGTCACGATAAGCCCCTTTATATCTTCAAGGTCTTGTTTTTGGTTCTCGGACTGCCCTTTTCCGATACTGCCGATTTGGTTTAGAATCTCCTGTACCGTGTTTTCATGAATGCCGGATTTGCCCTGCATATCCGAAATGCGCTGTTCGATAACGTCCAGTCGGTTAATCGTTTCCTCCCGGCTGGCTGGCGTTACCTGCTTCTCCTGCCGTTCTTTCAGTTCCGTAACCATAGAGAGAAGCCCCTCCAAAATTAAGTTATTTTCCATGTTCCTATAATTTTAAGTGTCGTTTCTTTTTCTTCTTTTTTCTTTCACCGGGATTGTCGGGCGTTTCATCAGCCGGAGAGGACGGGGCAGAGAACAGACCGCCCAAGCCTGCCAGCAGCGGACTGTCGGCTTTGCCCGGTGTCTGTGCTGGTTCCTGAACAGGTGCGGAAACTATCTGCCTATTGTTTCCGGCAGTGTTCAGCCCCGCATCCCCGAAACATTTGTCCAGTTTGGAGAAACTGAAACTGCGGTCTACCTCCGAACCTTTGAACGTGTATTCGCCTTTGGAAAAGGATATGCCCTGTATCTCGCTTGTCTGCCCCTTGTATTTGAACTGGATAGTAATACCCTTTTCCGCTAACCGCTCCTGTAACTGCTGCCAGTTCTTGGACTTCCCGGATTCATTTTTTACAGCGTTGTAAATCTCGTATTTGGATTTGTCCGGTTCTCTCAAACGGTGCTGCTTTACATGCTCCTTGCCTTTAGCGAAATAAAGTCCGTGTTTGGCTTTCAGCTTCTTGCATACCTGCTCGTTACGGTACATGTCGTTCCTGTCCGAAATGGTCTTGCCGTTGTTGTCTATGCGGTTGAACACGATATGCACGTGCGGATGTTCCCGGTCTTGGTGTCGCACGATGATGTACTGCGTATCGGTGATTTTCATTTCACGCATGTACTCCTGTGCAAGCTGTACCATTTTCCCGTCTGTCAGCTTGGGTACGTCCACCGGGGAATAGCTTAGCGCAATATGTCCGACAGGCTTTTTCAGGTCGGGGTTCATCCCGGCTTGCAGAATGAAACTGTGTATGATGTCCCGATTGCTTTCCGCTAACACTCCCTCCGCATGAAGCAAGGCAGCCTGTTCCTTGCCGAGTACATAGTTCACGCAGCCTTTAAATCCGCTTCCCTTTTTTATTTTTCCAATCATCCGACAGTTGGTTTATGATTTCGACAATCCTGTTCTTGAGTTTCACCAGTTCCACCGCTACCAGTGCGAATCCTCCGGCATTCGCCCGGTGCGCCAGCTGGTTGATGTTGTTGGCTTCGCCCGCCAGCTTGCGGATAGTGTCCGCATCCTGCCTGTTCAGCCGGGGCGTTACCTCTGCCGAAACGACCGCCTGCCGGACGTACTCGCTGAGGTGCAGCCCGGCTTCGGTGGCTCGCTTCCTGATTGCGTAGAACTGTAACTCGGTCAGTTTCGTGCTGACTACCCGGTTCTGCTTGTCTATCCGGCTTTTTGCCGGGCGACCTCCCGGTTTGTTCCTTATCCCTGTCATACGTTTTTGCTTTTAGGTGGTATCTTAAAAATTGCGACCAACGGGAGAAATTTTCTTTGCTGTCAAGCAAAGCAAGGTGTTTCGGTCTACCGAAACATAACCTTGCTCTCCCTAATCACACAGCCTGCCGTCTGTTCATGCCGCCAGCCTTGCAGGTCACATCCTTAGCCCTCTCTTTCTTTTTTCACCCGGATTTTGTCTGTTATCCTGCTCCGGCTGGGGCTTGTCGGTAACTGTCAAGTCTTGGGATTGTTTCACTTTAAGGCTACGCAAATAGTCGTTCAGGTCATTGTGACCGCTGTACAGGTGTGATGCGTCACGTACACGCCATTTGTATTCCTGCCTTATGGCTTCAACCGCTTTCCTGCCTGCCTCGTCATTGTCAAGCATACAATGTATATGCCCGTAATCAGCCAACGGATATAAGGCTTTATCCGTGTTGGCGGTGGAGTTCAGAATAACGTAGTCCTGCCAGTCGGTACAAGGCATATCCGGGCTTTTCTGTTGCCGGATAGTGAGGAATGAGAGGAAATCCAAAAAGCCCTCGAACACGAAACAGGTATCTCTCGGCTCTCCCTGCTGCCGTATATGGGTAATGTCTTTCGATGTGCTGCCCTTGAAACGGGGATTGCGAAGCTCGTAACCTCCTGAATCATTTTTGAATGCCAGCGCAAAATAAGGCTTTCCACCGATGCGGTAATACATTTCCTGCACGTATGGGGATGCCGTTCCGGGCGAAATCCCCCTTTCCTGCAAATAGCGTATGAGTGCCGGATTCTGTAACGGCTGTATTCTGCGTATCTCTATCGGGCTGGCTGCTTGCCTTTTCGTGTCCCTTTCGGGCAGGTCTTTCCCGTGAAAGGAAAAAGAGGCGGTGTTGCCCTGTTCCAGTCGGCAGATAGCACCGTAGGCATTGCATCCGTGCTGCTTCATCACAAGGTCGATGAGCGTCCCGCCCTCGCCAGTTCCGTAGTCACACCATAGATTGACGTTATAATCCACCTTGAAACTTGGCGTGTTGTCCTCCCGTAAGGGGCTGCGGTACATCCCGTAACTTCCTTTTTCCGTGACGGGCTGGATTCCAAAAGAGTTCAGGTAATCTTTGATACTGATATTGTTGGCTTCCTTATAGGTCATGATTTTTATTTTTAAATTTAACGATAGTAATAATGAAGCAAGAAGCGAGTAAGAAGAAGCACGGGACACTACTACATCTATCTGTTTCTTTTTCAATGGTTTGTAGTACATGTAGTAACATAGTAATTATTTATCCTTTAAAAAAGGAATAAATATATCCTATATATTATATTGCCGTTTTTTCTTTTTCCCGGATTTTCCGAAAGTTTGGGATTCTATCTTACTTCATACTACATAATTGTTAAACTGTTGTTTATTAAATTGTTATCTATATCTCAAACAGTATGTAGAAGCTACTACATCCCGGTTTTACCCGTAATCATCCCCTGTACGGGAAGCCGAAACAGGCTTTATCCTGTACCCATATACGGGATAATAGTTGTTGTTTATGCGCTTTTGCACCCGTTTGAAACCGATTTTCCGCAATGATTCCCCCAATCTTTTTTCGGATAACTGAACAGGGGATATATTGCGTAGGTGTGCGAGTATCTGTGCGGTAGTCATGAAACAGTTCCTTTCCTCCTCTGCTGTCGGTTGTTCAAAGTATTGCATCAGCATTTCAAACTCGATTGTCTGCACCTCAAATTCCGCATTTGTCAGGTGCAGTTCTTCAATCTCCGCATCATTGAACCAATAGCGTACACCCTGACGGTACAGGTACATGATTTCGGAATAGACGTTATCCATGTGAATACTTTCTGCCGTGGGCTTGTCTATGTACAATACTTCAAAGGGCAAAAAACGCCTGCTGCCTGTCGGGTCGGTCAGGAACTCGTTGCCGTTCACCGAAGCCATGAAGCTGGCAAGGTGGGGGTATTCCTCTATGTAAACATCATACGGTCTGCGGTATTTCACTGCCGGGGTAGTGATAAGGTTCTTCAAGGCGTTCTCGTTCTGCTTGTTGAGTTCCTTTAGCTGGTCGTCAATGTTGATGAACAGGTATTCGGCTATCAGTGTCAGGATGTCTTTGCCCTGCGGGTCTATCTTCCCGGTAAACAGGTAATTCTTAAGCGGTGTCGGGCAAAGGTTGTCCAGCCACCACGATTTGAACTGTCCCTGCTTGTCCCCGGTCAATACCAGACAGGTATGGTTCTGACATCCCGTGTCGTTCATCGCGTTGGCTACCACACCGATAAGCCATTTCGTGAAATATTCCTCCCATTTGCCGGGGTTGGCTACCTGTACCGTGTTCAGGAGTTTGCCGATATATCCGTGTTCGGCAGGATTCAGCAAGGGCAGGGCGTTGAAATACTCCTGTATGGGGTGAGCCTTTCTTGCGAAATCGCTTTCCAGTATCATGCGGATGTTGTCGGTAGAGGTGGAAATGTCAGCCGTTGCGTCCAGTCTGCGCCTGAAAGTGTTCAGGGCAAATTTTGTAACGGGCTGGTACAAGTCCGCAGAACTTGCAGCCCGGTATTCCGTCCGGCTCTTTACGGTATTGAACCGGAAATCGTACAGGATGTTCAACAGGCTTTCGATGCGCTCGTTCTTAGACTGCCAGCCCTCGATATGCCGTGTATCATCACTTCTTTTCTTTTTCATCGGGAAGTCTGTTAGAAGCCGGGACATACTGCTGCTGCATCCACTTTTTGAGTTCCTCCATGTCGAAACGCAGGGTACGCCTACGCTTGACACACGGTATCATCCCCTTGCTGGCTAAGTGGTACAGGTAATTGACCGAATACCCGGTTATGCCGCTGGCAACGGATATTTTGACTAACACAGGCTCTTTTCCGTCCTGCCGTTCTTCGGGCTGTGCGCCCATGACCGGGGCAATCATCTTTTCGATGTTCTCCAGCCGCTTGAAAATTTCTTCGAAAGGATTATTCATGAGTGCTTAATTTTTGAATTAGCACCACAAATAAAATAAGAAAAATCGGTAAAAAACAAAGCGTCAGCCGTTTGGAATCGCTTTGCTGCGCTCTGCGCCAAATTAATGTCGGTAAATAGAAAACGGCTTTGTGTTCATTACCTTACTTATTTAGAAAGTGGGGGAAACCGGGATTTCTGTTCTCTTATTGTTTCTTTCCTGTTCGCTTGGGGCAGTGGTGGACATTTTCGGACACGTAAGGTCATTTGCGGACAGGAAGAAACAACCTGTCATTCAGTCTTATATATTTGCACCAGTGAAGAAAAACGGAGTATTGACAATAATAAATATATCGGTTATGGAAATAGTGACGATTGAAAAGAGAACCTTTGAACTTTGGAAACAGAGGTTTGAAAACTTTGTGGGGCGTGTGGATGCGCTCTGCGTACCTTTACGCAGGAAGCGTGACAAGTGGCTGGATAACTGCGAAACCTGCCGTTTGCTGAATGTTTCAGCCCGGACGATGCAGACTTACCGTGATACGGGAAAATTGCCTTATTCGCAGATAAACAATAAGATTTACTACAAGGCTTCGGACGTGGAAACATTTCTGCTCAACCAAGTAAGGGACAATTCTAAAAAGTAGGCATATGGATTTGATAACGAAAGATTCCGATACTACACTGGTACTGTTTTCCTCCCTTGACAGGGTGCTGGAAAACGTGGAGTACGTGGTAATGAACTATCGCCCGGTATTGAACGGTGAACACTACCTGACGGGCGAGGAAGTATGCGAGCGGCTTTGCATCAGCAAACGGACTTTGCAGGATTACAGGGACACGGGGCTGCTGGGGTACGTGCAGCTTCCGGGAAAAATCATCTACCGGGAAAGTGACATCATGGATTTGTTGGAAAGGTTCTATCAGAAATGAAATCTTGAAAACATGGAATCTTGTTTTATTGCTGTCTTGCTTCCTTGAAAGATTGAAGTATTGAAATATAGCTGTCTTGTTTTCTATATTGTTTGGTTGAAAGCCTGCAATCACGGTTTCTTGAAAACTGTGTTGCGGGCTTTGATTATTCAAAAGTTTAACCTTGTACTTCTAAATATATTTAATTGAATTTGTATCTTTGCTTCTATTTAACTTTGTAGTATTTATGGGAAATTCAATCAAATTATTTATTTCATATAGTTGGACTAACCAAGACCATGAAACTTGGGTGCTTAACCTTGCAAAAGAATTAGTCGAAAATGGAGTTCATGTTGTAATTGATAAATGGGACTTGAAAGAAGGACAAGATTCCTATTCTTTTATGGAAAAAATGGTTAGTGATACAGAAATTCAAAAGGTTTTAATTATTTCTGATAAGAAATATGCAGATAAAGCGAATGGAAGAGATGGGGGCGTTGGTACTGAAACACAAATAATTTCTGCTGAAGTTTATAAAAATAGGCAACAAGAAAAATTTGTTGCTGCTGTCGTTGAACGAGATGAAACTGGTGAAGCTTATCTGCCAGTATATTACAAATCAAGAATCTATATAGATTTTTGTGAGCCAGAAAATTATGCAGATAGTTTTGAAAAATTACTTCGTTGGATATATGATAAACCTTTATACAAACGTCCTCCTATAGGGAAACAACCTGCATTTCTTAATGAAAGAGATGATATTGCTTTGGGAACCTCATTTCTATCTAAAAGGGTGCTATTGGGATTGAAAGAAGCAAAACCGTATGTAAATGGTGCAATTGAAGAGTATTTGGTTACCCTCTCAACAAATATTGAAGCTTTGAGAATAGATTGTAAACCAGAAGAATATGACGATAAGCTGATTGAGAAAATAGATGCTTTTATACCTTATCGTAATGAATTTATTCAAATTTGCATTTCTGTTTGCCAATACTCTGATGATATAAAAATTGATAAATTCTATCATTTCTTTGAAAAATTAATACCTTATTTTAAAAAACATGGAACTGGTAGCTTTTATGAACATGAGTTTGATGTCTTCAAGTTTATAGCTTATGAACTGTTTTTGTACTATGTCGCTATACTATTGAAATATGAAAAATTTATAGATTTGGATGAGTTTTTAGATAAACAATATATGGGAAGTGAAGATAGTTATGGCTATGATGTAGAGGGGTATTTGATATTCTATAATTATTTGAAGTCATTAGATTATAGAAATAGGCGGCTAAATTGCCGGAAATTGTCTTTGTTTGCAGATATAATAAAAGAAAGAGCAAAACATTTGAGTATTGATTTTTCTGATTTGATGCAAGCTGATTTTGTGCTTTTTTTGAGGGCGGAACATTTAATACACAATGATTGGAGAAAATGGTATCCTCAAACATTGATATATTCGGAATATAGAAGAAAACCAATGGAAATTTTTTTTAGAGCTCAATCTAAGAAATATTTTGAAAAAATGAAATGCGCTATTGGTTTTGATGATGTACAAGAATTAAAATCTTTTATAGAAGAATATTATACAGAAAAAAGGGAGATTCCAAGGTGGCAGCATTGTTCTTTCAGTCCTAAAGGATTGGCTAATAGTGATAATTTGTGTTCAAAAAGATAGAGGGGGGGAAGAAGATGAATAATAGTTCTTCTTCCCCTTTGGATGTTTAGAGTGCAAGCTGTTCCTCGACGGCTTGCATATCCCTTAATATCGTTTGGTCTAACACCTTTGCATAATGTTGTGTCATTCGGGTGGATGAATGCCCCAGCATTTTAGCCACATTCGGCAGTGACACGTTGTTAGCCAGTGCGATAACCGATGCGAAACTATGGCGGGCTGTGTGCGTGGTCAGGTTCTTTTTGATACCGCACAGGTCGGCAATCTCTTTCAGGTAGCTGTTCATCTTCTGATTGCAGGGAACGGGTAATAAAGTTCCTTTATCCATGCAGTAGGGGTTATCCTTGTACTTTTCAAGTATTTGTTTGGGAATGCTCAAAAGCGGGATGTTACAAAGGTTATTTGTCTTTTCACGGGGTTTCACTATCCACAGATTACCGTTGCCGTCCTCGGAAATATGTTCGGGGTGCAGATTATACACGTCTATGAATGCCAGCCCGGTATATACGCAAAAGATAAAAACATCCCGTACCAGTTCCAGCCGTTCAATCTTGAACTCTTTCTGCCATATCCGGTTTATCTCGGATTGGCTTAGGAACTGTTTGTTTACCTCTACCTCGTGAAACTTGATTCCGGCAAATGGGTTCTTTGTCAGCCACTCGTTGGCAATGGCAAGGTTTATCACTTTTTTGAAGCATTTCATGTACCGGATAACGGTATTTTGTGCGCAATGCTTTTCTGTCTTTAGGTATAAATCGAATTTACGCACCAGTTCCCCGTTTACCTCACGTAGTAGTATATCATCTATCTTGTAGTCACGTTTAACCAGTTCCATGAGATATTTAAGGCAGTTATCGTAACGTCTTACGGTGATGTCGGCATAGTCCGTCCCGATTAGCTTCCGGCAGTTGTCGTTATGCTCCTTGAACACATTGTATAATGTCTTGAAAGTTTCGTCCTTTCCCTGATAGCGGTTCACTATGGCACGTGCGGAGATAATCTTTCCCTCCAGTTCCAAGTCTTGGTAAATCTGATAGAATTTCACACGCAAGGCGTCAATGTAATGGTTAAGTTCTACGGAGTTTCGGTCTTTGCCTGTCGATTTCTCTTTTTCCTGCGACCAGAGTGGGACTTTTACGCTCCGCTTTAGTTGAAGTTCCACGTATAGGCGGTCATAAGTGACACGCACACGCACGGGTGCTTCCCCGTTTTTTAACAGTTTGCTACGCTTGATGAAGAACAACACGCTGAATCTTTTTCTTTCCATACGGCTCAATTTTTAATGATACAAAGTTAGGAAATCGAACCGAGAACCCTGTTATGTAAAATAGCGCAACAGACTGTAAAAGAATGAAGTAAATACCTCGCAGTGGAACATTTCGGGCTTTTGAAAACAGTCCCTTGAATAAGGACGTATAGTTTGCTCTAATCCCACTAATTTTGCCTATTCTTGGAAAAGAAAAATCCCCGAATCTCTTTGAAATTCAGGGATTTACATCGTTTTTCTTTCTTAAAAAGTGGTGCCGCCAGGAACTGAGTGAAGATCCCGCGCTAAGCATCGAGAACAAACACGGGGGGTACTATAAGCTGCAAGGAGAATAAAGAACCGGATTATTTGGTTAATAAACCAAACATCGTTAAATTTGACTGCGTTTAAAGCATAAAGAAAAACAATATGGCCTCTATAAAATCTTCAGAACTGATTACCAATGAGGACGGCAGTATTTTCCATCTGCATTTACTTCCGGAGGACCTTGCCGACGACATCATTCTGGTCGGTGACCCGGGACGGGTGGAAACCATCGCCTCCCATTTTCAACAAATCGAGTTGAAAAAAAGTAACCGCGAATTTTACACCATCACCGGCAGTTACCGGGGTCACCGGCTTTCCGTGATTTCCACCGGTATCGGTCCGGATAATATCGATATCGTTATCAACGAATTGGATGCTCTGGCCCATATCGATTTGAAAACCAAAGAAATAAAAGCGATCGGCCGTACCCTGAATATCGTCCGTATCGGTACTTCCGGTTCGGTACAAGCCGACATTCCGGTAGATTCTTTTGTCATCTCGGAAAAAAGCATCGGCTGCGACGGGGTATTGAGGTTTTATGCAAACAACGAATCGGTTTGCGACCATCCGTTCGAAGAAGCTTTTATCCGGCATTGCCGATGGACCCCCTCTGCAGCCCGCCCTTATGTAGTCAATGCCGATCCCGGATTAGCAGACCGCCTGTATGACGAAGAACACACCATCAAAGGAGTTACCCTGACAGCAGTCGGATTTTACGGCCCGCAAGGACGTGTCCTGCGTCTGCCGCTAGCCATGCCGGGAATCAACGACCGGATCACCGCTTTCCGCTACGAAGGCTACAAAGTGACCAACTATGAAATGGAAAGTGCAGCTATCACAGGCCTTTGTAACCTTTTGGGGCATCGGGCCGCCACCATCTGCCTGATCATCGCCAACCGGATAAACGGAGATGCCTCCGCCGATTACCACAGCTATATGAATAAACTGATCCGCTATACCCTGGAAAAATTAAGCTAAAAGCTATAGGCTATAAGCCTTTTGCTTTTAGTATTTAGCATTTCATTTTTTACTTTATATTATGATTCAACGTATTCAATCTCTTTTTTTGCTTTGTACAGCAATTGTGACCGGGCTGTTATTTTTTATGCCGGTTGCTTCCATTGTAGTTCCGAATAATTTTACCTATGCGTTTTATACGACAAAAGTGGTACAGGCCGGAAGTCCGTGTGTATTCATCACCTGGAACTGGATGTCATTGATCCTGAATGCCCTTATTACCACATTGGCAGTAGTCACTATTTTCATTCATCACAAAAAATCCAAGACGGTGAAACCGACTCTATTTCTGCAATTGCGTCTTTGTATTGTCAATATTGTGCTTCAATTGGGGTTAATCGTCCTGATGTGGCTACAAGTGCGTCAACGTAGCAACGAACTCAATGCCGAATGGTTTGCCGATATCAGTTTTATCTTTCCACTGATCGGTGTGATCTTCACGTGGCTGGCTATCCGGGGAATTGTGAAAGATATCACCTTACTGAAATCGTTCGACCGGATTCGGTAAACGATACCGCTACAGCCCATAACAGCTGTAGTGGCCATTGGAAAACGGAAAATCTAAATCGTAAACTATAACATTTCCTTAATCTAAATCGTATGTTCAAAATTTGTTGTGCTAGTTTATTTCTTATAGCGATAACTTTTATCAAAGTTTCTGCTTGTACTAATTTCTTACTCACCCGGGGAGCCACTCAGGACGGATCGACGATGATCACCTATTCGGCCGACTCTCACGTATTGTATGGGGAACTTTATCATTGGCCTGCCGGTACCTGGCCTGCCGGAACGATGATGGATATCTATGAATGGGATACCGGTAAATATATGGGTAAAATCCCGCAGGCTGCCCAGACTTACAACGTAATCGGTAATATGAACGAATATCAATTGGCTATCGGTGAAACGACATACGGCGGACGTAAAGAACTGGAAAGTCAGCCGGGAGCTATTATCGACTACGGAAGTCTGATCTATATCACCCTGCAACGCGCTAAAAATGCCCGGGAAGCCATTGTCGTGATGACCGATCTGGTAGAGCGATACGGTTATGCCAGTTCAGGCGAATCTTTCTCCATCAGTGATCCTGATGAAGTATGGATTCTCGAAATGATCGGTAAAGGCGAAGGCGAAAAAGGAGCGGTATGGGTGGCCCGGATGGTCCCCGACGGTTATGTTTGTGCACATGCCAACCAGGCACGGATCACCACCTTCCCCCTGGAAGGAAAAACTTCCATTTCATCCGACCAGATGAAAAAAATCTATGATAAAGAAATTACAACGGTATATGCAAAAGATGTGATTTCTTTTGCCAAACAAAAAGGCCTTTATCCCCAGGACGGGAAAAATGCCGATTTCAGTTTTTCCGATACTTATGCTCCGGTAGATTTCAGTGGTGCCCGTGCCTGTGAAATCCGGGTATGGGCGTTCTTCAATGCTGTAAATCCCGATATGGCTCAGTACTGGAACTATGCCAAAGGGAAAATCGAACGTGACGGTAAAGGCTATGCGACAAACCGGATGCCCCTGTGGGTTAAACCGAACCGGAAAGTGGATGTACTGGAAGTCATGGATTTTATGCGTGATCACCTCGAAGGCACCGAACTGGATATGAGTAAAGATCCGGGAGCCGGTCCCTACGAATGCCCTTACAGATGGCGGCCGATGAGTTTCGAAGTCGATGGTAAAGAATATGTTCACGAACGGGCCACAGCCACCCAACAAACCGGTTTTACCTTTGTATCACAAAGCCGCAGTTGGTTGCCGGATGCAGTAGGCGGTATCCTTTGGTTCGGTGTTGACGACGCTGCCAGTACCGTGTATTTCCCCATGTATTCCTGCTCCACCCGTGTTCCTCACGCTTATGCAGTCGGCAACGGCAGCATGATGGAATTCACCGATCAGGCAGCTTTCTGGGTTTTCAATCAGGTGACTAATTTCGCTTATACCCGTTATAATGCTATTCATCCGGAAATCCGGGAAAAACAAAAGGCTTTGGAATCCCAATACAAAACGTTTGTCGAAGGAATAGACTCCGGAGCTAAAGCACTATTCGACAAAGATCGTGCAGCAGCAATAGAATTCCTGACCGATTTCTCCTGCAATACCGGTAACCACCTGGTAGACACCTGGAGAGATTTCTACGGTTATCTTTTCTGCCGCTATATGGATGGTAATATCAAAACTGCGGTCCCGGGCGAAAAAAATCCTAAAGTAGAACAACCGCAACTACCCGAATGGTACCTCCGCACCATCATCGAAAAGGCCGGAGACAAACTACAGGTCATCGAATAAAAGGAGGAAAGGTAAAAGGTATAAAGTATAAGGTAAAAGATGGATTTCTCTCCATTTTACCTTTTACTTTTTACCTTTCTTAGGGTAAGTATTCGGATTGGATATTTTTCATCGCCGCAAAGAGGTTGCCTTTTACGTGGGGAGATAAAGCTTCCATCTGTCGGATAATTTCAGCTACGGCATGACGGTTCGTCGCTCGTTCATGAGGACAATTCTTTTTCTGCTTTTTAAAATTCCGGTAGGCAGCATACCGGGTAGTTTCTTCATCGGTAAGATAGATAAAAGGACGGATCAGGGTAAACGTACGATCGAACATAGCCAACTTCGGTGGCATACTGGCAATCGTACCGTTAAACATCATACTCATCAGCAGACTCTCGATGGCATCGTCCCGGTGGTGTCCCAAGGCCAATTTATTACATCCGTATTCTTTCGCAATCCCGAACAAGGTCTTCCGGCGATTCCACGAACACACAAAACAGACCGGTTTACCGGAATCTTCTTTTACGGCAGTAGCAATCGTACGATGTATAAACTCTACTCCCAGCTGTTCACAAAATTGCCTTACATACTCACCGTCGACTTCGTAAGCGACATTTTCCACAGCAATATGAGCAGCCACAACCGTATAATTTTGTTTCGGATCACGGGCCCGCAATGCCAATACTTCCAATAAAGCCAAAGAATCCTTTCCTCCGGAGACTCCGACCAATATTCTATCACCCGGTTCGATCAGCTCATAATCATAAATGGCTTTTCCCGCCTTCCGGAAAAAATCCCGCATAAACAATTTTTCTTTCTTCTTGTCTTCCATTTCGTTCGCTTACCAATAAAAACATATCGCCACAAAGTAAAAAGAAATTTCGCTCCCCGGCAATAGTCATCCGTACATTTACAGTAAGCTCTTCCATCGTCCCGGATTACAATCCGGTTAAGTGGAATTTTATCCGAAATACTGTAACAAAATCGTAATAATATTGTAACACTGGTGTAGCAACCACTTATTAATATTGCATTGTAAAAAACTAATCGTCAAAGACATGAATAAGTTAATCATTATCGCATTAGCACTCAGCCTGGCAGCTTGTGGCCATTCAAAGAAGAAGACCTCGGACCACAAAAGTAATATAGATCTGACAGCAGCAGGAGCCACTTTCCCGCTCCCCTATTACAATCTGGCTTTTAAAACCTATAAAGATTCTACCGGGGTATCGGTGACCTACGGCGGAATCGGCAGCGGTGGAGGTATACGCAGCCTGAAAGACCGGATCGTAGATTTTGCAGGCAGCGATGCTTATCTTTCTGAAGCAGAAATGGCGGAAATGCCGGCCCCGGTTGTACATATCCCGACTTGTATGGGTGCTGTCGTCATGGCTTACAACCTACCCGAAGTAAAAGAGCTGCAATTGACAGGTGACATGATCGCCGACATCTTCCTAGGCAAAATCACCCGTTGGAACGATCCCCGTATTCAACAAGTAAATCCGGGAGTTACCCTTCCCGACAAAGCGGTCAGCCCGGTATATCGCTCCGACGGTAGTGGTACCACCTATGTCTTCAGTGATTACCTGACAAAGATCAGTGCTCCGTGGGCAGAAAATATCGGAACCGGAAAAGCATTGAAATGGCCGGTAGGTATTGCCGCCAAGGGAAATCCAGGCGTAGCCGGGACAATCAGTCAAACTCCGGGGGCGATCGGTTATATCGGTTCGGAATACGCTTTTGCCTTGAAAATACCGGTAGCCAAACTGCAAAACAAGGCCGGAAATTTTGTAGCCCCCACAACCGAAAGTATCTCTGCTGCCGCAGATATCGAAATGCCGGCCGATACCCGCACCATGATCACCGACTCGCCGGTAGCCGATGCCTATCCGATCAGCTGCTTTACCTGGATTCTCCTTTATCAGGAACAAGCCTATAAAAACCGGCCTGAACCCCTGGCCCAAGCTACGGTGGAGCTGCTGAATTGGTTAACGAATCCGGAAGCCCAGGATATAACGACAAAAGTACATTATTCTCCCCTGCCGGCTTCGACAGTGAAAAATGCCAAACAAATCCTGAAAACCATCACTTATAACGGTCAACCAATCCTAAAATAATATGCGTGATTATATTTTCAAACGGCTGTTATTTCTCTGCTCTTTATTGGTTCTGCTGATTTGTGGGGGAATGGTCTATTCCCTCGTAAGCGGGGCAGTACCGGCCTTTGAAAAATTCGGATTCTTTCATTTCATTTCTTCCGTAGAATGGGATCCCCGGCCCGGTAATGAGCAATATGGCGCCTTGGCATTCATCACGGGAACCATTATGACCTCATTTTTAGCCCTGGTATTTTGTATTCCGTTTTCTTTACCTGTGGCTTTATTCACCGGCGAATATTTCCGGGGTACCCGGGCAGCCACGATCATCGGTTCGGTCATCGACCTGCTGGCCGGTATCCCTTCGATTGTGTACGGTTTGTGGGGATTTTATACCCTCCGCCCCTTCATGGTCGATTTACAGCTGTCGGAACAGGGGTTCGGCATATTCACCGCAGCGGTCGTATTAGCCGTCATGATCATCCCTTATGCCTCTTCACTGAGTGCCGAGTTTATCTCTATGGTTCCCAAAGAATTGAAAGAAGGGGCCTACAGCTTGGGAGGTACACGTCTGGATGTGATCCGGCGGGTGATTTTCCCGGTCGCAGGTTCCGGAATATTCGCCAGTTATATCCTGGCCTTAGGAAGAGCATTGGGAGAGACGATGGCAGTCACGATGCTGATCGGCAATACCAATATCCTGCCTACGTCTTTCACTTCTACCGGCAACACGATGGCCAGTGTCATCGCCAACCAGTTCGGAGAAGCCGACGGCCTGAAACTCAGTTCCCTGATCGCTATCGGTCTATTGCTATTCCTCATCACCGCTATCATCAATTTCATCGGTAAGATGATTATGAAAAAATTAAGCTGACATGATACAACGCCCTATTACATCTTATCATTCAGGCTGGCGCAAAGCCAAGGACAGGATATTTTTCTGGCTGGTTTGCCTGTTCTCTGCTTTAACGGCCGTCCCGTTAGTAGTCATCATCTGGGAAGTGGTCCGGAAAGGATACAAACAGATCAACCTGAATTTCTTCACCGAGACAGCCCCCAGTACCCTGGATGCCATGTTAGCGAAAATCAACGGAGAAATCATTCCCGGAGGAATCGCCAATGGAATCACAGGCACATTACTTATGGTGGTACTGGCCTCCGTTATCGCTATCCCGACCGGTATTATGGGTGGAATTTACTTATCGGAAAAACCCAAAACCTTATTTTCTCATGTGATCCGTTTTCTGACCGACCTCCTGCAAGGCACGCCGTCGATCGTCATCGGTATCATCGCTTATGCCTGGGTTGTCGTTCCTTTGAGTAGTTATTCCGCTTTGGCAGGTAGTGTCGCTCTGGCTATTATGATGTTACCCTTAATCATACGCTCGACAGAAGAGACCCTGAAACTTCTCCCGACAAGCCTCAAAGAAGCCGGTCTTGCGCTAGGAGCCTCCTATACGAGTGTTATCCTGAAAGTCCTGGTTCCCTCAGCTTTCGGCGGACTGTTCACCGGTACTTTACTAGCCGTGTCGAGAGTGATGGGCGAAACAGCCCCCCTGATGCTAACCGCCCTCGGTAGTACAGCGATCAACTGGGATATTCTGGATCCGACCAGTGCAGTCCCCTTGCTCATCTGGGAATTTTATAACGACCCGAACCTGGCCGATATGATCTGGAGTTGTTCTTTATTTCTATTACTATTAATTCTGGTGATGAACATCATCGCTAAAAATGTCGCCCGGAAATGGAAAATTTAATTTATAACAGTCCTACTACATCATGCAAATAGATCATCCGATATTACAATTTAAAAATGTCAGTATTTCCTATACTCCCGGGAAAAATGCCGTCAATCATGTCAATGCCGATATTAAAAAGAATCGGATCACAGCCATTATGGGGCCCTCGGGATGTGGCAAAAGTACCTTATTGCGTGCCATCAACCGCATGCACGAATTATATCCGGACATCAGGATCAGCGGAGAAATTCTGATGGACAACCGCAACATTTTAAAGATGAACCCCATGGAGGTCAGGCGTATGGCGGGCATGGTATTTCAGCGCCCTAATCCTTTTCCCACTATGAGTATTTTCGATAATGTGATCGCCGGTTACAAACTCAATGGCATCCGCCTGAAGAAAAAAGAAAAAGAAGAAATTGTAGAGACTTGTCTGACCAACGTCGGGCTGTGGAATGAAGTGAAAGACGCTCTGTTCAAGAAAGGCACTTTCTTATCAGGAGGTCAGCAACAGCGGCTATGCATTGCACGGGCCCTGGCCTTAAAACCGGAAGTATTACTGATGGACGAGCCGACCTCCGCCCTCGATCCTATCGCCACCAACCGGATCGAAGAATTGTTACTCGAGCTGAAAAAAGAATTTACCATTATCATCGTCACCCACAACATGTCGCAAGCTGCCCGTATTTCAGACTATTCGATGTTTATGTATCTCGGCGAACTGATCGAATACGACAAAACCCGGATTATGTTTACCAATCCCCGGGATAAACGGACCGAAGAATATCTGACCGGACAATTCGGATAAACCGATGTAAAAAACAAAAAAAATAATTCCTATTATGCCAACTTTAAAAGAAAAAGTATTCAGCCGGATAACCGAAGATTTTCAGGTATTAGCAAAGATTGTCATCCGCCAGCTGAATCTGACCAAGCAATTAATGGACGACAACCACAAAGAGGAGATATATACAGAGATCAACAATAACGAACGGATCATCGACAGTATAGAGGTCAAAATCCGCAACGAAGTGATCAATATGATCGTGCTTTACAGTCCGCGGGCCACGAATCTGAGGATGATCATCTCTTACTACGATATGACCGCTTATCTCGAACGGATCGGAGATCTGATTCTGAATGTTTCCCATTTCATGAAAAAAATAGCAGTCGACGACTGTCTGTTCACAACCTATAAAAAGGATTTACTAAAGATGCTCTCACTCACTGAAAGTATGACACAAAATGCTATATTTGCTTTTACATGTGAGGATATCCAGTTAGCGAAAGAAACGATCGAGACGGATGACCAGGTCGACGAACTGCATCATTTTATCGGCCAGCATCTCCCGACACAATGTTTCGATAAGATATTATCGCAACAAGAAGTAACGGATGCCCTATGCATCAACAGCATGGCCTATAACATCGAGCGGATCGGAGATAATGCGACCAATATTGCAGAAGCCGCTATTTACCTGATCGAAGGAAAGAATATCAAACATTGGCCGAAACCGGACGAAGACCTGCTACTGGCAGGAAGTGAAGGTTAAAAAATGAGAAAAGAATAATGAACGATTTTGAATGACAAAATATATGGAACGGAATAAAATATTAGTAGTCGACGATGAAGAAGATTTATGTGAAATCCTTCAATTCAATCTGGAAAGTGAAGGTTTTGCAGTAGACATCGCAAATTCAGCCGAAGAAGCCTTAAAACTGCTGACCGATGAACATGAACTAATTCTACTGGATGTCATGATGGAAGGTATGTCCGGATTCAAAATGGCCGAAAAAGTCCGCAAAGAAATGCATATGAATACCCCGATCATCTTCCTGACCGCTAAGGATACCGAAAACGATATGTTGACCGGATTCAGTATCGGCGGAGACGATTATATCGCCAAACCCTTCTCGATCAAAGAAGTTGCCGCCCGGGTAAAAGCAGTATTGAAAAGGGCCGGTAATATCGCACTACCGGAAAAAAAGAAAACGATCGAAATCGGAGAACTCACTCTGGACCTCAACAGCAAGACCGTATACCTCAATGAGCAGCAGATCCTTTTAACCAAAAAAGAATTCGAAATACTCAGTATGATGGCCAAAGCTCCCAACCGGGTCTTTTCACGGGAAGATATTCTGGGCAAAGCCTGGCAAGAAGACGGCTATGTATTGGAGAGAACGGTAGACGTCCACATCACCCGGCTCAGAAAAAAACTCGGAGCTTTCGGTAAACATATCGCCAACCGTTCGGGGTACGGTTACTGCCTGGAATGCTGAAAAGGCTAAAGGCTTTAAGCTAAAAGCCTTCAACTCCTGGTCCACAATTTTCAGCTTTCAGCCTTTAGCTTATAGCTTTTTTTTAGCTTTTTACCTTTAACCTTTTACTTTTTACTTTTTTATGCACTTTACTTATAAAAAGAAGATTTTCCTGTATTTTCTGATTGTATTTACCATATTTACAGTCATCATCGTTGCAGTGCAACAGAACAGGGAGAAAATGTATAAGTCAGAGAACTTCAAAGCCAGTCTCAATGCTTATGCAGAAATCATCGCCAACTATGTCGATAGTCACCGTCTGATCGCAGATAAACGGCTGGATTCGTTAAATAATTTGCTTCCCTTACTCCCCCGAGGATTACGGGTAAGCATTATCGACCGCCAGGGAAAAGTGCTTTACGACAACGATATCGACGAGGAAGAAACGGTAGAAAATCACTTGTCCCGACCGGAAATAGCACAAGCATTAACCCAAAGCAACGGTACGAATATTCGTAAATCGGAGACTACCGGTATCGATTATTATTACGATGCCCGCCTTTTCAACAACTATTTCGTACGGGTAGCTCTACCTTATACCGATCAGGTACAGAATATCCTGAAAGCTGACGAAATCTTCACTTATTTCATTCTGCTCTTGTTTTTTACTACCCTGATTTCTTTGTTATATCTGGCAGATCGTTTCGGGAAAGCCGTATCCGGCCTGAACGAATTTATCATCACGGCCGAACACAGCCAACCGGATTACGACAAAATCGATTTCCCCGATACCGAACTGGGAGAAATCGGTCATAAGATCGTCGACAACTACAAGATGCTGAAAAAGAGCAAAGATCAGCTCAATCAGGAAAGGGAAAAACTGTTACGCCACTTTCACCATTCCGATGAAGGTATTTGTATTTTCTCGGCAGATCACAAAAAGATATATGCCAACACCCATTTCATCCAATATGTAAACACTATTTTAGACGAACCTACCTTTGATGTAGATCATATTTTCCAGGCACCTGAATTCAAAGAAGCCGAATTTTTTCTGCAAAAGAACACACCGGTCAATCCTCAGGCCAAATCGATTCCGATCTGGCAAGGAAAAATTGCCAAAAACGGGAAACATTTCGCTGTGAGGTTACTTATTTTCTACGACAACAGTTACGAAATTACTTTGAACAACGTCACCTCGGCAGAAAAAAACAGGCTGCTGAAACAAGAGATGACCAATAATATCGCACACGAATTAAAAACTCCGGTCAGCAGTATCCGCGGCTACATCGAAACTATTCTCGAACAGGAACACCTGGAACCTGTCAAGCAGAAATTTTTCCTGGAGAGGGCTTATATTCAAATTCTTCGCTTATCCGAATTAATTCGCGACGTGGCTTTGATCACCAAGACCGAAGAAGCCTCCGACCTATTCGAGAAAGAAACGATCAATATCCGAACGACCATCGACGAAGTGACCACCGACCTGGAAGTATCCTTACAACACAATCACATCGTCGTTCACAATCATATCGGCCCGAAAGTTGAAATCGAAGGTAACCATACCCTACTTTATTCCATTTTCAGGAACCTGATCGACAATGCGATCAACTATGCCGGAGAAAATATCACGATCGGTATCGACAATTATATGGAAGACAGCGAATTTTACTATTTTTCATTCTACGATACCGGCCGGGGAATCGAAGAAGAACACCTGGAACGTATTTTCGACCGTTTCTACCGGGTGAATCAAGGCAGAAGCCGGAAAACGGGCGGATCGGGTCTGGGCCTCTCCATCGTAAAAAATGCCGTATTGTTTCACAAAGGCCAAATCACGGCTAAGAACCGGAAAGACGGTGGATTAGAGTTCATTTTTTCTTTGAGAAAAAAATTATTTTAACTTTCAGGCCACGCAACCTTTTTAGTTAGTTTTCATCTTTATAACAGAAAACAACTAAAAATAAAAACATGAAAAATAAACATTTCAATCTAACTTCGGGGATCGTTCTTATCCTGATCCCCCTTGTTTTTTCCTTCACCGGTTGCAAGGATGATTATGAAACCTATTATGAAGGTTATGGCCTGGTCAGTAAATCAGGCGACGAAAAGTTTACCGTCAAGCTAGACGATGGTTATCTGCTCTATCCCCGGGAATATTACTTCAATCCTGAAAAACTGAACGACAGTACCCGTCTACGGATACGATTCAACATTCTGGAAGAACAGGATACGAATTTATATGCCCGGATTGTCTATGCCGACACAATTCTGACCAAATCCATTCTTCCGTACGACGAAACGATTTTGGACAGTGTCGGAAACGCTCCGGTAAAGATCGTCAATTCCTGGTTCGCTCATGGATTCCTGAACTTTGAGTTTATGTTTGCTGCCCATCTGAATCCCAGTACAGGCAAAACACATATGGTAAATTTATTACAATGCCCCACCGAAGACGACCGTCTCATCTTCGAATTCCGGCACAATGATTTCGGAGATTCCCGGGATAAACTCTATTTCGGTACAGTTTCTTTCCCCATACAGAAGCTCACCGAAGGCTATGAAAAACCGATAAAAATGATCGTCAAATATAACGATTCGGCCAATACAACGCGCAGCATCGAACTGACTTACAAGTAATCGGAAAATCCCCAAAGATCGGTCATTGAACTTTGGGGATTTTCTTTTATCTATCAAAGTCTGAAAATCAGATTGACAATATTAGCCTCTTCTAAAAATTCATCTGAGTAGAAATACTGCTTGTCGAGAAAAAGCCAGGAGGTTTACCCTACGATAAAAGCAGGCAAAGAATCAAACGATCCTACCACAAAATAAAAATAAGACGATTTGTAACCTGACACTCAGAATTATAGTATCTTTCAAAAAAAAATCTCATTTATTATTCGCATTTTTAGAGTCAAAAATTTTGCAGTTAACAGAAAAAAAGCATACATTTGTACCCGCAAAAAGAAAGAGTTCTTTTACAATCAAGGGCAGTTACCAGAGTGGCCAAATGGGGCTGACTGTAACTCAGCTGGCGTAGCCTTCGGTGGTTCGAATCCATCACTGCCCACAAATTTTAAATTACAGCTATTAGAAATAGTTATTAGTTTAAAATTTGTTTATGCCTCCCCCCATTACGGATCGAAAAAGCATAGTGAGTCCGGCTAGTGTGTGAGGAACAATACATTTTGCGGAAATAGCTCAGTCGATAGAGCACTAGCCTTCCAAGCTGGGGGTCGCGGGTTTGAGTCCCGTTTTCCGCTCTCTGAATGAGGTAGTTACGAAAGTAGCTACCTTTTTTATTTTGTGGTTTTTCGTGGTTTGGGGCTGTCAACGTCAACCGAGACATCAACCATTTTTTTTAGTATGAAAGCCTCTATTTCAGTTATTTGCTATAAATACAAGACACTATCAAACGGTGAAAGTCCATTAATGTTACGAATTCACAAAGACGGCAAAAGAAAACTGGTAAGCATCGGTTTATCCATTCATCCCCAACTTTGGGACTTTACCAAGAATGAACCTAAACCGAAATGTCCCAATAAAGACCTGATAAATAAAATCATTCTTGACAAGAAAGCCGAATACCAAAAAGAAATACTTGAACTTAATGCGGAGCAAAAAGACTATACGGCATCGTCATTGGTTGAAAATAAAAAAGCGAAGTATGAACCTAAAACTGTTATCGATTTCTATAAGGAACTGATCCAAAACTTCAAAGATGCAGGAAAAACAGGAAATAAATCTATTTATACTAACTCATTAAACTCACTCAAAGCCTTTACGCACAATAAACTAAACATCTTATTCAGTGATATTGATGTTGATTGGCTGAAACGATATGAAAAATGGCAACGAAGTAACAAGAACAAAGAGACTACTATCAGTTTACAGTTCCGAACCTTGCGAAGTGCATATAATAAAGCAATAGAAGCCAAAGCAACATCCGCCAAATCTTATCCATTTAAAGCCTTTAACATCAACAGATTCAATACAAAGACAAGGAAACGTTCCCTATCTAAAGAAGAAATCATGAGAATAATCACAACGGAAACAGTCAACGCAACCTATATACGTCAGCTAACCCGTGACATTTTCAAGTTTTCCTATTTATGTGCAGGCATCCCATTTGTAGATATTGCCAATCTGACAATGGAGAATATCAACCGACAAAATCTTTCCTATGTTCGACAGAAAACCCATGGTGAAGTGAAAGGAATAATCGGAAAAGAAGCAAAGGAAATCATTGATAAATATGCCTACCACCGGAAAAAAGCAGCTTATTTATTCCCGATCTTTGATGCAAGGGTTCATAAAACACCCCAACAAAAAGCCAACCGGATTCATAAGGTCTGTGCGCAAATTAATCGGGAGTTAAAAGAATTGGCACAGGAATTGGAGATCAGCGACAATCTGACAACCTATGTTGCAAGGCATTCATTTGCTACGATATTAAAACGTTCTGGTGTCGATATTGCTTTAATCAGTGAATTAATGGGGCACTCCGATTTGACTACCACACAAATCTATCTTGATAGTTTTGACGAGGAACAAATCAATACTGCCATGCAGCATCTTGTTTAAATTTAGCCCTGAGTCTTTTTAGATTCGGGGCATTTTTTTTTATTTTTGGGAAAACAAAACTCCATGGCAGCGGAAGAAGAATATCAACGAACTGGTTTTGAAGGAAAAGACCTGAAAGCTATAGATACCCTTTTACACACCTATTTCGATGCTTCGGGCTGGGAATTCAGTGAACTGATACAGGCGAATAGGAATTATTACATCAAACAAGGAGCATCTCCCCATCCCGATCAATATGAATTTTTCAAGGATAAAGATATAATAATCGACTATCCCATAGATTTATACACTAAATTGGAAGACTTTACCCGGAACGATGAATACCTGATTACCGATGACCGACAGGATACCATTATCTGGTTATTACCTGATTTCTACAGCTACAATTTTGCCAGCAGTAAGTTATTCGAGGCAACCAATGATTATGGATTCTGGTATTTCTCGGAGTCCGTCCGGCCTGATATGCTCCGGTTATTTAGATCCATGCACGAATTATTTACAGCCCAAAAACCTTTCGATCAGTTGGGTGTTTCCTCCAAGCCTATAAAAATCGTATATGGTAATAAAGAAATAGCTCTGGATAATGAAGATAACTGGTTCTTTCAACACCTGAAAGAATACCTCGATACCTATTTAAAAGAGAAAACCATTGAAGAGGTACATACAGAACTATCCCTATATAAAGCCAGGGTGGGAGCAAAATCCGATCATACCATCAACCGGATCATCACCCAGCTTTACCACTTCTTACAGGAAGAGACGCCTTACCATGATCCTCAGGGTAAGAAAACAGATAAAATCTGTACGTTCATCGCACGCTTTCTTTCGTTAATGGGCTATATCACGATCCTCCCCGATGAAGAGGAATTTAATATCAGGCAGAAAGAACGGAAGAAATCAAAGATCCTGAGAGACTGGATCGCTACCATCCGCACAAAAATATCCGATAATCTGAAGTGGGAAGAAACCAACGGAAAATTTAAAAGTGTCACCAACGAAATTCTTAGCCATAAGTCTTATAAGGAATATAATTCTGAAGGAGTGACTCTGGATACCCCGCTCAGTGAGTTATTCCCCAAATATTGGTAAATAAAAATTTCTACTCTGTTTTCTATCTAACCTATTGATTCTTATTACATAGGAAATACCCCTTCAACTCCCGGAATTTCCTATTTTTAATCCTTTATTTCCCACCTTACTTTTGCATCGTAATCAAATGCAACTCCAGAGTTCTGATGGTTACATAGTTCATTGATCAATGACAAACCGATAACGAAGGCAGCTACAAATTGAGTCTTACAAGGTAGGACACTCCAAGAAAATAAATGGGAGAAAACAATTTGAGAGGCCGTAAGTTATCACCCCCGGAAGGAAAACTTGGCCAGTTGGAGCGGAAGGGGATATTTATTAACAAAACATTATTATAAATAATATGGAAATATTAAATGATTGCAAGTTAAAAGCTGATAGCGAAAAAAATTTGTATACTGATGTAAAATTGAATACCATGAAAAATCTTACAAAAACCACAATTTTAACTGAAAGTAATTCTAAACAAATGTTGAAGAAAGCATCTTCCGATATAAAATTATTAGATATGAATGAAGAGATAAAAAATATCCGAATCCTGAAAGCTGCCTGGCAAGATAACGGTGAAGCTAAAGACGGCAACAAACATCTGAAACAATATCAAAAATCCCAAAAGGTTCTGAAAAAACTATTACGAACCCATCCTTTGACACTAAAATTACAATTTGCTTCTGAATACTCTGAACATACAGATTTGCCAATTGCTATTTCCACAGTCAATTTTGAAATAGTCCCCCAAATGGTGAAACAGGTTCAAGAACTTTACCAACATGAAATGTACGAGAAGGATTCTGTAAAATACTTTGTTTCAGGAGATATTTTCCATCAAGCCGATATTCCGTTACAGTATTTAAATGGAACCCTTGTCCCCAAAGGCACTCCTGTTT
Source organism: Odoribacter splanchnicus DSM 20712 (assembly GCF_000190535.1). Lineage (GTDB taxonomy): Bacteria > Bacteroidota > Bacteroidia > Bacteroidales > Marinifilaceae > Odoribacter > Odoribacter splanchnicus. The sequence continues at coordinate 2,420,230 of NC_015160.1, forward strand.
ATGTACCAGTCTGTTCTGCTCAAAACCAGGCCCTGATCATAGGGTTATATAAGATGTCCGAACAAGCAGTCCTTCAAGGCGAAGATCCTTATGTACTTACTAACGTACAAATAAAGGACTTCAATTCTGTACAGGATTTTGCCCGCTATATGGCGGTTAATTATAGTCAGGACAGAGGATTCAGAAGTAAAGAAAAAATCATAGTTGCTAGTTATGCTACTTACCACGAGTTTATGCAAAAAGTTTATCAAGTCAGTAAAAATCTGAAAATACCTGTAAATACTGTAATAAAGTACTATACCCAGGGGAAATTGTTAACTCCTGATGACTGGGTGAAAGCCTGGCAGGGAAAAGTGGTTGATAATGTGAAGTATGATTTAAGTGTTGGGGATACTATTATAGAAACATTACAAAATTTGGATTTAGGAGAATGTTTGAAGAGACCTTATTTGATTGACGCCATTGCCCAATTAATGAAAACAAAGTCCGGTAAAAATGGAGATAAGTACGGTATAGGAAAAGTAATAAATGCAATACATAATCTGACCTCCCGTGATGTTGAAAATATTCTCGGAGATCCGCGTAATGTCTGTAACATTTTCAGTATATTAAAAGACCGGGTAGATTCAATGCTTCCCTTGCTTGTAGCTTAGCTGTAAAGGAAGAGCCTGCTTTTAGTGGGTTCTTCTTTCAACCTGTCTTTCTTGTGTTGTTACCAATATAAGGTTTGGTATATTTCCCCATGAGTGATCACTAACTGGGGGGTGACTTTCAGGATTTAAATATTAAACATATATAACTTCACAACCATTGGAAGATAATTAACCCGTTGCTTTATTTACCGGATTATTCCCGGAAAACCGTTCCTGTTTCCTCTATAATCCGGTAAAAACACCCATTAACACAATAAAATATTATGAAAATAAATTTCTCAAATCACTTGGATGTGACCTGAATTGTAGGTAACTTTGTGTCATTAAAACAGAGGTGGATTACCCCCTTCCGGTACGCATACTAAAATCATAATTCCAGATATATACATTTGACACCAACAAAATAGAATCTCATTGTTTTATCCGATGGGATTTTATTTTGCCGGTCAGGGTACATTTCATATGATTCTTAATTGCGACACTCACCTCTTATAAATTTCAGAGATAATGAAAGACGGGAAGTGTTTTCTTTCCTGTAACCTTTACCAGATCATTTCTTTTCAGAATCCCCAGATACAATATAATTAATAAAGCTTATCAGATCATTCGGGGAAGATATCGGTTTATATACACTTCCTGAGCCATTCTGCTCCCTGAAAACCTGGCGCACTTCATGGTAATTATATATATAAAAAATACCCCGAAGTGCAACAGTGAATATTGACACAGGAAGTGTGTTTTATTTCATTTTTAATATGACTGTCAAAGATTATGATTTTAGTAGAAATCTTTCAGAAACGAAGCTATTGGATGAACTTGATTTCAATTCTTCATTTAAAGTAAGCATAGAATGTCCGGCAGGAGGCGGGAAATCATACTATCTTTTAGATTACCTGAAAAGGAAAAATATTCCTTTCTTATTTACTACAGATACATTATTATTAGGCCGCAGATTGGCAGCGAGGCATGATCTCCCGTTTTATTGTGCCGAGGACAGGACCTGTTATGAAGCGGAACAACTGATCACGGTTTATCAGCATATTCCTAAATTTATCCACCGGGATACAACCCTGATAATTGATGAAGCCCATTCTCTGATAACTGATTATAGTTGGAAGAAAGAAGCGATTGAGCAGGTGCTGACCTTCGGTTGCAGATATAAGAGAGTGATATTGCTGTCCGGAACACCTTTATATTCCCGGGATTCGTTTTATGAAGGGATGACTATTTTCAGGGCTGTCCGGAAAGAGCCGCAGGTCCGGAATTTAGTTGTCGTAAACTATAAGGAGCTGATCGGGGGAATAACGGAACTGACCATGGGTTTAAGAGAAAACGGGAAAACTGTTGTTATCTCCCTGCTTGATAAATCCGATAAGCTTCCTTTGCTTGAGAAAAGCCTGCGTGACAGAGGGATCGTAAAGCTGGCCGTTATAAATTCCATGACTAAGCAACACAAAAAAGAAACGGATGAAACGGATATAGAGGTAGAGGGAAGCACCGGATATTATGACCAGCTTTTGCAAACCGGGGAATTGGATGCGGAAGTGATCATCACCACTTACCGTCAGGGCTATGATTTAAAAGGGAACAATTATGAACTGATCATCGCTCCCGGGAAAAATAAGCACTCCTATACCGATATTGTGCAAATGATGAACCGTTTCCGGGATCTTCCCGGTATGAAAGCTTATTTTCTGGTGAACAGTGAATGCGGGGAAGATCATCCCTTCGGGCTGCAGGAGGTGAATAAAACGCTTACAGATAACTATACCCGGGAAACAGTGAAGTTAATGGAGAAGATGCGGAATACCGACTACAGGAAATTAAAATTCAATCAGTGGTTTGAAACATCTGCTTTTCAGAAGTTTATTTATACTGAATACTATATCAACCACCACCTGATCAGTTATACCGTTTATCAGAAGATCAATAACGAACTGTACGGGAATCTTTTTAACCTGAAACATGTCCTTTCGGAATATGGCATCGGTTTACATACCTCGGGAGTTAAAATTAATTTGGTAATAAATAATAACTTAAAAAAAGAAAAAATGATAAAATATACAAAAGAGGATATCAAAATCGCTGTAGAACAATTCTATACCTACTTCCTCCAGCCTCAAACATTAAACTTTGAAGCATTCAATGCGCCAGTCAAAAATGCGTTACACCGGAAAATACGGGAATATTACGAAGAATTTAAATACCTGGGTCTTTCTGATGAAAAGATACGGGATATTCTGGAAGAGAATATGGGAAATACGGAAAAAATGAACAGAACCAGAGATATCTGTATGGTCAAATACAGCCCTGATGTAACGATGCGGCTTTACAGACAATTATTGCTCCAGAATTTTGAAATCGGAATGAGGATCAGCGGTGAAGAAATCGAACAGAAAATCAATAGTTTGAGGCGTGAGGTCGGTCTGCCTGATCAGAAACATAATACAGCAGTGGAATATTTCAATTTATTATTTGAAACTAAGAGAATCAAGTTTTCCGATACCCGTAAAATGGGTTATGAAATAATTTCTGCATTTTAAATATGAACCTATGAAAAAACGAGAACTTAAACCCAAAAAAACATCCACAACATTTGTGCCGTGGAAAATCACAGAAGTTTACCACACCGAGGTGGAATACTTCAATGAAGCCGAATTGAAAAGAATGGCGGAGAATTTATGTAAGTTGATGGATAATTATTTGAAGAATAAAGAGAGGGAAGAAATACATATCTGTCTCTGATTCATGGAGGATCTGATCTGTGTTAAAGATCGGATCCTTTTTTTATATCCGGATAGTAGCCGTCTTAAATTCAGGCATTTTATATTTAACTACTAAAAATCCGTCATTCCCTGTATATTCGTAATACTCTTTTTTGCCTTCCGTCCGGAAATGAACGGGAGGCTTTTTTTATACCTGTCAATATGGAGCTCCGGGTAAAGGTACTTTTTAAATACCTGATCAGAAAAAAAATTTTATAATATAATTTCAGATATACGGGGATTATTCCCTTCCCTACGCCCTGGGGTTACCCCATTGAAAACAGTTTCTCTCTTTCATTAATCATTAAATTTAAATCAAAATGATGGAAAATAACTTTTATGACGGATCGGTAACAGCGGGAATCGTACCCAATACCCATTTTTTTCAGGAAGTGGAGGTGGTTTATAAACCCCGTAAAAGTTTGGGATTATCGTCTAAAATAAGGTGTTCCCGTGATGCTTTTCTTTATATCAAAGAATTTTTTAAATCTTTTATGTCCCATCATGAAGAAGTTTGGATGATTTTATTAAATTCGTGCATGCAAATAATCGGTTCGTCGCAGGTCTCGAAGGGAGGTTTGGAGCATGCTTTTGTCGATGTAAGGATTATATACCAGACGGCCCTGATGGCACACGCAACAGGTTTTATTTTGGTACATAATCATCCGACAGGTGTTTTACATCCCAGTAAACCGGATGAAGAGTTGACGAAGAAAATAGTCGGAGCAGGTAAGATTTTAGATATAAGGCTCCTGGATCATCTGATTATTTCTGAGGATACTTATTTCAGCTTTGCGGATGAAGGAATTATTTTATGAATGCGGTGATTTGTGAATAAAGATTTATTTTTGGCCTACGACTACCCCTATGAGCGTTTGATAAAACGATTTAATTGATTACATTTGTTCCGTTGTTAGAGTAATTTAGCAACGGACATGTTGTTTTAAATAGAAGCGTTTCAGCTTTATCCTTTGTAAGAAAATCGCCAATTTTCAAGACTAAAGGGATAAACGATTCAGACGCTCATGCTTGCCATATATTTACTTTTCGTATATATATCCGGTTTGCGTGGGGTAGTTGTTTATTTTTAGTCGGGTGTTTGGCGATACCTCTTACAAAATAAACTGACAGTTCCCACGCTTTTTTATGTTATTAACTTATCTGTCCGGGGAATTTGGGGTACTAAAACTCTTTATTAAAATGAATATAAGTGCAAATACTTTATTTCATTTTGTCTCTCAAAGGAAATTCTTAAAGGACATTTTACATGGCAAATTAATCCCAAGATATTGTGTCGAGCATTTTGAAATTAATGACTATCTTAAAGGAGATGTTGTAATTCCTATGAAATGTTTTTGCGATATTCCTTTGTCTCAAATATATGAACATACTAATACTTATGGGAAATTTGCAATTGGATTTACCAAAGAATGGGCACAAAAAGTAGGAATAACGCCTGTTATTTATATACATAATCAATCTCCACAAATACAAGACATTTTGCCAAAACTCGGTAAGAATTTTTTTGATTTCTGTAATAAGAATTTAGCAATAAAATACATAAAACCATATTATGGAAAAATGTGGAGAAACGGAAAACTTACAAAAGATACATGTTTTTATAATGAGCGAGAATGGCGTTTTGTCCCTAAAAATAGCCAATTATTAAAGAAAAGTACATTTGAGGAAAAGAAAGATGAGTATCAAAACTCACTTAAAACTTCTCCTATTTCATTTAGTCCTAAGGATATAAAATACATTATTATTCAAGAAGAAAAAAATAGAAGTAAAATTATAAATATCATTAAAAAATCCAACTTTTTCCCTGATTCAGATTCGAAAGAATTAGCGATTAGCAAAATATTTTCAGTAGAACATATCCATCTTGATTTATAAACCACAAATAAATAACAATTATGAAAAGACTATTTTACCTATTAATGATGTTATCCTGCACTCTTTGGAGTTGCAGTAAAAGTGACGGTCCTATCGATGATCCTGACAATCCTGATAATCCCGATGCCCCAACTAATGTCATGCTTGATATTTCAGTTTCAGATCTTGTGTTTGGGGCAGAGGGAGGAGAGAAAGAATTTACCATTTATTGTAATTCTGATTGGACTATCACAAACGAAAGTGAATGGTGTAAAACAACTGTGAATCAGGGGAATGGTGATAGCAAAATAATTGTGACGGTAGGGGTTTACAGTGAAATGGAAGACAGGAATACGAACTTGACAGTTAAAGCCGGAAATATAACAAAAGTTCTGACTGTAACACAAAAAGATGGTGATGCTATTATTTTAAGCAAGGATAAATTCGATATACCGGAAGAAGGTGGAAATGTGACCGTTGAAGTGAAAAGTAATATTCAATATGAGGTTTCCATTCCATCCCAATTTCAAAATTGGATAAAACATGAACCTGAAACTAAAGCTATTACTGTAAAGAATTTTACATTTACGATTTTAGAAAACAAGGAATACGAAAAACGGGAAGGATATATAGTGTTTAATGGTAACTCTTTGAAAGATACAGTCCATATTTATCAAACTGCCGATCCAAGGACACTTATCCTGAGTAAAGACACTTACAACATTTCATCTGCAAAAGAATCTATTGAAGTGGAATTGAAATCGAATGTAGATTACTCCATTTCTATTCCCAGTTCCGCATCGCATTGGATTAAGTTACTCGAAACAAAAGCTATCCGGACTGATAAAATTTATTTTGAAATAGAAGAAAATACTACTTATGATAATCGTTCAGCCCAGGTTTTTATAAAAGATAAAAACAGTTCTCTTTGTGATACTTTATATATCAATCAATTACAACAAAATGCACTTATTTTATCTCAAAAACAATATGAAGTACTCGCAGGAGGTGAACAAATTTCTATTGAGGTTCAGAGTAATATTGACTATGAGATAATTATACCTAAGACAGTACAAGAATGGATAGAGCAGATGCCGCAATCTAAGGCACTTACTAAGAGTATGATTAATCTTGAAGTAAAACCCAACCCGACCGATGATGTACGTTCAGCCCAAATTTTTATAAAAGATAAGAATAGCACTTTGTCTGATACAGTACAAGTGACTCAGGCTGCAAAAGGGATTTATATAGGAGATATTATTTTTGAAACAGAACAGGATTTAATTGATTTCCAGACAGCAGGTTATACTAAAGTTAGAGGGAATGTTATTGTGAGCGGAGGGGAAATAACAACCTTACAAAAGTTGGACAATCTGCTTACGGAAATTAACGGTTCACTGAGATTGGAATGTTCAACCTTGACCACTTTGGATGGTTTGTACGGTTTGAAAACTATAACAGATAGTCTAATAATTAAGGATGGAGATATGACTTCTTTTGAAGGATTGCGAAATCTTGGAACCATCGGAGGGAATTTTAAAGTAATTGCTGAATCTTCTTATTCTTATTATTATTCTTTAAATTCTTTATCTTCTTTTAAAGGTTTAAGTGGTTTAAAAAGCATTGGAGGGGATTTTGAGGTGAATGCTAAATCTTCTTATTCTTCTTCTTTAAAATCTTTAGCATCTTTTGAAGGTTTAGAGAGTCTTGAAACAATCGGAGGGAATTTTAGAGTAATTGCTGAATCTTCTTCTTCTTCTTCTTCTTCTTCTTCTTTAAATTCTTTATCTTCTTTTAAAGGTTTAAGTGGTTTAAAAAGCATTGGAGGGGATTTTGAGGTGAATGCTAAATCTTCTTCTTCTTCTTCTTCTTCTTCTTTAAAATCTTTAGCATCTTTTGAAGGTTTAGAGAGTCTTGAAACAATCGGAGGGAATTTTAGAGTAATTGCTGAATCTTCTTCTTCTTCTTATTCTTCTTCTTCTTCTTCTTTAAATTCTTTATCTTCTTTTAAAGGTTTAAGTGGTTTAAAAAGCATTGGAGGGGATTTTGAGGTGAATGCTAAATCTTCTTCTTCTTCTTCTTCTTCTTCTTTAAAATCTTTAGCATCTTTAGAAGGATTAGAGAGTCTTGAAACAATCGGAGGGAATTTTAGAGTAATTGCTGAATCTTCTTCTTATTCTTCTTCTTCTTCTTTAAATTCTTTATCTTCTTTTAAAGGTTTAAGTGGTTTAAAAAGCATTGGAGGGGATTTTGAGGTGAATGCTAAATCTTCTTCTTCTTCTTCTTCTTCTTCTTTAAAATCTTTAGCATCTTTTGAAGGTTTAGAGAGTCTTGAAACAATCGGAGGGAATTTTAAAGTAATTGCTGGATCTTATTCTTCTTTAGAGTCTTTATCTTCTTTTAAAGGTTTAAGTGGTTTAAAAAGCATTGGAGGGGATTTTGAGGTGAATGCTAAATATTCTTCTTCTTTAAAATCTTTAGCATCTTTTGAAGGTTTAGAGAGTCTTGAAACAATCGGAGGGAATTTTAGAGTAATTGCTGAATCTTCTTCTTCTTTAAATTCTTTATCTTCTTTTAAAGGTTTAAGTGGTTTAAAAAGCATTGGAGGGGATTTTGAGGTGAATGCTAAATCTTCTTCTTCTTTAAATTCTTTAGCATCTTTTGAAGGTTTAGAGAGTCTTGAAACAATCGGAGGGAATTTTAAAGTAATTGCTGGATCTTATTCTTCTTTAGAGTCTTTATCTTCTTTTAAAAGTTTAAGTGGTTTAAAAAGCATTGGAGGGGATTTTGAGGTGAATGCTAAATCTTATTCTTCTTTAAAATCTTTAGCATCTTTTGAAGGTTTAGAGAGTCTCACAAACATAGGGGGAGGCAAATTAACTATAAATTATTGTAGCTCATTAAATAATATAGATGCCCTTAAAAATATTGAATCGCTTAACGATATATCAATTACAACATGTCCCAAATTATATGATTTCTGTGTCCTCCAAAATGTAGTACAAAATATGAGTGGCACTTTTTATTTAAATAACAATGGCTATAACCCGACAAAATACCAACTTTTAAACGGAGAATGTTCACAAATTCCGCAAGAATAATTCATCATTTCTACTCCTATACTTTAAACGTTGGGAGTAGGAATTTTTAAAACTTAAAACTTATAGACATGGATACAATTACATTGAAAGTAAAAACTACTAAACCAACTCAAGAAATTGAGCTCAGATTTTCAGAAACAAGAAGTTCGAAACCTATCCAATTTGAAATAGACTGGGGAGATGGAACGCTAAATACACAGACATCTCATGTTTATAAAATGCCTGCTAATTAGAATACAATTTATCAAATAAGCAATGAGACAGCAAACTAAACAGAAAAAAGCACTTTTATTATTGAACTTGGAGGTTTCTGATAGGATGAAAGATCTTGTCAATAAAGAAGAATATGGATATGCCATCTTAAATCTATGGAATCAAATTGAAGCAGGATTGAAATTATCCAGATGCATAGAAAAAGGTGCGTATCCGAAAAACTTAGATGTAAGATGGACAGGTTTTTTAAAAATATTAAATGAAGAAATGCCTGAAATATTGAAGGTGATTTTTAGTAAGGAACAAAATTGTTTATGGAAAATTCGTAATGAAATAGTGCACGCTAACCAAACTATATCGCAAGAACAATATGAACAATTTTATGAAAAAGGTAATCTTTTATTGAATAAGTTGAGAGAAAATCTATCATTGAAGTATGACTTTGAGAATGGATTGCCCAAAACAAAGAAAAAGACGAAGAATAGAAAATGAATTATATAAATAACATTAATATGAAACAGATTTACATTTTATTGGTTACTATATGTGCCATTGCTTTTACTGCGTGTTCAAAAGATGATGATTCATCAGAAGATGGAAAAGAAGGGGTAATTACGTTGGTTCATAGAACTGATTATTCTGCTAGTAGTCCTGTGCGAATACAAATTGGGGCTTTTAATAAGGGAGACATTATTACAATTGATTGGGGAGATGGAAATGTTGAAAATGCCAATCTGGAAACGATGTGTGATAATATTTTTTCAACCTATGGCATTGGTCATAGATATCCTAATAGTAATCCTTATATTATTACAATTAAAGGGAAAATTAGAGGCTTTTGGTGTTACACCAAGCACATAACCTCATTAGATGTCAGTGGGTGTCCTGCATTGACTTCCTTACGATGTTATGGCAATAACCTAACCTCATTAGAGGTCAGTAAGAATACTGCCTTGACTAAGCTGTCTTGCGGTAATAATAGCTTAACTTCATTAGATGTCAGTAAGAATACTGCCTTGACTAGTTTGGATTGTGGCAATAATAGCTTAACTTCATTGGATATAAGTAAGAATACTGCATTGACTAAGCTGTCTTGCGGTAATAATAGCTTAACTTCATTAGATGTCAGTAAGAATACTGCCTTGACTAGTTTGGATTGTGGCAATAATAGCTTAACTTCATTGGATATAAGTAAGAATACTGCCTTGACTTATTTACGTTGTGGAAATAATAATCTCTCTGCAAGTGCCCTGAACAAGATTTTTAACGATTTACCAATAAATGATGGAAACATTTATTTTAACGATAATCCCGGAACTGATACTTGTGATAAGAGAATACTGGACTATAAGAGATGGGAATGTAATTGTAGATAAAATCTTAACCTATCACCATTCCTGATATGAGTCCTGAGAATGGTGATATCAAAACTAAAATAATATGAATGGTAAAATTTGTGCTTTAGATGAATTTAAAGAATTCCTAAAACAGCTTGTTGAATCCGGCAGATTAGAAGGTACAGAGTTAGGGGTTGCAAAATTAGTTCTGGGCAAAGGATATGGAGTCTTGTCTCCTGAACAAATGAAAGTGTTTGACAGAATGATTGATACAAATGTAATAGAAAACTGTCAACGGTGTGGTGTCCCTATTCCTTGGGAAGAAATGTTTATTGCTATTGATAATGGTGGTTATTGTTGTTATTGTCAGCATATGATGGAAAAGATTGAAAAGGAATAAATATAATTTACCCCCATTTCTGATATTTAAATAGTGAGGAATGATAATTTAAAGACTGGATAATATGGAAAAGAAAATAAATTTGGTAACTGTAATATAGTTCCTAAAAATTTAACCTCACACTCCCGGCTCAATACCGGGAGTTTTCAATTTAAATCAAGCATTATGGACACCAGTTAAAACCGTCGGAAAAGTCCTCTTTAGAAGAGGGTTTCCCCTTTCTGCACTTCGGGGGGAATTATTATATATAATATACAGCGAAATGCAAAAATTAAGATAAAATATAAACCCTGTCAGGTTTGACACAAACATCAACCGAAACGTCAACCAAGCGGAATAAGGAAAAGAGAATCTTTTGTAATTGCCGAATAAATAATAGTCTGCGGAAATAGCTCAGTCGATAGAGCACTAGCCTTCCAAGCTGGGGGTCGCGGGTTTGAGTCCCGTTTTCCGCTCTCTGAATGAGGTAGTTACGAAAGTAGCTACCTTTTTTATTTTGTGGTTTTTCGTGGTTTGGGGGCATCTGTTTAAACCGAGGTTTAAACCAACTTTAGCCATGAACGCCTCTATTTCAGTGGTTTGTTACAAATCAAAAACACTTTCAAACGGAGAATACCCATTAATGTTCCGAATATCCAAAGACGACCTTTGTAAAAAATGAAAAAGGATTATAAACCGTAATCTGTTAAAAAAAATCATAGAGACGGCTGTAGGGTGTTTCTTGAAATACGGGTATGTAGCGTGGAGTACTCCTTTCGTCATCGTCTCCACAGCTTTCAGCAACCTTGTCCGTGCCAAAGGGAAATCGACAGAGGCACTGAACGGAATACTGATAGGTACCATACAGAATATCGTACTCAATCGCTTGTTTATCCTATGGCTCGGCTACAGGATTGCCGGTGCGGCATGGGCTACGGCCATCGGTTATACGGCAGCAACGCATATTACGTTATCTTGCTGACGGGTAAAGACTCCCACCTGACCATATCCATAGCCTGTTTCAATATGAGAAAAGAAACAGTGGGACCGTCTCAGGCAGTCATACGTCTGTCATGCTTCGCAGGATTGGGTATGGGCGTGATACTGACCTTGCTTTGCGGAGTGTTTTCCGAAGAACTGATCAGTTGTGTCATTGATTCGGAAGGAATTCGGGAATATGGTACACCGCTCGTCCGGACGTTGCTGCTGTCGGGACCAGTGATGGGTATCCTGTTTATTTATATCAATACCTTGCAGGCGATCGGGGCGGAAGCGGCACAACCTGTAGCAGAATTCTTTCCCTCCTTCTGGCTGTTTGGCTGTTTTGGCGGACTGAAAAGAGAATGGGGAAAGCCCCCTCTTTTGTTTAACTTAAGATCTTTATCGGACATTACTTGTCATTATCTCATAGCGGTTTGGAAAGGGATAAGCTTCAGGGGGTCCGGCATTAACCTGAATGGCTGTTCAGCACTGTACCCTCAATGATCTGACATAAACGGACATACCGTCCTTCTTAGATCTCCGGTCAATCCTACCTGAAACGATTCGTCAAACACCATGAAAATAATTTCCCGGCAGAATACCGGAATAAATTTATCCGCAACCAGCGAAAAAATCAAGACATATAAGAAATCACCGGGGAGCGCAAAGCTCCATGCCATAAAAAAAATCCTCAAAAACAATTCCCCTATTTTTAGTATGAACCGGATACCTTCACATTCATTTCATCTCTTGTACTGGCGGACTTAATATCGACATGCATCTCGATATCTTTTATATTAACGGGTAATTCCAGAAATGAATACCCCGGATGACAGTGATAAGCAAACAGCCAGCGATTACCTTCAAAATCAGTTTCGTATAAAGACCGGTCTTCATATACCAAGTATTTAGGTCGATTAAAATAATTCGATTCTTGCCCTCGAGGTATATCTATTTTCAAGAAAACCGACATGACTTAGGTAAGCTTCATCCGTCAACTGTTTGGCATGTACAGGACATTGTTTTACACAAGCATTACACTTGATACAAATACCGGAAACCTCAGAAGGATGATCCAGCCGGATAGCCCCCATAGGACAAACTTTTGCACAACGTCTGCAATCGATGCACGCATCGGTCGTAACAGGTTTTGCTTTCAGGAAATTCACCACCTCTTCATCCCTTCCTTTGGGTTTATAATACCCACCGTAATCAGGAGCCCCTTGTCCCGGAATCTTTATTCCGGTAAATTCTCCTGGTTGCAATATTCTTCTCACGATCTCTGCCGAAAACTGTTCTGCCTTTTCCAGATCTTCCCGGTCGGGACGCCCGGTAGCCAACCGGGTCGTGAAAGAATGCTGGCCGACAAAAGCCGCAGCAGCTATCGGATGAAACCCTCTATATCTTAAAATATCATACAGTTCGACGAGCGCATTCCCATAGGACCGATTCCCATAAACCACTACAGGCACCGCCCAGGCCCCATTACTCTGCCAGGTGGTCAAGTAATTCAATAACAGATTCGGTAAACGGCCGGCGTAAACAGGCAGACCGACAATAGCCAACTCCGATTCCCGAATATCAGGCACTTTCTTCCGCCCCGACGGCAATGTAAAGTCTTTCACTTCCGTCACGACTTCCGGTAATAACGTAGTGATACATTTTACCAAATGGGTAATCACTGTTTTAGTTGTGCCTGTCGGACTAAAATAGACCGCATGTACTTTCTCTATTTTCATAAAGTATCGGATAAATAGTCTGTCAAAATCTTTCCCACCCGATCAATCCCGAACAAAGCTGCAATTTTATTCCGGTAAAACCAATAAATCATGTTTATTAATTTTGAATAATTTGCATATATCATCTAATTCCCAAATCTGCTTATCGCTATTATTCGTACCGATCAACTCCGGCACGATATTCCCTTCGACAGGGGCGCATTTGGATTTTTCACAGAAACAGGAAGTCGGGCAAAAGAGATAATCCATCTTGTTTTCATCATTGAAATAATCGGTTTGACATGTTTTCCGTTCAGAACAGGTTTTACTTCATTGCCTGTACAAGGATAAAAGCCCGATTTTAAAGAAATTCTAAAGGTTTTTCCCAAAATAACCGTTCAGCACAAAGTATTGCCTCCGTCCCTGTGGACTAACAAACATTCACAAAATATCATTTCCCTTATAAAATGATTTATATATCTTTGCCGTCACATAAAAATTGCGTGGAGTTGCCGGATCGTTGTCTCGTCCGGCAATGAAAAGGGAATCAGGTGTAAATCCTGAACAGATCCACTGCTGTAAGTTTCATAACACTTTTCGGACGTGCTTTATCCACTGTTCCTCGTTTGGAATGGGAAGGAAACCGAAAAGGAAACAAGTCAGAAGACCTGCCACGTGATTCATTGTTTAACGTTCAAAGGGAAGAAGAACATAAACGTCAGTAAATCATGCTATTCAAAAAAAAATCTCTGTTTTTTCATATTTGCCGTAATAGCAGGGCTATTCACAGCCTGTGATTCCGCAGGAACGGATTATCCCTACGGGCCGGTGAGCCAAGGTAATATCGAAGCCCTTGTTCTCAATGAAGGGGGAATCAATCAGAATATGGGCGGTATCTCCGTTTTAAACAAAGACGGATCAGTCATTCCGGATATTTTCCGGGAAGTGAATCACCGACCGCTTGGTGATGTGGCCCAATCCATCACCAAGATCAACGGTAAATATTTTGTGACTTTGGACAACTCCAAAAAAATCGAGGTTATAGATCCCGAAACGTTCGGTTCCGTCGGTACAATCCTCTATACCCAAGCGGGATTTCCACGCCAGATCGTAGCCATTTCCCCGACAGAAGCTATCGTATCCGATCTGGAGAGACAACTGGTGCGTATCCGGACTGTGGAACCTTATGGCGAACCTCTGGAATATATCTCCATACCGCGATCGGTCGAATATCTGGTAACGGTAGATAATAAAATCTTCGGAATGACTACCGGCGGAATATATGTCTTCGATACCGACAATATCAGCAAAAAAGCTGTCCGGGTCATCCCGGAAGTAAAAAACGACGAAAATACCAAAACCTGCCGGATGCTGGTCGATAAATACCAAAGAGTATGGGCCTTGATGAACATCCGGGAGGGGAATCGAGTCTGCGGAATAGAATTGGTTTGTATCGACCCCCACCAAGAAAAAGTCGAGGTCTCTTATACCCTTCCCATCAGTGAAAAGGCAAATCCACAAGCAGGAGACGTAATCGGTACAATCACCTATAATCGCACGGATATCGATCCTACACTGAACTGGATTTATTTCAACGTCAAAACCTGTAAAAGTAACACGGCAGCAGGGATTACCTCTGTCCAAAGTGTTTACCGGATGAATGTCGGCACGGGAGAATTCGAACACTACCTCGATCTTCCCGGAATCGATATGATGTATGGGTTTTCAGTCAGTCCGCAAGGAGAGGTCTATCTATGTGACTGTCTGGATTACAGTGCACAACGCGGTTATATCCGGAATTACAAAAAAGACGGTTCCATCCGGAATTTTCGAGTCGGTATCTATCCTAGCCAAGTGTATTTCCCCTAATTAGCCTAGCGATATGAACCTATACAAGAGTCTGATCTTCATTTTATACCTCGGCATATTCCTTGGGTCGGGATTCCGTACTCCCGCCCAATCCCGGGATTCGATCACCCTATACGGCACATTAGACACCGTGCAGGTCATCCGCCAACGTATACAACACGCCAACGAGGCAAACGCAGGAGCCCGGGTAACCCATATTTCTCCAGCCATTTTACAAGCCAACAAAACCCGCTCGCTGGCCGAACTCCTGACCGACCATACCTCTATTTACATCAAGAGTCTGGGAACAGGAGCGTTATCGACAGCTTCTTTCCGTGGAACCAGCGCTTCCCAAACACGGGTAAACTGGAACGGGATCAATATCACACCTCCTTTATCGGGTACTTTCGATTTTTCACAGATCCCGGTCTTTTTTACAGATAACATCAACCTGTACTATGGCAGCAGCCATGTAAAAAACGGTACCGGAGCTATCGGAGGTAGTGTGAATTTATTCACAGACACCGATTGGAACCGAGGCGTAAATGGCCGGGTACTGGCAGAGTATGGATCGTACAACACATATACCGTCGGTGGACAGGCGAATATAAGCGGTAATAAATCGGCCTCAAAGACACGGTTATATTATCAGCATTCCGACAACGACTATACCTATCTGAATAAAGTGCTGACCAATACTCCTTTCCGTGAAAAAAGGCAGGATGCCGCTTACTCTCAATTCGGAATTATGCAGGAAGGCTATTTCAGAGTATCTCCCTACACCCGCCTGACAGCTGTCGCCTGGTATCAGAAAAATCACCGTAACCTCCCCCAACCGCTCGGTGTAGTCAACCGCTCCCAGGAGGATCAGGAGGAAAATAATTTCCGGGGATATGCCGGACTGGATTTCAGCCGGGGTATCCATGAATTACATGTAAAGGCTGCCTGGCTGTATTTCTGCCAAACTTACGATATCCGGTATGACGGAGGTTTATTCGATCCCAAGGGAAACAAAAACCGCTCTAACACGGCACAGGTCGTGGCCGATTATACGTACTCCCCGACCGATAAGCTTATCCTCAACACGACGTTAACCTATTCTCACGACCTGATCCGGGTGAGTAGCTACATAGACATCGACTCATCGAAATATACGCTCGACGGTATCGATTTTGATATTCCTCAGGTGGAATCCCCTTTCAGCCACCACCGTAACATACTCTCCTGGCAAACTTCCGCTTTGTGGACGCCTATCCGGTGGATGATGATCAACGGACAATATATGTTCGAACATAACGACAATCGGAATGTATCCACCTGGTCGGCAGGAATAGTATTCAATCTATTGAAAAAAGAATTAAAATTGAAAGGAAGTACTGCTTATAATTATCGTTTCCCCAGTATGAACGACCTATATTGGCGCCCCGGCGGTAATCCGGATGTAAAGCCGGAAGAGGGGTATTCTTACGATGCTTCTATTTCTTACCGGAAGAGTATAAACAAACATCTCTTATTCGATGCCGAAGTTTCCGGTTATCTAATGAACATCGACAACTGGATCCTTTGGCTCCCCAAAGACGGAAACCAATGGGTGTGGACTCCGCAAAACAAACGAAACGTACGTTCCTACGGCGTGGAACTTTATGGAAAAACCACTTTCCACTACGGGGAACTCGTATCTTCTCTTTCGGGTAATTACAGCTGGTCACAATCCCGGACCCGCAAGAAACAACACGTAGACGACAACGCCTATATGCGGCAAATTCCATATGTACCGCGATTCAAGTGGAATCTGCGCTGGAATATCGATTATAAAGATGCTTTTTTCGTCTGGCAGATGACTTACACCGGCCGGCGTTTCATTACTACCGACGAATCATATGCCACGGATCCCTATTCCGTACATAACCTCTTGCTCGGTTACCGCTACTCCTTCCGGAATGGGACAAGCCTAACCCCTCAGATGCGGATAGATAACCTGTTCGATACCTACTATGAGTCGACCCAATATTATCCCATGCCTTTGCGTAATTGCTTGTTCTCGCTTTTATTCGAATTTTAATTGAATCATATAAATCCTTTAAATAAATAGAAACCATGAAAAAAAATAATTTTACGCTTTTAGTTTGCCTCCTGTTAGCAGGAATATTCGCATCATGTGACGATGACGACAAATATCCGGTTCCTCCCGAAGTATCTATCGAGAGTGTAAACGGAGTGTTCGCAATGCCTCAGGAAGACTCTATCGTACTGAAAGCGAAAGTAGAAAGTCCGCTGCCAACCACACTGAGCTGGTCCGTCAAAGGAAATGAAGTCTCTAAGGATACAGTATTTACTTTCAAAATGAACGAATTGGGGACCTACGATGTTAAATTAACCGCGACCAATGCCGATGGAGTGACTTCTGCCACAACATCCATCGAAGTGTACGGTAAATACAAATACGGTACTTTTGTTTTAAATGAAGGTTACCAGGCCGATCCTTCTACATTGATATTCATCAGCCCGAAAGGTATTCTCACGGACAGTGCCTATTACAAGGCAAACGGCAGCATGCTGAGCCTTCTTTCCCAAGACTTATTTATCGCCAACAACAAACTGTATATCATTTCACAAAAAAGCGGAGACGACGGTTATCTTATCGTTGCCAATGCAGAAACCCTGAAAAAAGAAGCCGGCTATAAGACCGAACTGGAAGATAAAGTAAGCAGTCCGACTCATGTTGCCGTACTGGGAGACGACGATATCTATCTGCGCGACAACGAAGGAATTAAGGTATTCCACCCATCCAGCGGCGAACTCTTTCTCATCGAGGGAGCTGAAAGGGCTAATAAGAATACCATGGCTGTAACGGAAGGGAAAATATTCGCTGCAGCAGGAAATAACGTCCTTGTGATCGAAAAAGGAAAAAACAAAATCTCCAAATCGATAGAATTCAATGATCCGGTCAGAGGAGTCGTCAAATCGCCGGACGGTAACTTGTGGGTATCCACTTCGGCCGGGGAAATCTCTAAGGTCGATGCCCAAAATTATACTATTATCAAAACCAATACTTTACCGGGAGATGCCATTAGCACTCAGTCGGCCTCATACACTTCTACTCCGTGTATTACAGCACAAGGAGATACTTTGTACATGAACGGCACAGGTACCAAAATCTATCGTCACATTTTTAGTAAAAACCAGACGGATCTGATGGTCGATGCGGCAAACATCGTGACAACAACTAGTGTTTACAATACCATAGCCGTCAATCCGGTTACAGGCGAAGTCTATCTGAATACAATCAAAGGGTGGGGTAACGACCGTCTGATCAACCACATCAGTGTATTCGATTTCAGCGAAACCGAACCGAAATTGAGCGCCAATTATAAGAATCATACCAATTATCCAGCCGGAACATTCTTTACTTATAATTTTCAATAAAAGAATTTTGTAAATGAAAAAATACTATTCTTTATTTCTATTCTGGAGTCTGCTTACAGGTCTATCGACCTCCTGTAGTGACGACAACAAAAAAGATCCGTATCTTCCTACTCCGCCTCAGGTTTCTATCGGAAATCCGAGTGGGCAAACCACCTGTTTACCGGGTGAAACGATCGAGTTAAAAGCGATTCTGAACAATCCGTTACAGACCACTTTCCAGTGGCAACTGAACAAAAAAACGGTTTCCACAGACTCAATCTATCGTTTCACCTCTCAGGACCCCGGTAGTTTTGAAATTATCCTGACCGCAACCAATCAAGACGGCAAGGATTCCGACACCTTATTTCTGAAGGTCAACGGTAATCGGTTCGCGATCTCCGATCTGAAAAATTGGACCGGTAACGGAGAAAACACCTCGGTCTTTGCCATTCAATGGGTTACAGGGGAGCATCTGCAAGAACCGGCAGACCAGGAAGTTTTTTTCATTGCCTGGGGATATCGTTGGAATAAAACGGAAACTTTTACAGGAATCGATATGCTCAAAGCTATTGCCAAGAACGATCCCCGCCTTTATGTCGCCTTATCAGGAAATTATATCAAAGGATTCGGTTATGACGGTAATAACGACGGTAAAATCGAACTGAAAAGTTCTACTTTACATCTGACACAAGCTGATTTTACAAACGGGCTCTACGAACTCTCCGAATACGATTCTGACGAATTGAAACCGTTAGATGCAGCCGATTATTGGATGGGATCGAACGATGCCTATACCACCTACTGGCTCGGTTCGGGCAATCAGGTGCCGACAGCTGCCGACTTTGAATATTCTCAGACATTTGTCGACAATCGCCAACTTGAAAATCTCTCCTGGGATGTATGGACACTTTCTCCCATCGATTACACGTCTATGGTCAATGTATCCCCCATCCCCCGATTGATCAAAGCTGCAGAAGCAAATAAATAAAAAGTTAAAACGGTGCCAACAGGTAAAAACTGATGCGCACCGTTTTCTTTTTATTCAAAAACCTTCCCGGTCATTTTTTCAATAATCCGGTCAAGTCCTCGAAAGAAGTCAGTATAGTAGACATTCCATTTTTTTCCCAACTCATTTCATGCGGGGAAGTAACCGTCAATACGGGTAAATTTTTTCTATCGGCATTTCCGGGCAGACCGGAATAGCCAAAACGATTCAGAGCATTGACACACCAATGCCAAAGGCAGGGATCGTCCGTCCTGACGACGACTTCCTGATAATCCTGTACGATGGGGAAATAGCCCCCACGTCCCCGGTCAAAACATATTTTCCGGTGATCGAACAAACAGTCCAGTCCATCGTTAAAGACTATATCCTCCGTAACGCCACACTGCAATCCTTTTCCGGGCGCGAGCAACCACAGCCGGTCGGCCTGGATCAGTGCCTGGTCGATATCGTGGGTAGACAGCAGAATGGTCTTATGTTGTTCGCGGGCAATGGTATGCAATAAAGTCATGATCTCGATACGGCTTACCACATCCAGGAAAGCTGTGGGTTCATCGAGCAAAATCAACGGACATTCCTGCACCAATGCTTTGGCGATCATCACTTTCTGCCGTTCCCCGTCCGACAATTCGGCCACGTAATTTGCAGCTTTATGGGATATTCCCACTGCCGTAAGAGCCTCTTCGACGAGCTTATGATCTTCCCGGTTCAAACGGCCCCAGAATCCGGTATGGGGCTGACGCCCCAAGCTTACCAGTTCATATACGGTCAATCCGCCGGCCTGTGTCTTATCGGTCAGTACGACGCCGATCTTGCGCGATTTTTCCCGTTCGGAATAATCCCTCAGCGGACGTCCTTCAAGCCATAATTCACCTTCCAAAGGCAATTGAAAAGCCGAAAGAGTACGCAACAGAGTAGATTTGCCTGCCCCGTTAGGACCTAACAGACAAGTCAACTCTCCCGCCCACAAATCGAAAGACAGATCCCGGTGTACCACTGTAGAACCGTTCTTACCATGAGAGTAGCCGATAGCCAATTGACGGGCTGCAATTACAGGTAAAGTCTCCATAGTCAATTGAAATATTGAATTTTACGCTGTTTGACCAGAATATAGATAATGACGGGAGCACCCAAAACGGGAGTGATGGCGTTCAATGGCAAAATCCCCGTTTCGCCGGGTAATACACTGATCAGATTACACAACAGGGCTACCGCCCCTCCCAGCAATAAGGTCACAGGCATCAGGGAATTGTGGTTCGAAGTACCCAGCATCAAGCGGGCAATATGCGGCACGGCCAATCCGATAAAAGCGATAGGCCCGCAAAAGGCGGTTGTTATTGCCGTCAGCATACCGGTCGCAATCAATAACAGATTGCGGGTAAGCCGCACATTCACACCCAGATTTTCAGCATACCGGTTTCCCAACAATAAGGCATTCAAAGGTTTGATCAACATGACCGATAAAACCAAACCGGCGGTAATCGAAACGATAAATACAGGCAATTGCCCGGAAGACACTCCGCTGAAATTTCCCAATCCCCAGATCATATAAGAATGTACTCCTTCGGCCGTAGAGAAAAAATTCAATAATGAAATCACCGAGGAGGTGATGTATCCGATCATGATCCCAATAATAAGTAGCATCAAATTATTCTTTGTAAAAGCAGAAAAGAACAGCAAGATTCCCATGACGATCATAGCCCCGGCAAAAGCTCCGGCCAATACCGCCAGAAAACCGGATATACTGAAAACCCCGGCAGTAATACTTCCTCCACCGAGCAACATCACCAAGGCCACGCCCAGGCTGGCCCCGGTATTGATCCCCAATATCGAAGGTCCTGCCAGCGGATTACTGAAAACGGTTTGCAACATCAACCCCGAGACAGCCAAGGCTGCTCCACACAGCAAAGCAGTTATCCCTTGCGGAATACGCGATTCCAGCAAAATGAACCGCCAGCTCTCCCGTTCTACGGCATGTCCGCACAAAATATCCCATACTGCGCCTGCAGGAATACGTACCGAGCCTACCCATAAGTTCGCCGCGAACAACAGAAGGATCGATACGATCAAACCGATACTATATTTCCATCCGGATGGTAAAGATTTCATTTTTCCAATCTTTTAAAATAACGGCACTCTCCTGCCGGTAACACTCCCGGGTGAAAAATCCGGATCAGATCTTCCAACAGCCGTTCGGGATGAAAAGGGGTCTCTGTATAAAAAGGTACCTGTCCCGAATTACATCCATACACCTGCCCGGTTTGAAAGGCCCGGAAACCGGCATATGAAGCGTAGTCGGACTTTAATTCGGTCAGGGTTTTATCTTGTTGCCGGTTGTATTTGAATAACCAGAAATCGGCATCCTGCCCTCGGTCAAATACCGTTTCAAAAGACAAAGGAATCGAACCGCTATGTTCGTCCTCCGCCCACATATAAGTAGCCCCGGCATCCTGATACAACCGTCCGGTCGTGCTTTTTCCTCCGGGTACATACCAGGCGGAACCGCTTTTCAATTCAGATATCACCGTCGGCCGCTGATTTACAGACTTGACCAAATCACACAGCTGTAAATAATCCGCACGGACAGCAGTGAATAACGAATCAGCCTGCCGCCGTTTCCCGAAAAGCAAACCGAAAAAACGCATCCATTCAGACCGCCCCAAAGGAGAGGTCTCCATATAATCGGCACATTCGATAACCGGTATCCCTAATTTTTCAATCCGGCCATAACCTCCACTATTTTCAAAAGGGGAGAGCAGGATAGCATCAGGATGAAAGTCGATTATTTTTTCAATATCCGGATTCATAGTATTTCCGGCGTCGACCATTCGCCCGGAAGCACAACGATTTTGTATTTCAGGTATTTCGATATATTGCAGATCACATATTCCACCAATCCGATCGATTGCCCCCAGTTCGGACAGAAGCCCGCAATGTACCGAAGAATATACCAATGCTTTTTCCACCGGCGTCCGGACCAAGGTCCCTTCAGGCAATCCTTCCGGCAATTCAGTTTCCCGGCCGACCAAAACATAGGTATGTAAAATCCGGGCCGTATCCCAAGGGTTTTGTACCCGCACCAATATATAATGTTCACTCGAATCTATCCGAATCCGCCCGGCATATTCCATCCGGAGCGCGGACAAAGCATCTCCTGCAGAAGCCGAATGCCTACTTTTACAACCTACACCAAGAGCCAACAACAGCCCCAGCAACCAAAACCGCATCAATCTATCCATATCTCAATGATCAAATCCATCCCGGGACAATACTCCCCGGGTATAATAATGTTTCACTTCACGCATTTCTGTCACGAGGTCAGCCAAAGCCAGCAAAGCTTCGGAAGCATAACGCCCGGTAATCACCACCTCTGTCCCTGTGTCACGCAGCCCGATGACTTCCAGTATTTCTTTATCGGAGAGCAAACCAAAATACACAGCTATAGTCAGTTCGTCCAGGATGACCAGGTCCCATTCACCCGAAGCCAGTATTGCCGCACATTCCCGGAGTCCTTCCTGGACAAGGCGTACGTCTTCGTCTTCGGGCCGGTGATCAAGGAAACATCCTCTTCCAAACTGCCGGACCGCCAACCGCCCGGGGAAACAGGCTTCCAGCCGGGTTTCGTTATATTTCATGCTTTTGACAAACTGCCCGATAAACACCCGTTTACCAGCACATAAAGCACGTACCGCCAAACCGAATGCAGCCGTTGTCTTACCTTTACCGTTTCCGGTATAAACCTGAAGGTATCCCTTTGTTTCCATTGAAGCGTAAAAGTACAAAAAATGCCTTTCCTTACAAAATACGAAAAGCCCCCTGCCAACTAAAAGCTGCAGGGAGCCGTCCGATGTAAAGTATTTCCCTCAATTTCGTTCCAATTCTCCGTTTTTAGCCTGTTCGAAAGTCGGATTATAAGCATTATGCCCGACAACCCAAGAAGTATCATCCGTCAATCTCCCGATTGCTTTTTCCAATCCTTTAAAAGATACCAGGCCTAACTGGTACTCGATATTGATCACTCCGACATTTTCCAGGGCTCTAAAACAATCCAGATTAGTCAGGACATTATTACACCAACTATCCTGATTTTTACTGTAAGTAGTCAGCACCAATATCCCGACTTTTTTCAAAACGGGAGTATAGATTTCCTGTAACATGCTCACTAAAGATCCATTCACATAGCTGGTTTTGATATTCAATTCACCCGTCACCTCCTCCAAGGCCGGAAAACGAAGGGCATCACAGACTCCGGTATAGGTCATGTTATTCACTATCCTTAAAACCGGAAATTCCGTCGGCTGTACTTTTTGTCCGAATCCTTCGGAAAGGGTCAATTTTCCGCTAATCTCTGTCAAATCAGGAAAACGAAGCACACCCAGGCTGGCACCATATGCCTGACTCACCGACAAAGTCCCTATTTTCTTTAATCCGGGGAAGTTGTATTCTACCCGTCCGGTAATAGTTGCAGGCATATTACTTACTGATACATTCTGCACCTCTTCGATTCCTGAAAAAGAAATTCCGGGAATCCCGTTAATGGTCAGATTCGTATTCAAGGTTTTACTGCCCTTTAACGTCAAAGCATTTTTTCCGGTAATCTGCAGGGCATCTACTTCAAGGCCGGTCAGATCCAAGGAAGTCAAGGCATCCAAATTGTTTAAAATACAATTGTTCAAATGCATTCCCTTGAACTGGGCCAGCAAAGAAATATCCTGCAATTTTTTCAGTCCAATGAGCGAACATTGTGATCCGATGGATTTCAATACGGGGAAAGCGTCAATCGAAGTAACCTCATTCAAATTACTCAGACTCATCGAACCACCGATAGAGGTCAGGGCATCGAATCCCTTTAATTCGCTGACTGCCAAACCGGACAGGGTGAAATTACCACCGACTGTTGTCAGATTCGGAAAACCGTCGAAAACCGTCAATGCACTCATCGAGGAGAAATCAAATTTTCCATCCACTTCCTTCAATGCTCTCAATGAGCTTACCTCTGTTATTGCCATTCTGGTTAAAACAAAATCACCTTTCACTCGCGTCAATGCAGGCAAATTCAACTCTTGTATCTTATCAGATGCATCGATACAGAATCCTCGCAGACCGACTTCTGTCAAAGACTCCAAACTGACTTTTTCCAAATTTTGAATGTAATAAATTTTAAATCCACCGAGTGATTTTACTGAAGGAAAATTCATTTCTTTTACTTGATGCGTCCACCACAATTCAAAATAATCGGCGACTTGCTCCAATTGGGTGAAGTTCAAAGTTTCAACAGCATTCATCTGCTCCAATTTAATAGCAGTCGCCGATTTTAATTCCGGGAAAGCTAACTCTTTCACCCTATAAACATTACTCAATGCTAATTGATTTCCAATCAAACTTAATTTCGGAAAGCTCAACTTTTCCGGAGCATTCAAGACACCGTTCACTTTCATGGATAAATTTTCTCCGATAACCGATAAGGCCGAAAAATCTATATCTTTCACATCTTTAATCTGAATCGACAAATTTCTTCCTACCTTTTCCAATGCAGGCAAACTCAACGTTTCAACGGTATCAGCTCTGAAAGTCAATTCTGAAGCTACTTTTTTCAAATTTGGCAATTCAATCTCCCGTATCCACCGAAGTCCAATGGTTGCATTCTGTATTACACGTCCCATCACCAATCCTCCAACCTGTTCCAAATTTTCCAAACCGGCAAATGAAGTTCCGGCATAAGTCGGATTTATGGTCACCGTTCCGACAACCTCTTTTAGTGAGGCCAAAGCTGCCAAAGAAGTAAGGGAGTCTTCCTTCACAGTTCCTTCTTCTTTACCGATAACCAAATTTCCATTGACTTTATTGATCCCCTGAGCAGCAAAGGCTTCCAAATCTTCAACCGAAGTCAGACGAACATCTCCTTCGCTACCCGTCAAGGTTCTCCGTACTATATACTTGTAAACACGCTGAGTATTATTGTAAGCAGTTACTGTAAAATTTTGTAACTTTCCCCAATCCTCAACTTCACCAGGATCCGGAGATATCCGGGCATTTTCACTACACAAAATCTCCATTATCGCCCCCTCAAGAGAAAGATTTTCAGGGATACTCAAAATCAGACTATCTCCCTTAATTATCCCGGCATAGGAATCTCCCTGCTGAACCAGTCGGAATGAGGTGATGTAGTTTTCATTTCCGGAAAACAGGCTGTCATCGTCCTCGCAACTCGTCAGCGAAACAATAATGCCAAGCAACACAATATATATTAAATTATTTATCTTCATAGGTTTATCATTTTTTACATTTACAACTTTTTCAGCTGATTAATCTCACAGTTGAAAAACAGGCTTCATCTGTTACTCCTGAATAGCAGGTTTTATCCATTGCTGGTCTTCTACCAATTGCTTGTAAGTCGGATTGTACAAATTATTTTCCACACTCCATTTCTCTTCGGGACAGGTCAGGATGGCCTTTTTAATTGCCTCGTAAGAAGCTAGTTTCCCATGATCATGAATCCGGATTCCCCCCACTTTTTCCAAGCTGGACAAGAAATCCAGATTTTCCAGGGTTTGATTCAAATAACCGGTATTCTCATTATCTCCCCAGGGAGTTGGTCCGATCGGGCGCAGTTCCAATGTCCCCCCAACCTGCTTCAAAGCCGGATACAAGACCACGGCCGGTCCCCTCGATCCATAATAGTCATATCCGGTCTGAAACATCATATCCTCCCCGACCGTCGCCAGATTCGGAAAAGTCTTTTCATCATAATAGTCGATACTTATGATTGCCTTCCCTCCGATAGACTTCAATTCGGGGAAATGGTATTCCTTGATATTGGAATATAATTCAAAATTACCGGTTACTTCTTCCAGTGCAGGAAATTCGACGGCCTTTACATTGGAATTGGCCCAGTAAGAGAAATCCCCGTTAATTTTACGGATATTACCGATTTCAATGCTCCCTCCGTTCAGGCCAAGATAACCGATATTCAGTTTTCCCACTTCCCGGAAACCTTCTAATTTCGGGAAATATCCCGAAAGGTTATCCAAACTGATTTTACCTTTAAAAATATCGTCACCGATCACCGTCGTATTTTCCAATCCGGTACCGCTGAATCGCAATTCCTCGATTTCTATTCCCTGGATATCCAGGCGTTCTATACCTTTCGATACTACAAACACCTTCAAATTTTTCAAACCGGCAGGCAACTTCAAATATTCTGCCGTACAGTTCAATGACAGCTTCCCTCCGATTTTTTCCAAAGCCCCTAATTTTTCAGTATCCAGTCCTAAAAGTGTGACGTTTAAATCTTCGATTTTTTTGTGGATTTCCACAAGAGGAATAATTGACCGATGACAATTAACAATTGACAATGATTGGAAGCTTTACTTCCATCAAAAAACAGCTGAAAAAAAGGGAAATGAGTAGGGAAATTGAATGTTGAATGATTGATAATCAATATGATGTAAATATTTCCTAAAGTATGTTGTTTTACAGTAAACTGGTATTTGTCAATAGTCAATTAACAAACGTCCTGTAAGGGGCATCACTTTGTAAACTTTATGAAATTTCGACTAATTTAATCGAACGTTTTTCCATCGACATCCAATAGAATAATTCCAATTAAAAATCAGTACAACCGGCATTCTAATCCCAGAGAACACCAAGTTTCTGATCTTGGCAGGTCTTCTGACTTGCTTTATCTCCGGACGTCCTTCCCGTTCATGTAAAACAGTGGCGTGAGTAATGTCCAAAGACTTTAAAAAGCTTACAGCAGCGGGTCTGTTCAGGATTCACACCTGATTCCCTTTTCACCGCTCCGTTACGAAAATAACGAGCAGCACCAAAATCGACGGTAAAAGTACAAAAAAAGAGAGATGAAAGTTTATTTTAAGTAATTTTTTAAATCATTTTTAATATAAGGCGTAAAAATATACTGGGACAATCTTTACCAGCCGATTATTTCAAAAATACGAGCTTTGACATTTAAGATGCAATCAATTTGATTTATCAGTGCCAAGATATTGATTTACTCTTAAATACTCTTTCCTCTTGCTACCGTCACCAATAGAAAAGGAAAGAGTATAATTGAACAAACACCCGGTTCATTTCCGATTTTTACTTCCGGAGTTTTTCTGTCAATATGGGGACAATTTTATGTACATCTCCAACAATCCCCAAATCTGCTGCATTGAAGATCGGAGCATATTTGTCTTTATTGATAGCAATGATGTATTCTGATTCTTCCATACCGGCAAGGTGCTGAATAGCCCCTGAAATCCCCAGGGCAAAATACAGATCCGGCCGGACCGTCTTTCCGGTTTGCCCCACTTGGCGTTCGTGGGGCATAACCCCGGCATCGACCATTGCCCGCGATGAAGATACTTCGGCATTCAATGTTTCCGCTAAACGACCCAGCATGACAAAACCAGCCGTACTGCCGACACCACGCCCACCTGACACCAGCACTTTAGCTTCCGTTATGTCGATCCGGGTTTTCTGTTCTTTCACCGTTTTCAGAATTTTAACTCTGAATTTCGACGGGTCGAAACTGACTTTCATATTTTCAATCGTCCCCCGCCGTGCCGGATCTTTGGGTTTTGTACGCATCACTCCCGGCCGGACAGTAGACATTTGCGGACGATGTTCTTTACAAATGATCGTAGCCATCAGGTTACCACCGAAAGCCGGACGGGTCATCAGCAAATCATTTTCGGGCGAAATGTCCAGGCCTGTACAGTCGGCCGTGAGGCCGGTAGTCAGCCGGGCAGATAATCGGGGGCCCAGATCGCGGCCGATAGTCGTGGCTCCGATCAATACGATGGCCGGATGACGTTCACGGATAAATTGGCTGACAGCTTGTGCATAAGGCTCGGTATTGTACTCTGCCAATTCACGTTCGTCCACACACACGACAATGTCGGCACCATAAGCAATCAGCTCCTGAGCCTGGTCTTTCATATCATAACCGAGCAATAAGGCGATCACTTTCTCATTCAAGGTATCGGCAAGTTCCCGGGCTTTACCCAGCAGTTCCAATGCCACTTTTTGTATGATACCTTCGCGTTGTTCTACAAACACGCAGACGTCTTTATATTGGGATTTATCCATTGTATTCAAATTAACAATGAACGGTAAACGGAAGCAGACCTCAGCCAATGGCCGGAAAAAAAGTATATGTTCAAGGTATAAAAACTTAAGGTTTACCACAGTCTGTGGTCTGCAATCCGTTGCTACCTGTTCATCAGATTATAAATTTTTCTTTCAATTTCTCTACGATTATATCGGCAGCTTCGGCAGGTTCCACTTCAAACACCTTTCCGGCTGCTTTTGCTCCTTTGGTAAATGATTTCCATACGCGGGTGGGCGATCCTTTCAAGCCTAGTTTTTCTTCTTCTACACTGATATGTTCAAAGCCCCACACTTCAACTTCTTTGTTATAAGCCTCCACAATTCCCCGGACCGACATATAACGGGCTTTATTAGCCGTTGCCAGCACCGTCACCACGCAAGGCGCATCTACCTGTACCAGCTGAAAACCGTCTTCTGTGGACTTCCGGATCGTAAATGTCCTGCTTCCGTCAAATTCCAGGTTTTCAACATAAGTCACCTGAGGTAAATCCAAATGTTCGGCAATCTGTGGTCCTACCTGAGCGGTATCCCCGTCGATGGCTTGCCGGCCGGTGATTACCAGGTCAAAATCCAACACGCGCAAAGCGCCGGCAATCGCATTCGACGTAGCGAGAGTATCGGCACCGGCAAATTTCCGGTCGTTCAAATGAATAGCACGGTCAGCTCCCATAGCAAAAGCCTCACGCAAAATATCATCGGCCTGAGGAGGCCCCATGGTTATTACCGTGACTTCCGCCCCATATTTATCTTTTAATTGTAAAGCCATTTCCAGTCCCCCTTTATCGTCGGGATTCATAATGCTGGGCACCCCATCCCGGATCATCGTCCCCGTAGCGGGGTCCAATTTGATCTCTGTTGTATCCGGCACCTGTTTGATACATACTACTATTTTCATACGTTTATCATTTTTTCATTTATCGATTATCTTTTCTCCACTCTTATTTGAGTAATGCAGCTGCAATCACCATCCGTTGTACTTCAGACGTTCCTTCATAGATTTCTGTAATCTTGGCGTCCCGCATCATTCGTTCCACCGGATATTCACGGGTATAACCGTAGCCTCCATGGAATTGTACTGCTTTGGTCGTCACCTCCATCGCTGTTTCGGCTGCAAACAATTTAGCCTGTGCAGAGTCAGCAGAATAAGGTTGTTTCATATCCTTTTTCCAAGCTGCTTTACGCACCAGCAGACGGGCAGCCTGAATCCTGGTCTGCAAATCGGCCAATTGGAATTGAGTATTCTGAAACTGTCCGATGGACCGTCCGAATTGTTTCCGTTCTTTTACATACTTCACCGTTTCATCCATAGCCCCCTGAGCAATACCCAAGGCCTGTGAAGCGATTCCCATACGTCCGCCGTCGAGTGTTTTCATTGCAATCCTGAAGCCTTCCCCCACTTTTCCCAACAGATTTTCTTTCGGGACGATACAATTTTCAAAAATCAACTCACAGGTTGCGGATCCCCGGATGCCCATTTTTTTCTCTTTTTTACCGATAGAGAATCCCGGAAAATCACGTTCTACGATAAAGGCCGAAATCCCCCGCGTCCCCTGTGCCTTATCGGTCATGGCCATGACAATGTAAACGTGTGCATAAGCAGCATTGGTAATAAAAATTTTGGAGCCGTTGAGCACATAATGCTCCCCTTCCTTCACAGCCATCGTTTGCTGTGCCGAAGCGTCCGTGCCTGCATTCGGTTCGGTCAGTCCGAAAGCTCCGATCCATTCGCCGGAACACAAGCGGGGCAAATATTTACGGCGTTGTTCTTCATTGCCGAACTCATAAATCGGAGAAGCGCACAAAGAAGTGTGTGCAGAAACAATAACCCCTGTAGTAGCACATACCCGTGACAATTCTTCGACAGCCATCGAATAGAGTTGGTTGTTGCCACCTGCCCCGCCATACTCTTTGGGGAATGGGATGCCCATCATTCCCAAAGCAGCCATTTTCTTTACCGTTTCTTCCGGAAAACGTTCTTCCTCGTCGACAGCTGCTGCCAACGGTTTCACTTCTTTTTCTGCAAATTCCCGGATCATTTGCAAGAATAAATTTTCTGTTTTTGATGTTGAAAAATCCATATAAATCGTTATTTATTTTTCCATACGGAATGTGCAATTTTTAACATTAACCGGATTTTGTTCCACTGTTGCTTTTCGGTAAGTTTGTTTCCCTCTTCGGTAGAAGCAAAGCCACACTGGGGACTCAGACAAAGCCGTTCCAGGGGAACATACTGGCTGGCTTCCGCAATGCGGTTTTTCACTTTCTGTTTATCCTCAAGGGCAGCATTTTTGGTTGTAATCAATCCCAAGACTACAGTTTGGTTCTGTATGAAGCGTAAGGGTTCAAAACCTCCCGAACGCTCGTCGTCGAATTCGAGAAAAAAAGCATCCACCGGGAGGTCGAATAAGGTTTCGGCAACCGGCTCATACCCCCCCCACGATGCCCAGGCAGAATGATAATTACCCCGGCAAACGTGCATTGTAATGGTCATTCCTTCCGGTCTTGAGTTCAAAGCCATCTCGTTTATCCGGGCAAAAAGGAGGGCCATTTCTTCCGCATTCACCTGTGGATTGCAGCGGAATTTTTCATCACAAAGCATACCCCATGTGCAATCGTCGAATTGGAGATAACGACATCCTGCTGCAGCGAAACCACTGATCACCTGGCGATAGGCCTGTGCTATATCTTCTAATAATCCGTCTATCCGGCCATATACTTTCAGGGTTTCATCCATATTTCCCTCGCGGATCAACTCGGCCAAAAGTTGTGCCGGAGAAGGAATCGTTTGCTTGGGTATCGCCTGGCCAGCCAGTTTCTGGATGAAACGGAAATGAGCGATCATGGGATGATTGTATCCTGTAATTTTCCCGGTCACTTTTACAGATTCCGGTCGGGTTTCCAGATTGTGAAATACATATCCCTGCCCAACTGCCTTTTTCTCTATGCCTCCTAATCCCCAAAAGAAGTCGAGGTGCCACCACGAACGGCGAAATTCCCCATCTGTAATAACCTGTAAGCCGACAACTTTTTGTTCGGCTATTAATTTTTCAATTTCTTCATCCTCGATTTGTTGGAGTGCGGCAGGAGATAATAAGCCTGATTCGAAGTCTTTTCTTGCTTTTTTCAGTCGTTCCGGTCGCAAGAAACTACCGACAATATCCGCCCTAAACGGAAGTTTTACCTGTTCCATTGATTTTAACAGAATTAAGGTAACTCACAGATAAGATAGATTGCATGTAAATGACCACTGCCCTGTACACACCAAGTACAGTTTACCAGTTCATTTATTCTGTCACCTTTCACCCGAAAGCTACGAATTAAACAAAAGTACTCAGGCAGGTCTTCTGACTTGTTCCGATTGTACGCCTTCCCACCGGACATACCGGCAGTGGCTTCCGAATGTACAACCTTTGAATAGAACTTACAGCTACGGGGATAGTCCCTGATTTTCACAGGAGTTCCCATTTTAATCCTGAATCAGTGATGACCGATTCTGAAACCTGATACCGACACAAATATAACGGAATTTATCGAATAAAAAAAAAGTTGGTTATTGTTTTGAAAAATTCAAAAGAAAATTAAAAACACCGGCAGGATGCGTCGGACGGATCCTTCAAATAAAAACAGGCCAGAAGGAAATACGAACACTCTGCCGCCTCCCACATACACCCGCATTTATCCCCGGTGTTTTAACAGTACAGTAATATATATGTGCAGGTGTCCGGCTCTGAATCCGCGAAAGCACAGACGATTGCTTGTATGGCAGGTCTTCTGACTTGCTCCAATCCAGACGCCTTCCCGTCGGAGGTATAAACGACAGTGGCAGAAGCATTGTCCGGACGTTGTAAAGAAGCTCACAGCAGCGGGGCCTGTCCGGGATTTACACCCGGTTCCCTTTTATTTCCTATACCGGATGGACATAGGAAAGCCAATACGCTTCAAAAATAGAGAATAAAATTTATTTTACAAATTTTAAGACAACTTATTTTGAAAACACCGGTAGAAATTTCAGCCCACCGATGCTTATAAACGATTCCTAAAGCGTATAAATAAAAGGCTGGAATCGATCGAAAGATAAGACCATAAAGCAACAAAATCACGCAGACACATTTCAGGTTGCCGACGCAACCACTGGAACGGAAAAACCAAACTATGGTGCAGGTTTTAAGCTTATGTCGATTGGCACATCGGTAAATAAACCACTGACTAACATCAGATATTCGGGAAATTTCACCCCATCACTCCATACCAGTGGAATATGAAGTAATTCTTCAGCCGTACGGCCGAGATCGAAACCGAAAGATTCCAGGGAATGACGGATCAGATGAGGATGACGGCAAGGCTGACCGGTGATACGGGTACACGTATCGTCAGGGCAAAGGTGACAAGTCCCTGCGTAACAAGCCAGACTACCCGGATATTCCGTTTCAAGCCACCGCAACCAAGAATCTAGTTGAAGGCGCACTTCTGTCAACAGGCCGATAACGACCTCTTTCTCTGTTCCCGCAGGAATAGTTGGTACAGAGGATGGATCAGGCACGATCTGAGTGCCTGTTATGCAGATATATTTGTACTTGCCAATCCTTGCAGATATATCGAAATCGTATGGTGGACAAGCCCAGCAACGATCATAACGATTACATCTGCGGCAAAATACAATGAATTTATCTTCATCCCGGTATTTCCGGATATACTCCCCGGCCGGCATAAAAACAGTATGATGTGAAATAGCATAATCCATATCACAAAAGTAATTAATTCCTGGCTGAAAACCGATGGTTCCTGCGGGTACTTTTTTATAGCCGAACAGAGGAATAAAACAGCGACTTCTGAATAGTTACCGGTAAGTAATCGTTGACAAGGCGTTCAAAAACAAAACGTTACTATAATTGGCTTTAGCGTGAAAATGAATTCAACAACATACTCAGATTGCTGATAAACAGCCGTACGGACATTGCCAGCAGGATGATGCCGAAAAATTTACGCAGGACGTAGACACCACTTTTCCCTAAAATGCGTTCCACCAGATAAGCATTGCGGAGTACCAGATAAACCAGAAGCATATTGAGTGAAATGGCCAGGATCAGGTTGGAGAGATGACATTCTGCCCGCAGAGAAAGCGTCGTTGTCAATGTCCCTGCCCCGGCAATCAGAGGAAAGACAACAGGCACAATAGTTACACTCCCGGCAGGTCCATCGTTACGGAAAATTTCTACACTGAAAATCATTTCTACAGCAAGCACCAGCAATACCAATGCTCCGGCTATGGCGAAAGAAGAAATGTCGACATTGAAAAGTTGCAACAGGGCATCCCCTGCAAAAAGGAAAGTAATCATGACTGCATAAGAGATCAGAGCAGCTTTCCCTGCCTGCACCTGTTTTCCTGTTGCATTGAGATTGATGATAATAGGCGTAGAACCTGTAATATCGATCACAGCAAACAACACCATAAAAGCGGTGAATATCTCCTTTATACTCAAATGCAAATCCATCTATATAAACTTTACGAACTATATTTTGGGGTTTGCAGGCCGCAGGTTATCCTTATAAATCATGAAACCACTCCGAAATATTTTTTAACAACTGCGGGCACTGCAAACCCGGCCACAATCCCTATTTTCAATCCGCCCAGATCTCTTCATCCGAAGGCACATGGATACGTGCCGACAGCGGAGCAATCCGGGTGATATTTAATAAATGTTTATAAGTAAAATTCTCCGAAATCGAATTATTTCCCCAGCTTCCGCATCCCAACGTATTGGTTACAGGCAGACCGTTCTGAATAGACCCACCGGCAGTGGTTGCACAAGGAGCGTTCACAATCAGACGGGAAACGGACAATTCGGTGCCGGCCTTAATCACATTGGCCTGATCGTTGGAATGAATTCCGGCTGTATGACCGTTACCTTCCATGTTCAGGTTAGTCTTGGCGATCCGTAAGGCTTCTTCAAAATTGTCATATCCGAGGCAACCCATTACCGGAAACATTTTTTCTTTGCAGATACGATCGGCATGTCCGGCTCCGGTTGCTTCAGCTACAATGACACGGATACCTTCAGGCAGATCGATACCGGCAGCACCGGCAATCTTCTTCACCGACTGCCCAACCAAAGCCCGGTTTATTTTTCCTTCCGGGAAGAGTACATTCAGCAAACGCTCTTTCTCTCCGGCAGTAACAAAATAAGCCCCATGTGCAGTAAAGGCCTTGAACACAGCTTCGCGATCGGTTACCGGATAAGTGAAAAATTGTTCTCCGGAACAGATAATACCATTATCAAAAGCACGTCCGGTAATCACCTTTTCAGCTGCTGCCTCCAGATCGATATTACGATCAAGGATCACCTGTACATTACCGGCACCAACACCGAAAGAGGGTTTTCCAGAAGAGTAAGCGGATTTCACCATCGGCATCCCTCCTGTGGCAACAACGACATCGCAGGCTTCCATCAATTCTTTGGTCTTATCGATAGAAGGTTCGTCGATCACCTGGATCAGATCGGCAGGAACCCCGAACGGAGCCACAACGTCCTTGATCAGATTTACAGCCAGAGCCGAGCATCTTTTTGACTGTGGATGCGGAGCTATAATAATGGCGTTTTTGGTTTTGAGGGCAAAAATAATCTTCGACATCGGTGTCACAATCGGATTGGTCATCGGCGTGATCCCGGCTACCACACCGATCGGTTTGGCAATTTCGATCAATCCGGTTTTTTCATCCATATCGATGATACCCATGGATTTTTTACCCCTCAGGTTATAATAAACCCCTTTCGATTTATTGCGGTTTTTAGCTACTTTGTGCTCATACACCCCCATGCCGGTTTCGTTTACAGCCAACCGGGCCAATTCTTCGGCATGATCATAAATGACACGGGCAGCTTCGCGGATAACCCGGTCGACCTGATCCTGGTCAAAATGATGTTCGTAAATCTCCTGAGCCTTGCGGGCTTTCACCACCATTTCCTTTATTTCCATAACTTTTTCAGTTTATAATTATAACACAAACTTTAATTGCCGGACAGCTTTCTGTCTTTGTTTCTGCCTGATCAGTCTCAAAGCTCCCGACAAAAAATCCTCCGGATTTTTCTCAACGAAATCCAGGATTTCCTAAACGATTACAATGTAATTCTCAACTTAAAAAATTGATTTAATACAGCACCTTATAAATCTCCCGGATCTCCTCCTCCGACAGCGAGACATAATTATTGGCCAAAAGACGTTGCTGAGTCTGCAACACACTGCTGGTAAAACCCTGAATTTCTTCCGGTTTCATTCCATACACCCGGAGTTTATTCTTCGGAATCAATTTACCCAAAAGCTCATCGAGTACCGGATAGGGATTTTCGTTCACACCCAATTGTACACACAACAAGTCGTTCAGCCGGGCAATATCGCCTGAAGGATTTTTGGCATTATAAAGTTTGAATACTTCGGTGAAAAACTGATAATTCGATTCGCCATGAGGTACATGATAACTACCACCCAACGGATAGGATAAAGCATGTACAGCCCCCACCCCTGTATTTCCAAAAGCTATTCCGGCATAATTACTTGCCATCAGCATATCCCCCAGTCTTTCGAAACGATATTCGGGTCCGTTCGCTGCAATCCCCTGAAACACATCGATGATTATTTCGATGGCAGCCCGGCAATACAAACGGGTATAAGGATTGGATTTGGGCGAAACATACGACTCGGTGGCATGTACCAACGCATCGATCGCACTACAGGCATAAAACTTAAAAGGCAGCCCTTTGAGCAACTCCGGTACCAGCACAGCATCGTCGGCCACAATGGCATCGTCGGCCAATCCCATTTTAGTATGTTTGGAGGTAATTTCAGCTATGGATATATTGGTCACCTCGCTTCCGGTTCCACAGGTGGTAGGCAAAATGACCAATTGTTTTTCTTTGACGATCGGAATTTTACGTTCGAAAGCTTCCGTAACGTCTTCCACCCCTTTCAATACAAACAATTTGGAAATATCGATCACCGTTCCGCCACCGACCGCAATCACCCGGTCGAAACCGACTCCTTTCACTTCTTTCAGGATAGTGTTCATCATTTTATCCGATGGTTCTCCTAAACCGAACTTCTCCTGCATAATGAAATGACAAGGGAGATTCAGGGATTTCATAAAAGGTTCATAAAGGAATTCATTGGTAATCACCAAATCGTGCTCCGAGAGCTTGAATTCACGGGCAAAATCGGCAAAATGATCGAATTTGCTCAAACGGGTTTTTAATTTAAATAATTGCATAATACATGATTATAAAACGATGGACGGCCCCGCGACCATAAATCGCCGGGAGTTATCCGCCACCAGTTAATCCTTAAAACGTTTCTGATATTCTTCTTCCAGCATAGGGCGGAAATCGGGATGTGCCACAGCAATCAATGCCCGAGCCCGTTGTTTCAGCGTTTTACCTTTCAACCGGGCGATGCCGTACTCAGTCACCACATAATCGACATCATTGCGTGAAGTAGTAACAGCTGCACCCTGCGCCAAGAAAGGTACAATCCGGGAAGCCTTACCTTTAGCTGCAGTCGAAGGCATAGCCATGATCGATTTACCACCGGCAGACCAGGCTGCCCCCCGGACATAGTCTACCTGTCCTCCGGTTCCGCTGAATTGTTTCAGTCCGATTGTCTCGGAAGCCACCTGCCCCATCAGGTCAACCTCGATGCAGGAATTGATGGAAACCATCTTTTCATTTTGTGCAATGACACGAGGATCGTTGACATAATCTACAGGACGCATTTCTACGCAGGCGTTTTTATCGACGAAATCGTACAAGCGGCGCGTCCCCATCAGGAAAGTGGCAACCAATTTCCCCGGATGCAAGGTCTTTTTACTGCCATTGACCACTCCTGATTCCACCAAATCGATCACTCCGTCGGAAAACATTTCGGTATGGATACCCAGGTTTTTTTTATCTCCCATAAACAGGAGCACGGCATCCGGAATCGCTCCGATCCCCAACTGTAAGGTGGAACCATCCTCGATCAAAGAAGCACAATTACGCCCGATGGCTTTTTCGACATCCGTAATTTTAGGCAGCGGAATTTCGGGCAATGCCAGGTTAGTCGGAATAATATAATCCAACCGGGAGATATGAATTTTGTTGTCTCCCTCGACATAGGGCATATTTTCATTCATCTCTGCGATCACCAGTCGCGCCTTTTCTGCTGCCGCTTTAGTATAATCACAAGAGAGTCCGAAACTGCAATTTCCTTCACTATCGGGATAAGACACTTGGATTACCGCCACATCCACAGGATATACCTCATCAAACAGCTGTGGTATTTCATAAAAAAATACAGGAAGAAAATCGGCCCGGTCGTCAGCGACAGCCTGGCGCGAATTTCCCCCGACAAAATTAGTGATGTGGCGGAAATGTCCTTCCGTCCCGGGTGTCAGGTATGAGCCATCGTTCAGCGTAAGCATGTGGTAAATACCGACATCATGCAAGCGTTCTTTTTGTGCGATCATTTCCGCCGGCACAACCTGCGGACAACCGGCAGCATGTCCGAACACAAGACGGTCTCCGTCTTCTATGGCACGGACAGCTTCCTCCACTGTCGCAAACCTGTTTTTATATATTTCTTTCCATTCCATAATCCTCGTTTTGATCACCTTTTTCGGTTTAATAATTTCCGGGCAAAAGCGAGTAAGCCCTCATCTGTTTCGTTGATCAGATACACACGGCCGAGTTTATCTCCAAGCTCACGACGCAAACCTTTCTCTACCACTTGTTCCACCGTAATTTGTGCCGCAGGACAGGCTCCACAGGCTCCGGAAAACACAATTCCGACATCCCGGCCCCGGATTTCCCTGACACTCAAATCCCCGCCATGTTCCAGTAAATGAGGACGGACCCGGTAAAGTACGATCTCCCGGACCCGTTCCTCAAAACTACTACTACTTTCTATCTTTGCTTTCATCCACCTTAGCAATCACTTTAGCCAGTTCTTTCTTCGCAGCCAGATTTCCCTGACGGGAGATCATAATACGCTGTGCCTGAGGTGAACCTGCTCCATGCATAGATTCTGTCCGATATCCAACAGCTGCCGTACCCAAGGTAATATTTTCGATCAGGCGCAGGATACGCATCCGGTTTTCGGTAGAAGTCCCGGTTGCTCCCTGCAAATATTTCTCTACATAAGGACCGATCTTTTCGCTGCGTAAATCCTGCTCGGATGGCATGGTCACCATTAACCCACCGGCAATATCTTCTGCAAGACGGGCAATCTCATAAGGCATACGGGTAATATTCTGTTTGCAGACATTGGCCAACAACAGATTGATCTGATAGTTACCGGCAGGCATCTTTTCACCCTCTGCCGAACAGGCAATACCACAAGCATAAAGCGTCTCGTTCAGATGTATCATTTCGATCAGCTTATCCTTGATGTGGTTGGCTTTGGGCACGCCATTGTAATCGGCGGCAAGGGCAGCTGCACCGATCAATACATCCCCGACTCCGACTTTACACCCTCCGTAAGACTGACGGTGATATCCGGCGAAACGCTCTACCATCATTCCGGCAAATTCATATTCCCGACACATAAACACCCGTTCATTGGGAACAAACACGTTATCGAAAACAACCAGTGCTTCGTGCCCACCATACTGTGCATTTCCGAGGTCCATATCGGCATTTTCCTCCATTTTACGGGTATCACAGGACTGACGGCCGTACACCATAAATACGCCTTCGGCATCTGAGGGGACAGCAAACGAAATGGCATAATCTTTATCCTCTTCTTTCATGGCCACAGTAGGCATGATCAGGTGTTCGTGCGAATTGACAGCCCCGGTCTGATGAGCTTTTGCTCCCCGTACGACAATACCATCCTCCCGCACTTCCACGACATGCATATACATATCCGGATCTTCCTGTCTGGAGGGCGACAAACTACGGTCACCTTTCGGATCGGTCATCGCTCCGTCAACCGTAAGGTCGTTTTCCTGTACAAACTTCATATATTCAGTGAACCGCTTGTGATATTCTGTCCCAAGCTTCTGGTCCATCTCATAGGTGGTAGAGAAAATGGCATTGAAAGCATCCATTCCCACACAACGCTGGAAACAGGCTGCCGTCTTTTGTCCCATCAAACGTTGCATTTTCACTTTATTCACCAAATCTTCCGTGCTTTGGTGGAGATGGCAAAAACGGTTGATCCGCTTGCCGATCAGCGGTGAATAAACAGTCATCAGATCCTGATATTCCGGTTTTTCAGCCAATTCATAAGTTTTGGCTACAGAATTCATAGAAGGACGAATCATCGGGTGGTCGACAGGATTTTCGATCAGCTCACCCATAAAATAAACCTTCAGATTCAATCTGCGGAGGCTTTCAATGTACTCAGCTCTGGTCATCATAATTAGTGGCGTTTTATTGATTAACAATACAATATTTAAAGAATTATTTCTCTAATCAAAAGACACAAAGGACAACTATCGTATGCTATATAACATACGTCTTTCCCTTTACGGAAACGATAGCGCCAGCCTTTTTAAAAAATAAAAAAGCATCCTTTACACATCCTCCCTAAACGAGGTTATGCCTTCGTGTTTTCCAGGACACACCCGTATCCCTTTTCCCAAAATAATTGTGAAAAACAACGCACATACCCATTGTCCTTATTCCCCAGAACAACTGGCAATTATAGGTCAGGCAGGTCTTCTGACTTGTTCCGGATTTTGCGGCCTTCCCTTCTCCCGGAGGAAAAAGTGACCATAAGAATGCAAAACCCTTTTTAAAGAACATACAGCTGAGGGTACAGTACCGGATTCTCACCGGATTCCCTATTCAACTCATTCCTCCGTGTGAGGATGAGTCACCATGACGACGCAAATGTACCTAAATAAATTTATATTCCTACTTTTTTTCTTTAATTTTTAAATAAAATGAGAAAAATAATTGCAGCAATGAAACAAACCTCTCCTAAAAAATCATAAAATAACACCTCCTTCACCCGAACTTCCTTCTCCTCTCTCAACGTCCGATGAAGTAAAAAATCGATTAAAAACAACGGAATGCATAAAAATAATCGACGATCATCCGGACAACAAAGACCCGCCTCTTATAAAAACAAGAAGTTACAAATTTTTACTCACTGATAATCAACAACAAAATAAAGGAAAAGGGAAAGATTTTATTAAAATTTCAACGGATAAAAGATTTTTTATACTTTTGTCCCATTGAAGTTCTTTACAAGATGTGAATCAGATCGCTCAGGTGCCTCATTACGATGGGGAGAATAGGGAACCGTGTGAAAATCACGGACTGTCGCGCAACTGTAATCACCATAAAAGTTCGGCCAATCATGTCCACTGTCAGCATAAGACGGGAAGGACGGCTAAAACGGTGAAAGTCAGGATACCTGCCTCAGCGAATTGACAATGCTTTCGCGGAATAAAGCCAGAGTCAGCCCTTATCAGACCGACACCCGTCCGGGTAAATATACCCCTGCGTATTCTTTATTTTGTGAAAGCTAAGTTTAAGCCATGCTCAACGGTAACAATCGATGATTAACGAGTAATTATCAATCGGCTACACTTACGAATCTTAAAAGAGATTGCCAGAATAATAAAGCAATTAATAGATGTAAACTGACTTAGCATGAGAAAATCGTTTGAAAAATTCCTGGCGAGACAGGAAGCCTTAGCCCGGCAATACGGCGAAGCATATGAAGAAAAACAACACAACCGCGGCAAACTGACAGCCCGGGAACGAATAGAATTTCTTTTTGATGAAGGCACCTTCGAGGAAGTCGATGCTTATTCTCCATCGGCCACCACCTCTTTCGGTAAAACAGTACGTTCCTATGGAGACGGAGTTATTACCGGATTTGGAAATATAAACGGCAGACAGGTATTTGCCTATTCCCAGGACTTCAATGTTCAGGGAGGATCATTGGGTTCTGTACACGCTGCCAAAATTATAAAAGTACAGGATATGGCCCTGAAAACAGGTTCTCCTGTTGTAGGCCTGATCGATTCGGGAGGAGCGCGCATACAGGAAGGAGTGGCCAGTCTGGCCGGATATGCCGGTATTTTCCGCCGTAATGTACTGGCCTCCGGGGTCATTCCCCAAATATCGGTGATCATGGGTCCGGCAGCAGGCGGCGCCGTTTATTCCCCGGCACTCACCGACTTTATCTTTATGACTGCCGCAACCAGTTATATGTTTGTTACAGGCCCCAATGTCGTTAAACAAGTGTTGAATGAGACCATCTCTCCCGAAGAATTGGGAGGGGCTTCAGTACATGCTGTCAAATCAGGAGTCGCTGATTTTGTTTTCAACGATGACGAGAACACTCTGCGGGGAGTGAAAATGCTGCTTTCCTATCTTCCTTCCAACAATATCGAGAATGCTCCCTATCTGGCCACCGACGATCCGGCGGACCGTATAGAAGAAAGTCTCAGAGACCTTGTTCCCGAAGATCCCGACAAACCTTATGACGTCCGGAATATCATCCGGCTGATCACCGATAAAGGTAAATTTCTGGAAATAGCTGAAAACTATGCCCCCAATATCATTATCGGCTTGGCCCGGTTCGGAGGCTATGTAACCGGAATCGTCGCCAACCAACCTCAGGTGATGGCCGGTACTTTGGACATGAACTCTTCTGTCAAGGCTGCCCGTTTCATCAATTTCTGTGATAGTTTCAATATTCCCATCCTTACTCTTGAAGACGTTCCCGGATTCCTGCCGGGAGCTGATCAGGAACATGCCGGGATTATCCGCCATGGAGCAAAATTATTGTATGCTTACACCCGGGCTACTGTACCCAAAATCACCGTCGTACTGCGAAAATCTTACGGAGGAGCCTATATCGTTATGAACAGCAAAGGGATCGGTGGCGACTACAACTTTGCCTGGCCGACAGCAGAAATCGCTGTCATGGGACCCGAAGGGGCAATCGCCATTCTCTACCACAAAGAACTGGCCGCTGCCGAAGATCCCGTTGCTTTGAAAAAAGAATTACTGGCACAATACCGGGAGGAGGTTGCCAATCCTTATATCGCCAACGAAAAAGGATTTATCGATGAAGTCATCGACCCGTCCGTCACCCGACTGAAAATCATCCGGGTACTTAAATCTTTAGAAAAGAAATCAGTCAGTCTACCCCGCCGGAAACATGGAAATATACCGCTTTAAAAAGATAAAAGCGAAAGAAAAGGGGGACAAAATAAAAAGATAATGAAATAGATATGATAAAATCAGTTTTAA
Organism: Odoribacter splanchnicus DSM 20712; assembly: GCF_000190535.1. Classification (GTDB taxonomy): domain Bacteria; phylum Bacteroidota; class Bacteroidia; order Bacteroidales; family Marinifilaceae; genus Odoribacter; species Odoribacter splanchnicus. The sequence continues at coordinate 2,462,865 of NC_015160.1, forward strand.
TAGCTAACCGAGGCGAAATAGCCATCCGAATTGCCCGTACAGCCCGGCGCATGGGCATCAAAACTTATGTCGTCCGAACAGCCAAAGAACCCGAAGCTGTATATTTATCAGCTGCTGATGCCGTGATCAATTTCCCGGAAACCGATGGGAATATACCGGAATTTCTGGATATCGACAGATTGGTTGGACTAGCCCGGGAATATAAGATCGACTCATTACATCCAGGTTATGGAAACCTGTCTGAAAACGCGGAATTAGCCGAACGCTGCCGGGATAATGGAATCGTCTTTATCGGCCCTTCACCCGAAGTCATCCGACTTATGGGCGATAAAGTTGCAGCAAAAGGAATTGCCGCACAGAGCGGAGTCCCCATGCTTGGAGCCAGCCAAGGAGCCGTACATACCCTCGATGAAGCCCGGAAAATTGCCAAACGACTAGGCTATCCGGTCATTATCAAAGCAGTATCGGGCGGAGGAGGACGAGGAATGCGTATTGTCCATCATCAGGATGAACTCGAACAACTTTACAAAATAGCAACCGCAGAAGCACAGGTAGCCTTTAACGATCCTTCGGTATTTATCGAAAAATACCTCGAAAACCCGAAGCACATCGAATTTCAGATTGTAGCCGACAATTATGGAAATGTCGTGCATCTGGGCGAACGGGAATGCTCCATACAGCGTAAACATCAGAAGTTGATGGAAGAAGCCCCGTCACCCGCTCTCGACGAACGCCTCCGGAAAAAAATGGCAGCAGCAGCAGTCTCCCTGGCAAAACAGGCAGGCTATCAAAGTCTGGGAACAGTGGAATTCCTGCTCGACCATCAGAAGCATTTCTATTTCATGGAGATGAACACCCGTATTCAGGTGGAACACCCGGTTACAGAAGAAATCACCGGAATCGATCTGGTGGAATTACAATTCAATATCGCTGCGGGCCGGAAATTACCGTTGCGTCAATCTCAGATTCACCTCAACGGCTGGTCTATCGAATGCCGGATCAACGCAGAGGACGTACAAGCCGGATTTTCTCCCAGTATCGGTGTTATCCGTCAACTTCGTTTACCACAAGGCAATCACATCCGCATTGAAACCGGTATTGCCCCCGGTTCAGAAATTACCCCTTTTTTCGATTCTATGGTAGCCAAACTGATCGTCACCGGAGACACCCGCGAACAAGCCATCGAACGGACTCTTTCGGCACTCGAACGTTTCCATGTGAAAGGGATCCGTACCACAATCCCTTTCTGCAAAGCAGTATTACACAACGAAACTTACCGTAACGGTGATTTCGACACCTCCTTCATTGAAACCCGCCTCCATTCGACGGTCTGGCGCGAACCGCACGAAGAATTGCTCGCAGCTCTATTCGCCGTGTATACCTACACACACGAAAATACTCCTGAAATCGGTCCCGACACACAAATCGACCCCTGGGTATTGAACAAACGAATCAGAAATCTATAAGTACCAAATATGAATAATAAAGAAATCAGTAAATACATCGCTCTCAGCGACAGACAAACGGAATTCGAATTTACAGTAAAGAATAATTATGATTTCAGTTTGAAACGGCAAAATATACGCCTCGACCTGATAGAGGAAGCAGACGGATTTTTGGTCTTATCTTATAAAGGACTGCGTTATCCAGTAGAAATTGTTTCACGGAAACAAAATGAATACGAAATATTGCTCAACGGTGTCGCATATACTTTCTCTGTTGAAACTCCGTTCTCTCTGAAACGGAAAAAAATACTGGCCAGTCGTCAAAGCGACTTGGCGACAATAATCATCAAATCTCCCATGCCTGGCAAAATACTGGACGTCCAAGTAGATAACGGTCAGGAAATCAACAAAGGCGACACTCTCTTGATACTTGAAGCCATGAAGATGCAAAACATCATTACCGCCACCCACAGAGGCCGAATCAGTCGTTTATGTGTCAAAACCGGCCAAATCGTTGGTAAAGACGAAATTTTAGCAGAAATCAAACTCTAAACGCAGCCATGCAGGAACACAGCAAAAAAATACAGGAATTATCGAATTTTCTGCTGGATTACGCCACCACACTGATGGCAGTCGGCAGCCATACTTCACGTATTGTAAAAAACGTGACCCGCATCGCCGAGTCTTTTGGCTTTGGAGTGGATATGACCATTTTTCAGCGCAACATCACCATGACCGTCAAACATTCCGAAGACTACTCCATCCGACGAACTTACGTCCGACGGATTCCAGCAATGGCTTTAAACTTCCGTACAATATCAGACCTGAGTGCCCTGAGCTGGGAAGCTTATGACCACCATCCGGGACTTCACGAGCTGCAGCTCCGGTTCAATACCATTGTCAACACCCCACGTATGTCACGCTGGATGGTCCTGTTGCTGGTTGCCTGTGCCAATGCTGCATTTTGCCGTTTGTTCGGAGGAGATCCGATCGCCATGGGATTGGTATGGATTGCCACCCTGGCCGGCTTTTTTATCCGTCAGGAACTCACCAAACTTCAGTTGAACCATATGGTCATCTTTATTATTTGTTCCTTTATCGCTTCCCTGACTGCCGCACTCGGAGTATTCTGCAATTTAGGGACCACCCAAGATATCGCACTAGGTACCAGCGTCCTGTTTCTGATTCCCGGAGTACCGCTGATCAATTCCATCCTGGATATACTCGAAGGTCACGTCCTTGTCGGTTTATCCAGAACAATCAATGCCACGATATTAATTATTTGTATCGCTCTCGGCTTATCCATGACTTTATTAATTTTAGGAAAAGATATATTATGAACAACGAATTCTGGTTACCTGTCCTCACCGACGGATTATTTGCCGCTATTGCCGCCATCGGATTTGCCGTTATCTCCAATCCCCCCAAACGTGCTATTTCAGTTGTAGCCTTACTGGGAGCTTTCGGCCATGCCTGTCGTTTCTACCTATTACATTACACCCCGTTGAATCTGACCATATCTTCACTCTTTGCAGCTTTCGGAATCGGGATGCTAAGTATGTTAGCCGCCCGCCTCGTCCGGTGTCCGGCGGAAGTATTTTCTTTTCCGGCTCTACTTCCCATGATCCCAGGTATGTATGCCTATAAAACTGTACTTGCCCTCATCCGCTTTATGAAAAGCGACGATGTATCCCAGTCACAACAACTGATTGTCGAAATCTTCCGCAATGGCCTGACTACTTTATTTGTTATGTTTGCACTCGTCATCGGTGTTTCACTCGCCATGTTCATCTTCTATAAACAATCGTTCACTATGACCCGGCTGCTACCCCCTCATCACAAAAAACAAGCCTAAAAACCGATTGGGCAAATATCACAAACATAGAAATAAATATCCTAAAATCTTTATCCGTATTAACTACAACAGACAACAGTCCCGGGAAAGATTTTTATAGAAACAACGAATCAATTAGTGCGAGAAAGATTATCTTATTTCCCCCGCAAATAGCTCACGACCCCACCCTCACAGACTATTCCTTTTTCCGGAGGGCACATGCAGCACATAAGCCTTTAATCACATAATTGGCACCGGTTTGGATAAAACCGGGAGGTAATTGTACCGAGGGAATATGTATACTTTTCACACAAAAAGTTTTATGGCAACATTCGCAGCAGAAATGCATATGCTGATCTTCGACCGCGCATTGACAACTATCGTCGCATACTGCATATTTTAACGTACCGCTTCCATCGTCCACCCCATGAATCAGATGGTGGGACAGGAATAAGGTCAGAGTTCGGAAAATCGTGGATTTATCGACAGTATCGAGTTGAGCCTCCAGATCGGAGACCGACATCGCCTGTTTCATCTCTAACAAAGTGCGGAGCACCAACACCCGGATGGCCGTCGGCCGGATATCCCGGAGAACTAGTTTATGTAAGCAAAAATCTTCCTCTATCATCATTCGAATTTTTTACTGAGGATACGTACGGAATTCAATACAGCCAACAAAGCCACACCGACATCGGCAAAGACAGCCGCCCACAAAGTGACGAATCCACAAGCACCGGCAATCAGAATCAGTGACTTCACCCCGATAGCACCGGCAATATTCTGCTTTACAATCCGTCGGGTCGCTCGTCCGATCGAAATCGCCGTAGCCACTTTGGAAGGTTGGTCGGTCTGAATAACCACATCGGCACTTTCAATAGCAGCATCCGCCCCCAATCCTCCCATAGCGATACCGACATCACTCAAAGCCAATACCGGAGCATCGTTCATACCATCTCCGACAAAAGCGGCAGAAACACCGGCCTCTGCATTCAATTTTTCCAGGTAAGCCGCTTTATCTTCCGGCAGTAAACCACCTCGTGCATGCCGAATCCCCAAGGTCTTAGCAAAGATAGCGACTATTTCTTTTTTATCGCCGGATAATAACTGAATATTATCGATATGCAACTGTTTCAGCCGCCCGATAGCTTCGACAGCATCTGCTTTCAGCGTATCCGAAAGCAATAAATGACCGGCATATTTTCCCGCGATAGCACACACAACAACCGTAGCGACACGCTCGGAAATCCCTGCCGGAACGGTTATTCCCCGATCGGTCAACAAGCGAATATTACCGACCAAAACATTTTTTCCCTCTATCACACCTTCTAATCCATAACCGGGATATTCTTGTAAATGCGTGACACCGATTCTCCCGGCTCCCTCTTGCAGGGCATAACGGGTAACCGCCTGTGCTACAGGGTGAGTACTTTTTTCCTCTAAGGTCAACAGGATACTTAACAACCTTTGCGATGAAACGGTATCCGCCTCCATCGAAAACACTTGGAAATGGCCTGTAGTCAAAGTACCGGTTTTATCGAATACGACAGTATTGACGTGAGTAATAGCATCCAGATAATTACCGCCTTTAAACAATATCCCCTTCCGGGAAGCCGCTCCAATTCCACCGAAATAGCCCAAAGGGACACTGATCACCAAGGCACAGGGACAGGAAATCACCAAAAATACCAGTCCCCGGTATGCCCAATCTTTGAAAAAATAATCGAATCCGGGATGGAAAGCTGCCACCAAAGCAGGCAACAACATAATCGATAAGGCCAACAAAAATACCACAGGAGTATAAATACGGGCAAAGCGACGGATAAAAAGTTCTGCCGGGGCTTTTCGTTCAGAAGCATCCTGAACCAAAGCCAGTATCCGGGCTAAAGCACTTTGTTCGTAAGGCTTAGTCACTTTCAATCTTATCGCCTGACCAGAGACGATCATTCCTGCCAATACCTCTTCACCACGATTTATAGTCCGGGGCAGACTCTCTCCAGTCAAGGCAGAGGTATCGAAAAGAGCATATTCTTCCTGTAACAATCCATCGAGCGGAATCCGTTCTCCGGGTTTTACCATGATCATCTCTCCAACCTCAACCTCACCGGGGAAAACCGACTGTTCTTTCCCTTGCCGTAAAACCAAAGCTTTTTCAGGACGGACATCCAATAAACGCCTGATATTCCTTCTGGCCCGGTCGACTGCACGATGTTGTACTCTCTCTCCCACCGAATAAAAAAGCATCACCGCTACCCCTTCCGGATATTCACCGATACAAAAAGCCCCTATCGTTGCCAACAACATCAGGGAAAATTCATTGAATATATCCTTCTGTCGTATACTTTTCCAAACTTCAACCATCACAGGAAATCCGACCGGAAGAAAGGCCAGTAAAAACCATAGCACTTCAACTCCCGGAATCATCCAGAAAGGGAGTTGCAGATAACGCAGTATAACTCCGCCAACGAGAAGTAAAAACGAAAGGATCAAAAATCCGGTTCCTTGCTGATCATGAGTATGCCCACAATCTCCGGCATGAGTATGTGTATGCGCACAACGCTGACAAGTAGCTTCCATATTCTTTTATCATTTGTTCGATACAAAAATAAGGGAAGATTCCTGCAACCAGGTTGCAAAAGTGATCCATACTGTTCCTGGTGAAAAAACTTATCAGTGTTAAAAATAATCGTTGTAATCTCTAAAAAGGGGCAGCATACATACGGGCACCGCTTCCTCCATTGACCGGATGATCCGTAAAATTATCGGGCATCGCATGAATAACGAAAGCCTTCCCTTTGACAGCCTTGAAAGGTATCCGGGTCGAAATCACGGTTTGATCGACTGTTCCCTCTTTCCCGACTTGTAACATTTCCAGATCTCCCCGATGTCCATCCCCATGAGGACCTGCATGTTTATGCGTATTATCCGGATCCCAGTGTCCACCTAGTCCTCCACCTATTACCGTATTCCCTTTGTCATCGGTGGTATTACTCATCGTATTTTTTTCATGCATATGAAAACCATATTGTCCCGGCTTCAAGCCGGAGGCAACGACATGAATCGCTATTCCTTTCCCTTGTTCTTTCACTTCGATCGAACCTACAATTTTACCTTTCCCATTTTCCGACAGCTCATAAATCGGCTTCTCGATACATTTTTGTTCAATTGTCTGAGACATACATAATACCGACAAAACCAAAAGAAAAAACAATACTAACCTCATTTCTCGTCCATTTAAAATTCTGTAATAGGATTATACGCGGCTTCACCGGATAAAGTTTCAAGTCGCCCGTTTTAAGATCGATATCCATTGATTTTGCTATTGCATAGTTTTTTTGTAATTTAGCCCCTTGAAAACTAATAAAAAGCTATGTTTCCACAAGACGAATTCAAAAAATACGCTATAAAGCACAAAGGGATCAGTAGTCTGAACCTTCATCGGTTTCAAACAGCTACGAACAGTTATATCACTCCGAATATCATAGAAGAACGCCAACTGAATATTGCAACCATGGACGTTTTTTCCCGTTTGATGATGGATCGGATTATTTTCTTAGGAGTACCCATCGACGACGATGTGGCAAATATCATTATGGCCCAGTTGTTGTTTTTGGAAACTGCCGATCCGGGGCGTGATATCCAGCTTTATTTCAACAGCCCGGGAGGTTCTATCTATGCCGGTTTGGGGATTTACGACACGATGCAATATATCAATTGTGATGTAGCGACTATTTGTACCGGTTTGGCAGCTTCGATGGCAGCGGTACTGATGACTGCCGGAACCAAGGGAAAACGTTCGGCTCTAACCCATTCCCGGATTATGATCCACCAACCGATGAGTGGCGTACAAGGCCAGGCTGCGGATATCGAGATCACTTCCAGAGAAGTACAGAAACTGAAAAAAGAATTGTATACCATCATCTCCGAACATTCCGGTCAACCCTACAAAAAAGTAGAAAAAGATTCCGACCGGGACTACTGGATGACAGCAGCAGAAGCTAAAGAATACGGTATGATCGATTCAATATTAACCAGAGCTAAAAAATAAAATTGAAAATTGCAGGTCGATGAGCTCTTATCGACCCAAAAGTAATAAAAGATGCAGGATAAATGTTCATTTTGCGGACGTAACCGGAACGAAGTTAATTTGTTGATAGCGGGGACGGACGGTTTTATTTGTGATGAGTGTGCTTCACAAGCCTATGATATCGTCCAGGAAGAGATGAAAAGTAAATCGACACTCAACCTGGAACATATCGAAGTAAAAAAGCCCATAGAGATCAAAGCTTTTCTGGACCAATATGTCATTGGCCAGGATGAAGCGAAAAAACACCTGGCAGTTGCCGTTTACAATCATTATAAAAGGCTTTTGCATAAAGCCGGTAACGACGAAGTGGAAATCGAGAAATCCAATATCGTTATGGTAGGTCGTACAGGTACCGGCAAAACCCTATTGGCCCGAACAATTGCCAAAATGCTACATGTGCCTTTTACCATCGTAGACGCGACCGTACTGACAGAAGCCGGTTATGTCGGGGAAGATATCGAATCTATCCTGACCCGTTTGCTGCAAGCAGCCGACTACGATGTCGAGGCAGCAGAAAAAGGGATTGTATTCATCGACGAACTGGATAAAATCGCCCGGAAAGGGGATAATCCCTCGATCACCCGCGACGTGAGCGGCGAAGGAGTACAGCAGGGACTATTGAAATTACTGGAAGGCTCTATCGTCAACGTTCCTCCACAAGGTGGACGTAAACATCCGGATCAAAAAATGATCCCTGTCAATACTAAAAATATCCTCTTTATCTGCGGAGGAGCTTTCGATGGTATTGAAAAGAAAATCGCAGCCCGTATGAATACGATGGTCGTCGGCTTTAATGCGAGCCAAAATACAGAAAAAATCGACCGGGAGAATTTCCTTCAATATATCGCCCCACAGGATTTGAAATCTTTCGGGTTGATTCCGGAGATCATCGGCCGTCTCCCCGTATTGACTTACCTGGAACCGTTGGACCGGGCAGCGTTACGTAATATTCTGACAGAACCTAAAAATGCTATTATCCGGCAATATATCAAACTGTTCGAATTGGATGGGATTACACTCAAATTCGACGAAGATGTCTATGAATATATCGTCGATAAAGCTATCGAATTCCGCCTTGGCGCCCGTGGCTTACGCTCGATTTGCGAAGCAATTATGACCGACCTGATGTTTGAAGTACCTTCACAAGGAAAGAAAAATATTACGATTACCAAAGCTTATGCCGAAGAAAAGATGAATCGCGTGAATGCCCAGAAATTGAGGGCATAAAATAAAAACTATTTTGAAAATATCCGATTGTGCACCTGACACCTGAGGATATTTTCGGGATATTCAGTAAATGTCCCTAAAAAGTAAGATGGCATATAAAGTTGATAGAGTATAATCACTTTATATGCCATTATTATTGCCCTTTTTCTGTGTTTTTTCACATAATCCTATCTTGTTAGACACGACGCTTCGGAAGAGGTCTGATGACCCCTTCTGGTTCTGTCGGTAAATTTATGTCATGCCGCTTTATCCGCCCGGTTCCTGATTTTATCTATCATCAGTATGGCATTTGCCGTATGTATTCCAAAGAAAATCCATAGGATTTCCGTCTTCCTGTTCCGTGCCTTTATCCTTGAGAGTGAGTAATGCTGCTTCTGTGTGCCGAAGCTGCCTTCAAGCCTGGTGGCCCTTTCTTTGGAGAGTTCACTTCTGAGAACCTTTCTCAAGGATTCATCCCTGGCCGCCCTTCCCTTGCGTACAAAGGATGTGGATATTCCATATTTTGTACAGAACTTTCTGTTGGCATTATTGGCATATATGGAATCGGCAGCCACGCATCTTACCCTCACATTCATGAGCTTCTGCTGCATGCGGATACAGTCCTTCAGGCGTATACCTTCGTTGAAAGCCTTGAACGAGAGGTGTTCGATGAACGATATGCCGTCTATCTGTATGTTGTTGACCTTCGCACCGAACTCGACGGACTTTGTTTCCTTGCCTCTTACAATGGGACGTACATAATGACGGTCAATGCTGACGATGCGGTCCCTGACCTTCCTGCCTTCAAACAACTCCTTTTCCTGTACAAGAACCTTTCTGATGATGGAAAGACGCTTCTGGTAATCCTGGGTATATCGGAGTGAGGTTCCATGTTCTCTATGGATTTCATCCCTCTGTATGAGGAGCTTTTCAAGGAGTCTGATCATACGACGCTTGAGCATCCTTGTCCTTGAAGCCTTCCTCTTTCTCTTCTTGCAGTAGGACAGATAGGACTTCGCCACATCCGCATACTTGTTGCGCGGACGCCTTATACCCAAATCTCTGCAATGAAGGCAGATTTGCCTGTAGAGCCATTCCAGACTTTCCCAAAGGAGTTTCATATCCGTAGGAAAACGCATATGGCTCTCATAGCATGTGGCATCGGTCATACAGACGTGAAGGCTGTCAAGATAGGGTTTCCAGTGTGAAGCCAGCACTTCCTGGAGGGAATCAACATCAAGACGGGACGCTATCTCATTGCGGATGGCACTGACTATCTTGTAGTTGGTTATGGGAAAGGACGGATTTATCATAATCCCGCAGAACATCTGGTAGTGTATGTTCCCGTTAAGATGTTCCACCAGCTGCCTGTCAGAGAATCCGGTGTACGCCTTCAGGACCATAAGGGCGATCTTCGCCGAAGGACTGAAGATGTTCCTGCGTCCCAGTCGCTGTTCCGACAGGCCCATGGTCTTTGCCATACGCTCAAACGGAAACACCGAATGAAGCCTGCCAAGCTCACTCTCATGAAAACTCTTGCGATATTTTTCTATAATATCAAATTCTGTAAAGCCCAAAGTAGGGTGAATTTCCGAAATATTTTGTATCTTAGCCATATCTTTGTTGGGGAATTTCCCCCGTTTTGGATTCCAAACCTTATTTGCGGGGGAATACCTAAAGATACAAAAAAGCCAACTAATTCGCAATATTTTGTGTATGAATTAGTTGGCTAATTTTATACTATTTACTGAATATCCCTAAAAACCTGAATTACTCAACAAACTATAAGGGATTTTTGCCAGCCCCTCGCCCAATTGATTGATTCCTTTTTCCAGTTTTCCTTTCAGCATCATTTTCATCACCATATTCAACTCTCCCTGGAAAGTAATCTTCATCCGGGTATCGTAAGGTCCATTCTCCAACAATTGAATCCATAAATTAAATTCAAAAGGTGTAGCTCCATCCCCTCCTAATTTTATTAATTTGGGTTCTTCTTTCTCCACGATCTTTACAGCCAACTCCCCCATACCTTTTAAGGTTATGTAGCAAGCATCTTCTGTAAAACGGGTAGATTCGATCTTTTCCGAGATTTTATCCATCTCCAATCCGTTAGTCATCCCCATTTGTTTGGCCATCTCTACCAAACGACCGATCCGGCTGAAATCGGAAAGTAATGCATAAACATCCCGAATAGGACTCTCTATTTTTAAGATCTCACTTGTAATTTTTGTTGTCGACATAATTTAATGAGTTAAAAGAGTTGATGAGTTATTGAGTTGATGAGTTGATGAGTTGATGAGTTATTGAGTTACTGAGTTACTGAGTTATTGAGTTAATAAATTATAAGTCTAGCATTAAAAATAATATGATTATCCGTATAATGTCCGTTAATTTATTTAACATCATACGAATGTTTTAATGATAAATATTTATACAAAAATATTTGCGTATTTTGCTGAAATTCAGTATATTCATAATGTTGTTTTAATCCGAAATATCATTATGAACATACTAAATTTCATGCAACGGTTCCCCGATGAAGCATCTTGCATTGCTTATCTGAAGGAACAGAGGGAACAATCAGGTATTGTCTGCAAACATTGTGGCTGTACGGAACATCGCTGGGATGCCAATAAACTTGTTTTTGAGTGCAAGCACTGCCATCATAGGCAATCATTACGCTCCGGAACTGTTATGGAACATAGCAAGCTGCCTTTCCGTTACTGGATAGCAGCCATGTTCCTGCTAACAAGCACTAAGAAATCCTTTTCAACAGAGGAAATCCGTCGCCAGTTAGGTCACAAACGTTATCAACCCATCTGGGAGATGGTCTGCAAGCTTCGGGATGTCATGGGAAAGCGTGATGAACGCTACCGCCTGACCGGTTCTGTAGAACTGGACGAAGGTTTCTTCACTGTGGAGCTTCAAGAAGAAGAAAAGGACAAACCGTTGAAAAGAGGTCGTGGCAGTCAAAGGAAAGCCAGGATTCTGGTCATGGTTGAAAGCTCCTATTCTACGAAAACTCCCAAGAGAGGAAGACCCAATAAAGCAGTCGGACACCTCAAAATGCAGGTCATATCAGATTTGGGGTCGAAGACAATTACCAAGGTTGTCAAAGAGCAACTGGAGCCGTCAGTAGAACTGACTACAGACGATTCCACATCATATATCAAGTTTGATAAACTCGTCAAGAGCCATAAGGCGGTCACTTCCGGCAAAGAAGCGGTTAAAGTCTTCCTGCCCTGGGTGCATATTGCAATAAGCAATGCCAAAAGGCTTCTGTTGGACGTTCATCATAAGCTTAAAAACGAATACTTACAATACTATCTGAATGAGTTCTGCTATAAATTCAACAGACGCTATCTCGATGAAAAACTATTTGATAGACTCGCTTTCACAGCTATCAACTATAACACCGACTTTAGGTCGAAAATTTATAGACGGACATCATGCGGATAATCATTAAAATAATTTCCTTCCCCAACACGATGAATCGACAACCCCTTAATCTATTCCCCTCTTCCACTTTAGCTACTCAGCAACTCTTTTTAACTCAGTAACTCTTTTAACTCAGCAACTCAATAACTCTTTTAACTCAGCAACTCAATAACTCTTTTAACTCAGCAACTCAATAACTCTTTTAACTCAGCAACTCAATAACTCTTTTAACTCAGCAACTCAATAACTCTTTTAACTCAGCAACTCAATAACTCTTTTAACTTATTTATAAGTCTCAGGACTCAATCGCCATTCTTTCAATTTTTCCACCTGATCAGCCTGTACATATCCCACTTTCACAGCCAGATCGATCATAGCATTGTAATTACTTAAAGTGGTCAGTTCACAGGATGCATTTTTAAAGTTATCCTCAGCCTTTTGGAAGCCATAGGTAAAAATGGCAACCATGCCCAGCACTTCACATTCGGCATTCCGCAAAGCTTCGACAGCCTGTAAACTAGAACCACCGGTTGAAATAAGGTCTTCGATAACTACGACCTTTTGCCCTGCTTTATACTCACCTTCGATCAGATTTTCCAAACCATGACTCTTAGCTGAAGATCGCACATAAATAAAGGGTAATCCCAATTCCTGAGCAACTAACACCCCCTGTGCAATAGCTCCGGTAGCAACCCCGGCAATCACCTCTGCCTGCGGATATTTCTCCCGGATCAATGCTGCAAATTGTTCTTTGATATATGAACGAACTTCAGGATAAGACAACGTCTTCCGATTATCACAATAGATCGGGGATTTCCATCCGGAAGCCCAGGTAAACGGATGAGTAGGTTCCAATTTAATTGCTTTAATATCCAATAAATAGGATGCCACTTTTTCTGCAACTGTATTCATTTTTATCTATTTTTGTATTGTTAAATACTAGAATTTTTGCAAATGTATAAAGTATTTTTTAAAGAGAGCTGTTTTTTATTGACCGATAATCAGAATTTACTAAAAGAAGGGGATATCCGTTGGGTGCACCGGGATTTTATGACCACGAAAAATTTCATTTACCAAACTCTGGAAAAAGGCATCCCTTTCAAAGCCGTACTTTATGATGAAGATCCGGAGGATTTGTTTACTATTTTCAAGTCTTGTTTCACCTATGTCAAAGCCGGAGGAGGAGCAGTCATACAAAATTCCGATATATTGGTCATCAAACGATTAGGAATGATCGACCTACCCAAAGGCCATCTGGAATATGGAGAAACGATGGAACAATGTGCCGTCCGGGAAGTAGAAGAAGAATGCGGGTTAAAACAAGTAAGTATTCTGTCTCCTTTAGACACCACCCTCCATATTTATTACCGGAATGAAAGTTGGTTCCTGAAAAAAACATATTGGTATCGGATGTCTGCCCCTTCAGGTCAATCTTTTATTCCTCAGACCGAAGAGGATATCGAAGAAGTGCTCTGGTATCCGATACACAATCTCTCCCAGCTATCGAACCAGACCTATCCTTCACTCCGGGAAGTATTCCATAAACTCCAAACCGAAGCCTAGGAGCTATTCGAGCAATTGCCTGCAAACCCGCCTGATTTCGGCATAATCGGCATCCAGCCTACCGGACTGGAAAAGCCGGTCAATGCTGTGCAGACCGGGTTGTATCGAATCGATAAAATGCGGTTTTCTTTCGTAAAGTCCCCGAAGCCCGAAAGCCCCCATCGCCTGCAACAGCCGTACCAATACAAAACGATAAAAAACATGACGGAATAGTCCCGGCTCCACCGTCCGGTAAGCCTGTAATCCGCAGATATATCCATCCAGTAACTCTTCCCGTTGTTCATCAGGAATCACTACGATAGCATCATACAATAACGAAGCTACGTCATAAGGTAAAGCCCCTTGCCGTCCTCCCTGATAATCGATAAACCAAACCTCTCCGGCTCTGACCATAATATTCCGCGACTGAAAATCACGAAACATAAAACTATCCGCAGGTTCCTGAACCAAAACATCTGTCAGCCTGACAAAATCATCTTCGAGCGCCTGCTCTGAAAAATCCGCTCCTGCCAATTTCAGAAAACAATACTTAAAATAATTCAGGTCCCACAGGATACACTGCCGGTCGAATACAGGACGTGGGACACAACGGGCATAATCCAGTCCCTGTCCCCCGATCAACTGAAACCGCAATAATTCGGACAAAGATTTCCGGTAAAGTTGCATCGAATGCTCCGACAAACTATTTCCTTTTCGCTCCTGCCCGACCACGTCCAATAAAGTTTGCGTACCCAAATCTTCCTGTAGATAAACCTTCCGATCTTCCGATACCGCATAAATTTGCGGTACATGTAATCCTTTCTCTGCAAAATGCCGGGAAAAATCGATAAACAAGCGATTTTCTTCCACATTTCGATTCCAGGCCGCAATGCACGACTCCCCGTTCCAATATATACGCCAATATTTACGTGCAGACCCGGAAGCCGGTAACATCTCGGTCCGGTCGGCTTTCTTCCCCCATTGCTGTTCGAATAAAGCCAGAAACTTTTGCTCTATCAACTGATTCACTTTATCTGTTATTGAAATCTTTTTACCCTAAAAAACAGCTGCTTCTAAGCAGACTTTTATCAAAACAAATGTTGAAATTTTTTACGAATTTCCCAAAGTTTCCGAAAATTTCAGAAAACAAAAAAACCGCTGTAAATACAACGGTTTTTCATGTCTTCATCTATTTCAGTGCCCAGGACAAGACTCGAACTTGCACAGCCTTTCGACCACTACCACCTCAAAGTAGCGTGTATACCAATTTCACCACCTGGGCCAATCCTTTACGTTTCAGATTATTTTAGAAATAATCTGAAACCGTAAATTTCAAAGTCGGTGCCCGAAATAGGACTCGAACCTACACGGCCGTGAAGCCACTAGTACCTGAAACTAGCGTGTATACCAATTTCACCATTCGGGCATTTAAAAGAACACTTTCAGTTTACGACCGCTGATTTTGATTTACGATTACTCAGGAAATAATCTACAATCTAAAATCGTAAACCTTAATTGAATTGGTGCCCAAGATAGGACTCGAACCTACACGGCCGTGAAGCCACTAGTACCTGAAACTAGCGTGTATACCAATTTCACCACTTGGGCAATCAAGTGTTGTCCCACCAGGATTCGAACCTGGACTGACAGAACCAAAACCTGCTGTGCTGCCATTACACAATGGGACAATCATTGATAGTGTCATTTTTGACGGTGCAAATATATGACCTTTTTTTTTTCCAACAAAAAAAATGAGGAAAATTCGAGTAAAATAATTATTTTCGTGCTTCATTAGTTGTTTCGTTATGAAGTCATCTTTTGATAACCAGACACTTAACACTTTATGTCTATTTATTCAAATACGCCCCAAGGGCAAGAAAGCTTCAAAACGGAGGAAATAATGATTTTTTACGCACATAATAATCGCAAATTTATCTTAATTAATGAATATGTATAAAATCAAAGATCATCCTAATTTAAGCTTCAAGCTGATTAACAGGGTTACCGGTTGGGTCACTTTCGTTATCGCGAGTATGACTTACATACTCACAGCTGAGTCAACGGCCAGCCTATGGGATTGCGGAGAGTTCATCACCACGTCTGTGGGCTTACAGGTGGGACATCCCCCCGGAGCACCGTTATTTATGATTATTTCGCGGTTGTTTGCGATATTTGCTCCATCGGCAGATACCCAAGCCTATATGATCAACTGTATGTCGGCCATTTGTTCCGGGCTGACCATTTTATTCCTGTTCTGGTCGATCACTCACCTGGCCCGTAAGCTTATTGTAAAAGAAGGTGAAGAAATGACTATGGGACAAATGTTTGCGATATTAGGAGCTTCGCTGATCGGTTCTTTGACTTATACTTTCACAGATACGTTCTGGTTCTCAGCCGTAGAAGGCGAAGTGTATGCGATGTCTTCTTTATTTACTGCGGTAGTTTTCTGGGCTATCCTGAAATGGGAAAATGTCGCTTTCGAACGTTATGCCAACCGCTGGCTGATCCTGATCGCTTACCTGATCGGACTGTCTATCGGAGTACACTTATTGAACTTGCTGGCAATCCCGGCAATCGTGTTTGTTTATTATTTCAAAAAATATACACCCACCGTACGGGGATTTATCAAAACAGGCATTCTTTCGGTATTTATCCTGGGTGTAGTTAATTTCGGAATCATTCCGGGCGTGATCAAAGTAGCCGGTTGGTTCGAGCTGACTTTCGTCAACGGAATGGGGGCTCCTTTCAATACCGGAGTGATCATCTATGTATTACTGATTATCGGGGCTTTAGTCTGGGGTATCCGTTATACGCTGAAAAAAGGGATGCCTGTCTGGAATACCATCCTGACTTGTTTTATGGTGATTCTGATCGGTTATTCTTCTTATTCGATGATCGTTATCCGTTCATTAAGCGATCCTCCTATCGACGAAGGAAGCCCTGACAATGTATTCTCTTTATTGTCATACATCAACCGTGACCAATACGGTGACGCTCCTTTACTCTACGGCCAGTATTTCAATGCTCCCCAAGTAGGGACGAAGGAGGGCGAACCGATCTATTATCAGAACAAAGAAACCGGGGTCTATGAAAAAATCGGTAACAAAACCATCTATGAATACGACAAACGGTTTTGTGGTTTCTTCCCACGTATGTACAGCGATACCCGGCCCAACTTTGCCAATCAATACCAGGCTTGGGCAGGAAGAAACAACGGTCCGACCTATACGGTCAACGGCGAGACCATCACCCGCCCGAGTTTCGGTAATAACATGCGTTATTTCTTCAATTATCAGTTAGGGCATATGTACTGGAGGTATTTCATGTGGAATTTCTCCGGACGCCAAAACGATATCCAGGGATATGGCGACATCATGCACGGCAACTGGATCACCGGCATTAAATTTCTGGATGAATTACGCCTGGGAAATCAGGATGAATTACCCGACAATTTGAAAAATGAAAAAGCAAACAATAAATATTATATGTTGCCTTTTCTGCTCGGTCTGTTGGGGATGTTTTACCAATACCGGAAGGGGAAAACCGGAAAACAGGATTTTTGGGTAGTCATGCTCTTGTTCATCATGACCGGTATAGCCATCATCGTCTTTTTAAATCAGACTCCGATGGAACCCCGGGAACGGGACTATGCTTATGCAGGTTCTTTCTATGCCTATGCCATCTGGATCGGCCTGGGTGTGCTTTCTATCTGGGAATTTCTGAATAAAAAGATCAAAAATATAGATCCACGGGTATCGGCCATTGCCGTTACTACGGTCTGTCTGTTCGCCATTCCGGTCAATATGGCCGCCCAAAACTGGGACGACCACAACCGTCATGCCCGTTATGCCACGACAGCCCATGCCCGTAATTACCTCAATTCGTGTGCTCCGAATGCAATTTTATTTACTTATGGAGATAACGATACTTTCCCACTGTGGTATGTACAAGAAGTGGAAGGAGTACGGCGGGATGTCCGGGTCGTCAATTTAAGTTTGTTATCCGGTTCCTGGTATATCGACCAGATGAAACGGAAAGCTTATGAATCTTCCGGAGTGCCGATTTCGTTCACTCATGAACAATACCGGGATGGGAAACGGGACTATGTATTGATCAGGGATCAGTTCAAAGAAGGAAACCTGAAAGATGTCATGGAGTTTGTCGCCAGCGACCTGCCTCAGACAAAATTACAGGGATATATCAAGGAACTCGATTTTATACCGACACGTAACGTTATCCTTCCGGTAGATTCGGCCAAAGTAATCGCCAATGGGACGGTTAAACCCCAGGATGCAGATCAGATCGTCAAAGACCTGAGACTGCATTTGCCGATGCAAGGCTTGACCAAATCACAACTGATGGTCCTGGATATTTTATCGACGAACAACTGGGAACGTCCGGTATATTTCGGAATCGGTATGGGTTCGGATGCCTATATGGGATTGGAAAAATACTTCCAGCTCGAAGGGGCGGCCTACCGCGTCGTACCTATCGAAACGAAAGAAGCCGAATTCTATGATTACGGACGGATCGACAGCGATATCCTCTACGATAATATCATGAATAAATTCGAATGGGGAAATATCAAAGATCCGAAAGTAAACATCGACTTCTTCCACGATCAGACCATCGCCGTCATGAAATACCGGAATACCTTCCTTCGGTTGGCCCAGAAACTGTATGACGAAGGTAAACAAGCCGAAGCGGTCGCCGTTCTGGATAAGTCATTGGAAGAAATTCCACTGTATCAGGTACCGGCAGACAATAGTATGCTGTTCTATATACCGATGTATTACGAACTGGGAGAAACCGAAAAGGCGAACCACTTGCTCAACGAACTGGCAACGAACAACTATCAGATGTTGAAATATGCCAATTCACTCGAGCCGAAATTTGCCAATACTCCGAGTATACAACAAGAGGAAAGACTCAGCATCGAAGTGATCAAGCAATTATTGGCTTTTGCCACCCAGGCAGGACAAAAAGAACTGGCACAGGAATTGCAGGACAAAGTATTGAGATTATATAATCCTTCACATATTTCTCCCGATAAACCGTTGATGAAGGATACGGCGGACAAAGCCGGGAAATAATAATTCATTTTATGCTGCATACCGGATGATATGCAGCATAAAATATACACACAAAAAAAACGATATTATGATAACAACAGATCAACTGAAAGCAGTTGAAGAACGCAGTGGCGCTCTGAGGAGGTATCTTTGACATCGATCGTAAAAAAATAGAGCTCGAAGAAGTAGAAATGCGTACCCAAGCTCCTGATTTCTGGAACGATGCGAAGCAAGCGGAAAAGGTGATGAAACAGGTACGCGAATTGAAAGGCTGGATAGAAGGCTGTGAAGCTGTATCCCGTTCGGTAGACGACCTGAACGTCCTCTTTGACTTCGCCAAAGAAGGCGAAGCTACCGAAGAAGAGGTGGATACCCACTATGCAGAAACCCTGCAATTGGTGGAAGAGCTGGAATTAAAGAATATGTTACGGGGTGAAGCCGATCAGATGAGCTGCATCCTTAAAATCAATTCCGGTGCCGGTGGAACAGAAAGTCAGGACTGGGCTTCCATGCTGATGCGAATGTATATGCGCTGGGCAGAAGCCAATAACTACAAATTGACGGTCAGTAATATTCAGGAAGGCGATGAAGCCGGAATCAAGACGGTTACGTTGCAGCTGGAAGGCGATTTCGCCTACGGTTACCTGAAAGGTGAAAACGGCGTCCATCGTTTAGTCAGGGTCTCTCCTTTCAATGCCCAAGGTAAACGAATGACTTCTTTTGCTTCTGTATTCGTGACACCATTGGTGGATGATTCAATAGAGATAGCCATCAATGCGGCGGATATCAGTTGGGATACTTTCCGTTCGGGAGGAGCCGGCGGACAGAATGTAAATAAAGTAGAAACGGGTGTACGCCTACGTTACAATTACAAAGATCCGGATACCGGTGAAACCCGCGAAATCCTGATTGAAAATACCGAAACCCGTTCTCAGCTGGACAATCGTGAAAACGCTATGCGTCTGTTGCGTTCTATGTTGTATGATATGGAATTACAAAGACGGATGGCAGAACAACAGAAGATCGAGAGTAATAAGAAAAAAATTGAGTGGGGTTCACAAATCAGGAGTTACGTTTTCGATGACCGCCGGGTAAAAGATCACCGGACTAATTTTCAGACCTCCGATGTCGGCGGAGTCATGGATGGTAAAATCGACGGTTTCATAAAAGCCTACCTGATGGAATTCGGAGGTGTCGAATAAATTAGCCTAAGATGTTAGATTTTTCAAACAGTAAAATTCTGATTGTCGGAGATGTCATGCTGGATAAATATTATTTCGGCAAAGTAGACCGTATCTCTCCGGAAGCTCCGGTCCCCATCGTCAACATTCAAAAAGAAGAATCCCGGTTGGGAGGTGCTTCGAATGTCGCCAACAACATTGTCAGTCTGGGAGGACATAGTTTATTATGTGGTGTTATCGGCCATGATCTTTTCGGTAAAGAAATCGAACGGATCAGCCGCCACAAAAATATCGACACCTTTCTGTTGAAAACTTCCTCCCCGACAATCACCAAAGCACGGATTATCGGCGGAAAACAGCAAATCGTCCGGGTAGACTATGAAGATAAAAGCGAATTGAATGCGGACAATAAAAAGCTATTCCGGGACACGATCAGCCGGATTTTACCGGAATACGATATCCTGGTGATCTCAGATTACGGCAAGGGCTTGATATCCGAAGATTTATGCCGTTATCTGATTAAGTTAGCTCACAAATACGATAAAAAAGTCATTATCGATCCCAAAGGGAAAAACTGGGAGAAATATTCAGGCGCCGATATCGTCACTCCCAACGTTAAAGAGCTGAGTGATATCGTCGGTTATACGGTACCCAATACCGACCGGGCCATTGAAAAAGCAGCCCGGGAAGCGATTACGAACAATCACCTGACCGCCTTACTAGTCACCCGCAGTGATAAAGGCATGAGCCTGATCGGTCCCATTCCCCCCATTCATATCCCGACCCATTCCGAAGAAGTTTTCGACGTCAGTGGTGCAGGAGATACTGTCGTAGCGACACTCGGACTTTGCCTGGCGGCAGGTTTTGAAATCAGCGAAGCGATGAGAACAGCCAATATTGCAGCAGGTATCGTCGTGAAGAAAGTCGGTACAGCTACGCTTACCATCGAAGAATTAGTACAACAAAAATAAAAAATCCTGTTCCCTGCCGAAACGAATATTTTCAGAAAGGGAACAGGCTTTTTTACTTACCGCTACACATACCGATAAAGTACTGATGAAATGCGGCATTTCCGGTCAACTCCGGATGAAAAGAAGTCGCCAGCATATTCTTTTCGCGGGCAGCGACGACATGTCTTTCCACTTCACACAATACTTTTACTCGTTCTCCTGTACGGACAATATAAGGAGCCCGGATAAATACCAGCGGAATCTGTTCATCGCTTACCTCCGGAATCACCACCTGAGTATCGAAACTATCGATTTGCGTACCGTAAGCATTCCGTCTGACCGTGATATCCATCATTCCCAAATGCACAACCGGATCCTGATCCAACTCCTTTGCCAACAGGATCATGCCTGCACACGTACCCCAAACCGGCATCCCCTGCTGAATTTTTTCACGGAACGGTTCCATCATTCCGGTCCTGTTTAGTAATTTTCCCATGGTAGTACTCTCCCCTCCGGGTAAAATAATACCATCGATCTCGGCCAATTGTTCCGTATAGCGGACAACGACAGCTTCCTGCCCCAATTGTTCGATGTGTCGCTGGTGTTCGATGACAGCACCCTGAAAACCCAAAATTCCTATTTTCATGTAAAAAGTTACTGAGTTTAAATGGATATATCGGATTTACCAACCTCTCTCAGCATATTTATTCTCCAATGTTTTAATCTCGAGTCCTGACATAGCCTCTCCGAGGTTTTCCGACAGTTCTGCCAATTTCACCGGATCGTTATAATAGGTAACAGCCTGAACAATAGCTCTTGCCCGTTTTGCCGGATCACCGGATTTGAAGATTCCGGAACCTACGAATACCCCTTCGGAGCCCAACTGCATCATCAAGGCAGCGTCGGCAGGAGTGGCGATACCACCGGCAGCAAAATTCACGACAGGTAATTTCCCATTTTCGTGTACATATTTCACTAATTCATAAGGAGCTCCGAATTCTTTTGCCAGACTCATCAATTCTTCCATTCCGGCATTTTTCACCCGCCGCATATCATCGTTGATCTGGCGCATATGAGTCACCGCTTCAACGACATTTCCGGTTCCAGCTTCTCCCTTGGTACGAATCATAGCAGCCCCTTCACCGATACGCCGTAAAGCTTCACCCAAATTACGTGCTCCACATACGAACGGCACTTTGAAGGCTGTTTTATCTACATGATAAAGTTCGTCGGCAGGCGTCAATACTTCACTTTCATCGATAAAGTCGATACCGATGGCTTCCAATATCTGAGCTTCCACAAAATGACCGATTCTCACTTTGGCCATCACCGGAATAGAAACAGCTTTCTGAATGGCTTTGATCATCTGCGGATCGGACATCCGGGCAACTCCACCGTCACGACGGATATCTGCCGGTACTCTCTCTAATGCCATTACGGCACAAGCTCCTGCTGCCTCAGCAATTTTTGCCTGCTCTGCATTAGTCACATCCATGATCACTCCACCTTTCAACATCTGTGCAAGGTTTTTGTTTAATTCATATTTTCCCATAATTGTAGGTTATAAACAGTTTTAATAAAATATTATTTGAATCACTCAAATTCATTCAAAACCATAAATGGTCGTTTTCCGATAAATTTCTCCCGGCACTAAAAGTGTAGACGGAAACTCAGGATGATTGGGAGAATCGGGCCAGAACTGAGCTTCCAGAGCTACTCCGGCATAAGGTCCGTATTGTTTACCATCCTTAGCCTGCTTTACATTCAGAAATTTTCCCGTGTACACTTGCACTCCCGGATAATCGGAACATACATAAAGTTTTATACCTGTCTGATCATCAAAAAGTTCTGCCATTCGAATCAGTTTCCCGGAATTGTTGAATACAAAACAGTCGTCCAGTCCTCCCTGGTTTCCGATCACACCTTGTAAAGATGCCGGCGAAGTGAAATCATAATCTCCGGTAGCCGTAACAAAAGTCCCGTCCGGAATCAAATCGTCGGTCTTTAAATAGCGGTCGGTATATAATTTCAGGGTATGTCGTTTAATATCGGCAGCCTCCGGATTCAGGTTAAAATAAGGATGGTGAGTCAGATTGACAAAACATTTTTTATCGGTAACAGCTTCATAATCGATTCGTAAAGCTTTCTCCTGCAGCGAAAACCCGACTTTCACCTGTAGTGTTCCCGGATAGGCTTCTTCGCCGTCGGGACTGCAATAAGTCAACGTCAGCGAATCTGTACCGGCTTGTCCGACGTTCCAGATCTTTTTATCGAAACCACACAATCCTCCATGCAGATGGTTTTCACCATTATTTATCGCCAACTGATATTTTACACCGTCGATCTCAAATCTTCCCCGGGCAATCCGATTCCCATAACGTCCGATTATCGCTCCCAGATAAGCTCCGCTAGCAATATATTCCGGCGATTCGTAATCTTCGGCCTTTTCCATACCCAGCAACACATCTACAACCTTTCCCTGCAAATCTTTCGTCAGCATGCGGGTTAAAGTTGCCCCTAAAGTAGAAATATGTACTTCGAGGTGCGTATTTTTCAATATATAGATCTGTGGTTTCATACGTAAATACTTCTATTTATTCCAATTACTCTACCAATCCCTTACACTTTAAAACAAAAAATAACTAATTTCTTACTAACTGTTCGCAAAGATATTAATTTCCTTTAATAAAAAAGAGAAAAATCACCATCAATAATGAAAAGATATAGCGTGTATATCTTACCATTCTTTGAAGATTCACAATAGAAGTGCAATTCTCCGTCGGCATGCCGACGGAGAATAGAGTCAACAGGCAATACAAAAAAAGGGGACCGAAGTCCCCAGGAACAATTACTTTTGTATTGCAATGTATAAACAACTGTCCCGCGAGCAAAGATACGCAATCTATCTGGGAATTCAAGAAGGCAAAAGCCAGAAAGCCATTGCTCGGCAAAACAACATCCATCCCTCCACCGTCAGTCGCGAGGTGAGGCGCAACAGCACGAAGCGCGGCGAGTATCAATGGCAACACGCGCAGAAGTTATCTGATGAGCGTCGTGAACGTCTTCCCGGCAACCATGCCGTCCGTCCCGATGTGATGCAGGAAGCCTTACGGCTTCTGGTAAGCGAGGATTGGTCACCCAAACAGATATCCGGGTGGCTGTCGCACAAAGGCATGACCGTCTCCCATGAAACGATTTACCGCCGCATCCGGGCGGATGTGAGCGGAGAACTGGTATCCCACTGCCGTCACAGGATGAAATACAGGCATCATGTAAAGCGCCCCCGCACAACCAAGGTGCGCAACATACCGCAACGCATCAGCATCCATGAGCGTCCGGAAGAAGCTGACGGAAAAAGGTTCGGGGACTGGGAGATGGACTTGATTGTTGGCAAGGGGCAAAAGGGCGCCATACTTACTTTATGCGAGCGGAGCGTAAACTACATGATGATGGGGAGGCTGCCGCAAGGAAAGAAGCCGGAGGCGGTTGCAGAGGCAGTGATAAGGATGCTGATGCCGTTTAAAGAACACGTCCTCACGATAACCACTGACAACGGTGGGGAATTCCGCTGCCATAGAAAGATTGCAGAAAGGCTCGCGACCACTGTCTACTTTGCCGATTCATACGCTTCCTGGCAGAAAGGTGCCATTGAGAAGACAAACAAACTTATCAGACAATATATCCCAAAAGGAACTGATTTCAGACTGCTTACGGATGAATTCATCAGGAATGTACAATATAAGATTAATAGAAGACCAAGGGAAAAATTGAATTTTTATACACCAAAGGAGTGTTTTTTCAAACTTTTTGCATAAAATTGCACTGGCTTGTTGACTCTACAGCCCTGATTCTTAACAGTTCAAGTTGTGCTACTAAAAAAAATGTTATATTTTTGTCCGAATATTTGCGTGCAGAGCATATAGAGCAGAACACAACTAACAATAAATATGAACACACTAGAATTAGAACATAGATTTGAAGAAATCTATGGGAAACGAGCGGAGCATACCTACTTTGCTCCGGGCCGGGTGAACCTTATCGGGGAACACACGGATTACAACGGAGGGCTGGTCTTTCCCTGTGCGTTGAGCTTCGGGACCTATCTTTTGATAGCGAAGCGTGAAGACCGTCAAAATCGTTTTTCGAGTGTAAATATGGATCGTTCTTACACCGCTAATGCAAACGCTTTCGAAGACAAACCTACCGCCTGGATCAAGTATCCGATCGGCGTGATGAAAGAATTTGCAGAACGGGGCTCCGACGTATGGGGGTACGATCTTTTGTACTATGGAAACATTCCGAATGGAGCAGGTCTTTCTTCCTCAGCTTCTATCGAGGTAGTCACAGCAGTGATGCTGAACGATGTCACGAAGGTACACCTCGATATGACCGAGCTGGTCAAAATTTCGCAAAAAGCTGAAAACGATTACGTCGGGGTCAACTGTGGAATTATGGATCAGTTTGCTGTCGGCATGGGCAAAGCCAATCACGCGATCGCTCTGGATTGTGCCAGCCTGAAATACGAGTATGTCCCTTTACATATGGAAGGATATAAGCTCGTCATCGCCAATACCAATAAAAAAAGAGGATTAGCAGATTCTAAGTACAACGAACGGAGAAGCGAATGTGAACAGGCGGTCGCTTCTATTTCAAGCCGGCATCCGATCACTTTCCTCTGTGAATTGACGCCCACCGAATTCGGGCAGTATTGTACTTCGATTTCCGACCCGATCGTTTACCGCAGAGCAAAACATGCTGTGCACGAGCATGCCAGAGTCAAACAAGCCATCGATGCCTTAAAAGCAGGTAAACTGACAACATTCGGGCAATTGATGAATGCCTCCCACCGATCGCTGAAAGACGACTACGAAGTGACAGGGATCGAATTAGATACCCTGGCTGAAGAAGGTCAGCAGCTGGAAGGAGTTTTAGGATCACGGATGACCGGTGCCGGCTTCGGTGGCTGTACCGTAACGCTGATTCAAGAAGAACAGGTCGATCGTTATATCCGGGAAGTAGGGAAAATCTACAAGGACAAAACCCATCTGGAAGCCACATTTTATATCGCCGACATCGGTGAAGGAGCACGTAAATTAAATTAATAATCACATAAAATTTTATTATGAATCCAAGTTTTCATATAATTGATTTCGTAATCGTCGGAATATACGCGATTCTACTAGTGGGTGTAGGTCTGTGGGTATCACGGACTAAAAAAGGACACACCAAAACTGCCGAGGACTACTTCCTGGCCAGTAAAGCATTGCCTTGGTGGGCTATCGGTTCTTCTCTGATTGCCGCCAACATCTCAGCAGAGCAATTTATCGGTATGTCCGGTTCAGGTTTTGCCGGAGGTCTGGCTATTGCTTCCTATGAATTTATGGCAGCTCTGACCTTGATTATCGTTGGAAAATTCTTCCTGCCGATTTTTATCAAACAAGGGATTTACACGATTCCGGAATTTGTGGAAAAACGGTTTTCGACCAATCTGAAAACCATTCTGGCTGTATTCTGGATCGCTCTCTTTGTTTTTGTCAACCTGACTTCTGTATTATTCCTGGGTGGTAAAGCCATCGACACGATTGTAGGTGTTGGAGATGGCAGTATGATCGTTCCGGCTATTATCGCGCTGGCTATTTTTGCAGCAGCTTACTCATTATATGGCGGATTATCGGCTGTAGCCTGGACAGATGTCATTCAGGTTGCCCTGCTAGTCATCGGTGGTATTATTACAACCTTAATCGCCTTGCATTACGTCACTCCCGACGGAGGAATCCTGAATGGAATCTCTCACATCGCCGATGCTGCCAGTGATAAATTCGATATGGTACTCTCCCGCGATAACAAGGAGTTCAACAATCTTCCGGGTATCTATGTATTGATCGGTGGACTGTGGGTAGCCAACCTATACTACTGGGGCTTCAACCAGTACATCATCCAACGTACCCTGGCAGCCAAATCACTGACAGAAGCACAACGGGGTATCGCCTTTGCAGCCTTCCTGAAAATGTTGATTCCTTTCATCGTAGTTATTCCGGGAATCGTTGCCTGGGTAATGTATTCCGAAGACCTGTACGGCGCCAGAAGTGCTTTCGAAATTGCAGGTTCTACCGCATTGAACAATGACAATGCTTATCCCTGGCTGATCAGTACCTTCATTCCCGTCGGTGTGAAAGGACTGGTACTAGCCGCCTTAGCTGCAGCGATCGTTTCTTCGCTGGCTTCTATGCTGAATTCAACTTCCACCATTTTTACGATGGATATCTATAAACCATATATCAATCGCGAAGCTTCGCAAACAAAACTGGTCAACGTAGGCCGTTTAACAGCCGGTATCGCCTTGATCATAGCCGTATGTCTGGCCCCGCTATTGGGAGGTATCGATCAGATGTTCCAATACATTCAGGAGTATACCGGTTTGGTAAGCCCGGGTATTTTGGCTGTATTCTTAATGGGATTGTTCTGGAAGAAAGCAACGAACAAAGGAGCGATCTGGGGTGTACTTTGTTCCATTCCAATCGCTCTGATCTTTAAACTCTTACCACTCGAGATGCCGTTCATGGACCAAATGTTCTACGCAACCTTGTTGACGATTGTAGTGATCTTTATGGTCAGCCTGAGCAGTAATCCCGCAGATGATGATCCGAAAGCGATCAAACTGACTGCCGATATGTTTAAAACAGACAAAGTATTCAATATTTGTGCTTATATCATCTGTATCTTATTGGTAGTGATCTACACCGCATTCTTCTAAAAAAAACCAGGGATGAAAGCTTATCTTTCATCCCTGATTCTATCCTTATTTTACAAATAGGTCTTCAGCCGTTTGTTGTTCTTCACCTCTTTCAATTTCCGGATCGCTTTAGTCTTCACCTGTCTGACTCTTTCACTCGTCAAACCTAATTTCGTTCCGATTTCTTCGAGTGACATCGAGGAATATCCGTTCAGGCCATAATACATACTTAAAATAGTAGCTTCACGTACCGACAAAGCAGCGAACGAACGTTCGATATCGGTTTTCAGTGAGTCCTGATTCAGTGAACTTTCAGGAGCCTGGATAGAAGGATCGGGAGCGATATATACATCGTAGAGGGAAATAGATTCTTCATCGGTCGTCAAAGGAGCATCCATAGATACCGGCTTCGTGGCGATCTTCATGTTTTCCTTTACCTCTTCAGGCGTCATATCCATTTTCTCTGCAATCTCTTCTTCTGTCGGTTCGCGTTGGAACTCTTGTTCCAACAAAGTATAACACCGATTCACCTTATTGATCGTACTGATCTTATTCAATGGCAACCGGATAAGCCGGGCATTTTCAGCTATTGCCTGAAGGATAGACTGACGAATCCACCATACAGCGTAAGAAATAAATTTGAATCCTTTGGTTTCGTCGAAGCATTCGGCCGCTTTGATCAATCCGACATTTCCTTCATTGATCAGATCACCTAAAGTCAGCCCATGATTTTGATACTGTTTCGCGACAGAAACGACAAACCGCAGATTACTCAATACCAGTTTTTCCCTTGCCGCCCGGTCTCCACTTCTGATTTTTTTTGCCAAATCGGCTTCTTCTTCGGGAGATAAAACATGGATTTTACCTATCTCCTGAAGATATTTCTCGATGGAGTACGACTCGCGCCCCGTAATTTGCTTGGTAATCTTAAGCTGTCTCATATCAGGATAATCGCTCTTAAAGTTAATAATTTGATTTATAAAAACAAATTTTCAGACTTCTTTTTCATCTTTCAGTAATAATACGAGACCAGCCAAGGCTTAGTTACAAGTAATCAGGTAAAAAAAAGTAACTTTTTTTTGGAGACACCAAAAAAATCCCTACTTTTGCAGTCCGAAGTGAGAAAATAATGCTAAAATATATTTTACAATGAAACGGACATTTCAACCCTCAAACACCAAAAGAAGAAACAAACACGGTTTCAGAGAAAGAATGGCAACTGCCGGAGGTAGAGCAGTATTAGCCAGAAGAAGAGCAAAAGGAAGAAAGAAGCTGACCGTATCTGATGAACGCAGACACAAGGCCTAATTCTTTACAGATATAAAAAAAGCTGCTCCGAGGGCAGCTTTTTTTATATGGAATAGCTTAAATTTGTCTGAGAAATACATCGAACATGAGTAAACAGGGAAAGAAAATAGAAGATATCGATCAATTACTGGCCATGGCCGGCTCCAACCTCAGCATCCTGGAGGAAGAAGTGGATATCAAGGTGCAGAAAGAATACTTCGAAATGGTAAACTTACTCAGTAAACGAACTGAAAACTACCAAAAAACAAGCAAACAATACCTGGAAAACATCAATGACCTCTATGACGATACGATCGACCCGGAAATCAAAAAGAAAATGCTGGTCGTATTGGCAACTCTGGACGATGTTTCGGTATACCGTGCTATCGAAAATTTTTCGAAACAAGACACTCCCTTAAAAAAATGGGCGATTATAGCGCTCCAACAATCCAGAATGTTATTACAATCGACTCTGCTGGACGATCCCGGTGTGTTTATCTCTACAGGGCTGGGAGGCCAAGGGCTATTATTGCGGTATTTCTGTGTGTTTTTTTACCGCGTTCCCGGCGACTTACCCTCTTTTCAGCAAAATACGCTGAAAAATGAAGCAGAAACAGCCATTAACAATGCTCAAGGCTGTATCGAATCTACGGAATTTAAAGGGAATTATGCCGTGATGCTGTTGCTCCTTCCTCTGAAAACAGAGCTTCAACCCCTTTTCGCAGGAATTATCGACGAATGTAATCAATACGGTAATTTCTTACATGAGAATATGATCATCACAAACGTGAAAAAATTGACGGATGAAGAAATCATGCACTTGTTGCATGCCAAAAACAAACCGGAATAAATGATCTCAAAAGGTAAAACGTAACTGCAAAGCAAGATCATACAATTTATTTCCTTCTACTTTCGTGACTCCCGAACCGATTACTTCCCGATCGGGATACACCGTAAATCCACCCTTCAGGTAACAAGTCAGGCCGTTTAACGGTTTCCAACTCAAGTTCAGGTAAGTACGCCACCCCTCTCCCATAAAAGAAGGAAAGGAGTATCCATACAGCACATTATTCTCGTATGCATAAATCCTGGACTGATAGGAATCGGTCTTAAACCAAGCCAAACGATATTGCATTTTAAAACGACTATTCCGGGTTGCATAAATCAAATCCTGATAGACCAGGAAACCTTTTTCCTTGATCTGTTCTTTATGGTAATGAGAAAGACTGAAACGTGTTCTTAACTCCAACTGACGAGTTACCCGATAACCGATCTGATAACGGTATTCACTTTTTTCCCGCTGAACAGAGATTTTTTCTTTCGTATCTTCGGGATGGATCTCCCGTTTTAACCGAAAACGATGTTCCCAGTTCCCATGCCGGTAACCGATCTGTCCCAACAGTTCCCACCCCGATCCGGGAATAGTAGCTCCATAACGGGGACTGAAAAAACGAAACCAATCATAGTACAGATTAATCTTCAAGTTTTTCAGAGGAGATATATCGGTACCGAAATACACCCCCTCCTCATTGGATGTATTGGAATATTCGCCAAATCCGGCAGCATAATGGGAGATATATTTTTTATCGTAACGACGATAAAGCAAACAGGCAGATAAGAATGAATTTCCCCACCTCAGCCCGTTGATCGTAGCCCAGGAACCGATTCCGCTAAAAGCCGTTTCTCCGAACCAATATATTCCGCGAAACGAAGTTTTATAATCCACACTCATCAAAAAACGTTTGTGCCCTGTATCGTTATATTGCTGATAAATACGATCCCCGATCATCAAGGCCGGTTTAAAATCATAATACAAAGCGTTCAGACCGAGCTTAAAGGCCGGTGCATTCCAATGTACGGCTCCTCCCGTAGTCAGTTCTTCCAGGGTATGTTTTTTCCGGCACTCGTTATTATTACGGTGATAACCGGATTCATACAAAGAAACCGACAGCAGATCCTCTTCTGCCAGTGTATCCGCCTGCACGATATTACCATCGGTTTTCTTCCTGGAAAAAAACACATCCGCCGTTACCTGCCGACAGGGTTTCAAAGTCAGGGCAACGCCTTTCAGGTAATTATTTTCATCGGCAGAAGTGTAGGGCGAAAAACCTTTGCCCGATTTCTCGTTTCCGACGACAACCTCCGATTTCCCGGAAGTAAAACCACCCCAGGCCACTAAGCCTTGCCCCCATTGTAAGCGGTAATTACCCAAAAGAATCCGTTGGAAAAAACGATCTGTATGAATACTTATGTGGGCTGATAAAAAATCAAAACCGGTTTTCTGATACCGGGTAAAATATCCTTCACCCGGATCATTTTCAAGAGTCAAACCAGCTTGCAGATGTTGCCCGATCGTCGCTTTATACTTGAGTAACAGCCCGACCGGAGGGCCATGGAAGCGATTATCTGCTTTGCGTTCATACTCTTTCCGGGTATCGAAATCAACCGGAGAATAGGTTGTATACCCTTCCTGCAAGGGGAGACTCACTTTGGCACGGGTCAGTAATTCCTGTCGGCTACGTAACCTTATCGCTTTCACCCGGTCCTGCACTTCCGGATGCCCTAAAGTAATGAAAGACCGGATATTCTCCAGATCTTTCTTCCCAATTCCCGGCACCAACAATAACTCGTTGATATGAAGAAAATTCCCGTATTTCTTTCGAAATTCCAACAACTGGTCGATCTGACTGTCGGACAATAAAAACAACATCTTGAGGGAATCGAACCCGGCCGTATTTACGTTCACAGGAGTCATCAACAGATTAGAAAGGATATCGACCATCTCCTCGTATCCATCTTCTGTATTCAGAATATCATTTCCTTCCAACAAACGTTCAATATCAGGTAAATCCTGTGCCCAAACATCCAAAGAGACCAGTGAAAACAATAGAAATAACCCAAATTGCCAGCATCTCATCGTACTGAAAATTATACAACTTCTGCCAGGCCGGACCTCGCAACAAGCAGTAAGCTGTAGTTCTGCATCAGATATAAAATCCTAACATCCCGTTACCACAAGGGGGAACTCTCCATTAAAAATACCGACGGTATGAAATTAAGCGACGAAACAGAACGAACAAAAAATAAATTACCTTATACCGCCGGCATCACGCTATGACCACACAACAATAACACCTCATCTTATTATATTCTCAAATTTATGAATTATTTACTTAAAAACAAACTTAATTTAAAAATATTTACAAAAGAAAATCCCGTAAAGAATAGATAACTCTTTACGGGATGATATATCAGTCGGTTCAGATCAATTTGTTTTGAAATTATATTTCACCGCAGCCAATTCTTTATTGGCATCGACGATCTTCTTTTTCAAAGATTCTTTAAAATGAATCATCTTTTCTTTCAACTCCCGATCTCCGACAGCCAATATTTGTACGGCGAGAATTCCAGCATTCATCGCTCCGTTGATAGCCACTGTAGCGACAGGAATTCCCGGAGGCATCTGAGTAATAGCCAACAAAGCATCCATTCCGTTCAAAGAGGCGTTGATCGGCACCCCGATCACCGGCACCGGTGTCATGGCCGCAATGACTCCGGGCAGATGGGCAGCCATACCGGCTCCGGCGATAATGACTTCTATTCCTCTCTCTGCAGCCTGTTTGGCAAAAGCCTCCACCTCTGCAGGAGTACGATGAGCCGACAAGGCATTCATTTCAAATGGAATACCCATGTCATCCAATACTTTCGCCGCCTTCTCCATAATGGCCAGATCGGAAGTACTCCCCATAATAATACTTACTCTTGGATTCATTCGATATTTGTTTTATAAGGTAAAATTCATCAGACTAATCGATACAAAAATAAATATAATCTGATTTGTCCCTCCATATATGCCTTAAAAATATTACTTTTGTCCAAATAAATACTCAAAGGGATAGCAATTTAGCAAAATGGGAAATATCATATTACATGACAAAGAGTTTCGTCCTTTTATCGAAGCTACTAAAATCGATCAAGTCATTACCCGAATGGCCGAACAGATGAACCGGGAGCTAGCCGATACCCAACCTCTATTTTTAAGTATTTTGAACGGTTCTTTTATGTTCACATCAGACCTGATTAAACAAATCGTCATTCCGGGTACACAAATCAGCTTTGTCAAAGTCGCTTCCTATAGCGGAACCTGTTCTACCGGAGCAATCCAAGAGTTGATCGGGCTAAAAGAGGACATACAGAACCGTACGGTCGTCATTCTGGAAGATATCATCGACTCCGGAAGATCGATGAAGCATTTGCTGGAATATTTACATGCTAAGAATCCGAAACAAGTGATCGTCGCCACTTTATTCCATAAACCCAAAGCCGCAGTCTGTCAGGTACCCATCGCCTACAAAGGCATTGAACTGGAAAACGATTTTGTCGTGGGCAGAGGCTTGGATTACGATGGTTTGGGAAGAAATTATCCGGATCTCTATATCCTGAATGCCTAAGATTTTTTACTTTTTACCTTTTACTTTTTCATATTATGGCTTCTACGAATTTTGTCGATTATGTAAAAACCTTCTGCCGGAGTGGTGCCGGAGGACGGGGATCCGCCCATTTACACCGGGATAAACGAACGATGAAAGGCGGACCGGATGGAGGTGACGGAGGACGGGGAGGCAATGTCATCGTCCGTGGAAACCGAAATTACTGGACACTGATCCATTTGAAATACCAGCGCCATGTATTTGCAGGTGACGGCGGAAACGGAAGTGAAGACCGGAGTACAGGTGCCGATGGTGAAGATGTTACAATCGAAGTTCCTTTAGGAACGGTTGCCCGGGATGCAGAAACCGGCGAAACGATTTGTGAAATCACACAAGACGGGGAAAGTTTTATCCTGGTCAAGGGAGGACGCGGAGGTCTGGGCAATTGGAATTTCCGTTCGGCAACGAATCAAACGCCCCGTTTTGCACAGCCCGGAGAGCCCCGCGTCGAACGGACGGTCATTCTCGAATTAAAGGTATTAGCGGATGTGGGCCTCGTAGGATTCCCCAATGCCGGCAAATCGACCTTATTGTCGGTAGTATCTGCTGCTAAACCCGAAATCGCCAATTACCCTTTCACGACACTCGTTCCTAACCTGGGAATCGTCAATTACCGTGATGGACGTTCGTTCGTTATGGCAGATATTCCCGGTATTATCGAAGGAGCACACCAAGGAAAAGGACTGGGTATCCGATTTTTGCGCCACATCGAACGCAACTCGGTATTGCTATTTCTGGTACCTGCCGACAGTCAGAATATTCATCAGGAATATAACATCCTGTTAAACGAATTGAAACAATACAATCCGGAGCTTCTGGATAAAAAACGCGTATTGGCCATTTCAAAATCAGACTGTGCCGATAAAGAACTGATGGCAGAGATGGAGTGCGATCTCCCCGATATCCCTTATGTCTTTATCTCCTCTGTGACAGGAACCGGCCTTACCGAATTGAAAGATATACTCTGGAAAGTCCTCAATGAATAAATTTTGGCAGTTATATACCTTACACCGATAAATGTAGAATTATTTTGTTACTTGTTCGTCTTCGGTGTTCGTGTTGGGGGACCCGGTCGCTTCTGTCGGTCGTCTACCTTTTTCTTTCACTGACCGGCGGAACTCGCTTCGCTCAGACACCACCGGTCGGGCGTTCAGAAAAAGCAAGACGACACCCGACAGAGCTCCAATGGTCCCCCAACACGAACACCTCCGACTTACGTTATCACTGCATAGGAAACGAACTGTGACCTGAAAAGTATAAACTTCTATCAAACAGCTGTTTTTCTGCCCCCCCTACATGAGGGATTAATTCAGCCATCGCTATTTTATAGAAATAATCCGATCAGGTAACCCAGGTATCCATACTCCGGTCAGGGTGGCCTGCTCTTTCATTCAATAAAACTTTCCTTCTTTGCCCTGTAGTGCTGACGGAAGATGCAGGGTTTTGTGGCGGAAGACCATTGGAGCAGGAACGAGGGTCCGGTTAGGTTTTCCGAACGCCCGACCGGTGGTGTCTGACGAGCCTGCGAGGAGTTCCGCCGGTCAGTGAAGGAAAGCCTTAGCGGACCGGTCCAGGCGAACCGGTCTGATGGCACAAAACCCTGCATCGGAATAGAAAGAAAAAATGAACCTACCATAGATTTGGAGAACGGGGAAATTAAAGTTTACTTTACTTTTTTCTTTTCCCCTTTCTCCGTTGCACCCAAGAAAACCTACATTTAGTGTAAACATGTATATAAATACCTATTTATCCCCATTCTATTTGTGTCTTTCTTTCAATACCCGGATGACATCCTCCAGCCCATATCCTTTGGCAATCAATAAAACCAGATAATGATACATCAAGTCGGCCGCTTCATTTAAAAACAAATCTTCATTGTCGTCTTTCGCTTCGATTACTAATTCCACAGCTTCTTCCCCAACCTTTTGAGCGATCTTATTTATTCCTTTGGAAATCAAACGGGCCGTATAGGACTCTTCCGGAGAATCATTTTTCCTTTTTTGCAGGAACTTTTGTAAGAAGAACAAAAAATCCGCCTCCTCATTCTTCTCTCCCCAACAGGTATCTGTTCCAGTATGGCAAGTCGGTCCGAGCGGTTTGGCTTTAACCAATAAAGTATCGCCATCACAATCGGCTTGTATGTCTTTCAGGTATAGAAAATGTCCGCTTTCTTCACCTTTTGTCCACAACTTTTGCCGGGACCTGCTAAAAAAACAAACTTTTCCATTCGTCAGGGTTAATGTCAAGGCCTCCCGGTTCATATAGCCGAGCATCAAAACCGTCCTGGTCTCTGCATCTTGAATGATAGCAGGGATCAAACCATTTTCGTCAAATTTCAAATTTTCTATTTCCATCTTATATCTTTTCAATTATTTACCCTCTTACCATTATCCCGTTTTGCCGCAAGTAGGCTTTCACCTGTCCGACAGTCAGCCTGCCATAATGAAATACCCCGGCAGCCAAAGCAGCATCTGCTTTACCTTTTGTAAATACTTCATTAAAATCCGCTAGTTTTCCTGCACCACCGGAAGCAATGACCGGAACATTCACCAATCCGCTCAACCGGGCTATCGCTTCGCAGGCGAATCCCCGGTTCGTCCCATCATGGTCCATAGAAGTGAATAATATTTCCCCGGCTCCCCGCTCTCCGACTTCCAGTGCCCAAGTGTATAATTCTCTTTCAGTTCTTAGTCTTCCTCCTTTACTGTATACGCACCATTCTTCCTTTTCATATCGGGCATCGATAGCCACAACAATACATTGTTTCCCAAAATGATAGGCTAACCGATCGATTAAATCCGGTTCGGACAGAGCTGCCGAATTGACCGATATCTTATCCGCCCCCTTTTTTAATAAAGCCTCAACATCTGCCTCCCGGGCAATGCCGCCTCCGACAGTAAAAGGGACATCGACTGCAGTAGCCACACGCTCCACCCAGCTCAGGCGGGTACTCCGGTTGTCATTACTGGCAGTGATGTCTAAAAACACCAGTTCATCAGCACCGGCAACAGAATACTTCTTTGCTAATTCTACAATATCACCGGCATCTTTCAAATCGTTGAAATGCACTCCTTTCACCGTCCGTCCCTCTTTAACGTCCAAACAAGTGATTATTCTTTTAGCTAACAAAATCAAAAATTTTTAAGTGATTTCAAATCTATTTTCTTTTCATACAAAGCCTTCCCAACGACTACGGCTTCTACTCCAACTTCAGCAAGCTGTTGTAAATCTGCCGTTCCACTCACTCCCCCTGAAGCGATCAACCGAATCTCCGGATAAAGGCGAAGTAATTCCCGATACAAGCCGATAGCCGTTCCATCCATCATCCCATCCCGGGTGATATCCGTACACATCAAATGCCCGATCCGTCCCCGATAGGACTCAACCAATTGAAAAATCGTCGTATCGGTCACCTTTTTCCATCCCTGAATACACACCTTGGTATTCCAGACATCAGCTCCGATAATTACTCTTTCATACCCATACTTTTCCAGCCATTCAGCGGTTTGTTCGGGATTTGTCTGAGCGATACTGCCAACACAAGCATAATCAGCCCCCGCTTCAAACACACGACGCATATCCTCATCAGTCTTCACCCCTCCTCCAAAATCTATGGACAAACGGGTATGTTTACAAATCGTTTCAAGCACAGCCCAATTGACAACTCCCGACGCTTTCGCCCCATCCAGATCGACCAAATGCAGCCGATCCAGTCCGGCCTCTTCAAACAGGCGTGCCATTTCTAAAGGGTTAGCCGAATATATCTTACACTGTCCATAATTTCCTTGAGTCAAACGGACACATTTCCCACCGATAATATCGATTGCAGGTATAATTTTCATTTTCAATTTTATACTATATCTAAAAAGTTCTTTATTATTTTTTCTCCGGCACCGGCAGATTTTTCAGGATGGAATTGGCATCCATAAAAATTATTTTTACAAATAGCAGCGGCGAAAGAACGCTGATAGTCGCAAGTTGCGATACAATAAGCTGTAACAGGAACATAATAGGAATGTACAAAATACATCCATTCCCCGGGATTTATCCCTTGAAACAAAGTAGTTTTCAGCTTCCGGACCGTATTCCACCCCATATGAGGCACTTTACAACTGTCTGCAAACTTCTTCACTTCCATAGGAAAGATACCCAATCCCCATGTATTTTCTTCTTCCGAAAACCGGCACATCAACTGCATCCCCAGACAAATTCCCAATACGGGCATTTCCAGTTGTGGGATTATCCGATCTAATCCTTTATCTTTCAATTGCTTCATGGCAGCAGCAGCTTGTCCGACACCCGGAAATATCACACGGTCGGCCCGGGCGATCAGCCTGACATCACTACTCAAGACCGCCTGAACCCCTAAGCGTTGTAAAGCAGTCGTCACTGAAAAGACATTCCCGGCTCCATAATCGATAATAACAACTTTCATGATTTCCTATTTATCTGTACAATCATTTCGTCATTCCTAAACTAAGCGAGACAGCCCTTCGACGAAGGGATCCCTCCTCCGGTTTGCCGGATAGCCTGCCGTACGGCACGGGCAAAAGCTTTGAATACAGCCTCCAGAATATGATGCGTATTTTCTCCCTGGGCCGAGATATGCAGATTGCACTGCCCGCTCTGACAAAAAGAAGCAAAAAAATGCCGGGCCATCTCCGTCGGAAAATCTCCGACATATTCCCGTTTCAAAGTGACCCCCCATTCCAACCAAGTCCTTCCGCCGAAATCGAGTAATACCTCAGCCTTTGCATCGTCCATAGGCAAAGCAAAACCATATCTTTCGATTCCTTTTTTACTTCCCAGGGCTTTAGCGAAACACTCCCCCAATACAATAGCCGTATCCTCAACGGTATGATGCTCGTCGACCTTCAAATCTCCCCGTACTCCGATCTCCAGATCTACCCCTGCGTGCCGGGCGATTTGTTCCAGCATATGGTCGAAAAACGACAAACCGGTCTTTATACTGCAACGACCTTCCCCATTCAAATTTAAAGTAACAGTTACCTCTGTCTCCGCAGTTTTCCTACAAATCCGGACTTTCCGGCTTCCTGATATTATAAATCGGGTAATTTCCCGCCAGGAATCTGTATGCAATACCACCGGTAAATCGGTCTCCCTCCATTCTCCCAGCCAAATCCCTTTTATCCCCATATGAGCAGCCAGCTGCATATCGGTCTCCCGATCCCCGATCACATAGGAATTTTCAGTATCCAAATATTCATTCAAATATTTTTCTACCATCCCTATTCCGGGTTTCCTAAAACGGGAATATTCTTCCGGCCGGCTCGGATCGATACATATCTCGTCGAAAACGATCCCTTCACTTTCCAACACCTTCAACATCAATGTTTGCGGAAGCATAAAATCTTCCATAGGAAAATCGGCGCTCCCTAAGCCATCCTGGTTACTCACCATCACCAATCGAAAATCCGTATTCCCGGTAATCTCCCGCAGTGCTCCGATCACTCCCGGCATAAACTTCAGTTTTTCCGGCCGGTCCACCTGAAAATTGTCTGTCGGTTCTTTGATGATCGTACCGTCCCGGTCTATAAATAACATCTTTTTCATAAGGTATTCACTTCCATTACATTATCATATTCATGAAGAACTTCCAGCAACCGATCGTTCTCCTCCCGGGTACCGACAGTGATCCGGATTCCTCCTCCGATCAAAGGCGGAATATCCCGTAACCGTACAACCACCCGACAAGCAATCAGATAGCGATATAACTTCTGACAAAATTCAGTGATGACCAATATAAAATTGGCTTCCGAATCATATACTCGCCGGAATATACCCAACCCTCTCAATTCCCGGATCAGACGCTCCCGTTCGAGGATAATCCCAGTCCGCCGATTCTGGAAAAGATCATATTGCCGGAGAAGGGCCAAAGCGGTCTGTTGGGTCAGTCCCCCGATATTATAAGGAGCTTTCACCCGATTCAATATTCCGACTACTTCCGGATCGGCTAAGCCTATCCCCAAACGCAATCCTGCCATTCCCCAAGCTTTCGACAAAGTCTGCAAAACAACGACATTCCGGTATTTATCCAATAAATGCACCGCAGAAGGTGCGTCTGTAAAATCGATATAGGCCTCGTCGACGATCACCATTCCTTGAAACTCCCCACACAACCGCTCAATCTGCCCGTAAGGGATAACCTTCCCGGTAGGATTATTAGGCGTACAAAGGAAAATCAGTTTGGTGCGATCGTCCACTCGTCGTCTCAACTCGGACCAGTCGGGTAACAAATCGGCTGTCAGATCGATTTTTTTCACTCCTACCCGATTAATCGCAGCACTCACTTCATACATAGCATAACCGGGAGAAAAGACGACTATATTATCTTCCGCAGGTTCGCAGAAACTCCGGATCAATAAATCGATCAGCTCATCGCTCCCATTTCCCAAAATCATATGATCCACCTTCACTTCCTTCAGTCGGGCCAGTTCTTTCTTCAATTCCCGCTGATAAGGATCCGGATAACGATTCACTCCCGTATCGAAAGGATTTTCATTCGCATCGAGTAAAATAGCCTGTCCTCCTTCATACTCCTCCCGAGCACACGAATAAGGCTGTAATTCCCAAATATTTTTACGTATCAATTTTTCTATTTCCATAAATTTCCTCCCATTTCATTGTCCCTCCCTTTCACTTCCAACCTCCAGCCTTTTGCTTTTTTCACTTTTTTCTTTCCCCCCTTCTTTCCGTATCTCCACCGCCCTCCGGTGTGCATACAAAAGTTCATGCTCCGCCATAACCCCGATGGTCGGAGCCAGATCGAGCAGGCCTTCCCGGGTTATTTCCTGAAAAGTAATTTTTTTCACAAAAGCATCCACATTCACTCCGCTATATGCTTTGGCATATCCATGGGTCGGTAGG
Source organism: Odoribacter splanchnicus DSM 20712 (assembly GCF_000190535.1). Taxonomy (GTDB): domain Bacteria; phylum Bacteroidota; class Bacteroidia; order Bacteroidales; family Marinifilaceae; genus Odoribacter; species Odoribacter splanchnicus. The sequence continues at coordinate 2,503,015 of NC_015160.1, forward strand.
GTATGATTGGTACCCGAAGCATAATCTCCTGCACTTTCAGGAGAATAGTTACCCAGAAACACAGAGCCTGCATTTTTTATTTGTGGTATCGAATCGAGATAATTTTCCACACTCAGGATCAAGTGTTCCGGTGCATATTCATTTGCCAATTCCAAACATTCATCTACATTTTCCAGTACTATCGCTTTCGAATTTTCCAAAGCCTTCGAAGCGATAGTCTTACGGGGCAATACGGCCAATTGACTTTCTATCTCTTTCTGAACCCAATCGACCAGGCAGCTGTCCGTTGTCAATAATATCACCTGGCTGTCCGGACCGTGCTCAGCTTGTGACAATAAATCTGCCGCTACAAAACGAGGATCGGCCGAACGGTCGGCAATCACAATGACTTCGGAAGGTCCTGCCGGCATATCGATCGCCGTACCATAATTACAGGCCAGCTGTTTTGCCGCTGTAACATACTGATTACCGGGACCGAAGATTTTATACACCTTAGGCACACTCTCCGTGCCGAAAGTCATCGCCCCGATAGCCTGTATTCCCCCGACTTTAAAGACTTTATCCACTCCGCATTGGCGGGCTGTCCATAAAATAGCCGGATGAACTCTACCTGAACGATCCGGAGGTGTACACAAAACGATTTCCTCACAACCGGCAATCCGGGCCGGAACGGCAAGCATCAATACGGTAGAAAACAAGGGAGCACTTCCTCCGGGAATATACAAGCCCACCTTTCCGATCCCTCTAGTCTCTTGCCAGCAACGGAATCCTTTCGGATTGACATATTCGTTCCGTCCGGTCAGTTGCAAAGTATGAAAGGCCTCAATATTTTGCCGGGCCTCCGTTATCGCCCTTTTCAAATCATTACTTACCTCTCTTTCAGCTTCCCGGAACTCTGCTTCAGCCACCTGCAAGCGTTCTACTTTAGCCTGGTCGAAAAACCAGGTATATTTAACCAAAGCCTTATCGCCGTCTTTCAGGACCTCTGCAAAAATAGCTTTACAGATTTTCTGCAGATCAGCATTTTCCATCCGAGGACGCTTCAATAAGTCCACCCATCTTTCCCGGACGGGATTTATTATTCTTTCCATAGCTATCTCTTTTTCAGTATTACAAAATCATTTTTTCAATCGGCACGATCAGAATCCCTTCCGCTCCGGCTTCCTTCAATTTACCGATTACTTCCCAAAACTCATTTTCATTCACAACCGAATGAACAGACACCCATCCGTTTTCGCGTAAAGGCATGATGGTAGGACTTTTCATTCCCGGTAAAAGCCGACAGATCCGATCCAAAGCTTTTTCAGGAGCATTCAGTAAAATATATTTGTTGTATTTAGCAGCCAATACAGCCTTAATCCGAAATACCAACTGGGCTAACAATTCCTGCTTCTCACCGCATAAACCGGAATTAGCCACCAAAATAGCCTGAGATTCAAAAATCTTATATACCTCTTTCAGGCCGTTTTTAAACAAAGTACTCCCGGAACTGACCAAATCACAAATCGCATCGGCCAATCCGATATTGGGAGCTATCTCCACCGAACCGGAAATCTCATGAATCTCAGCCTCTATATCGTTTTCCGTCAAAAAATCTTTTAAAGAGTTCGGATAAGAAGTCGCAATCTTTTTCCCCTGTAAATAAGAGATGTCCTGAAAATCGACATTTTTAGGTACAGCTATTGATAACCGGCACCTGGAAAACCCCAGGTCGAGCACATGACGGATACCCGTTTTTTTCTCTTTTTCCGTATTATCCCCGATGATGGCAATGTCGGCCACCCCATCTCGCACATATTGCGGGATATCGGAATTCCTCAAATACAATACATCCAATCGGAAATTAGAGGCCTGGGCCATTAACTGATCTTTTCCGTTGTTGATAGATATCCCGCACTCTTTCAGTAAAGTCAGTGAATCTTCATTTAAACGGCCGGATTTCTGGATTGCAATTTTTAAGTTTATCATAACGCTATTTAGAGTTAGCGCCCGACTGATCCGGGTAGGCAAAAAACAAAAAAAGCCCGCCTGAATCAGGCGAGCTTATTATACTTTTATTGAAGACCGAACAGCATAACAACATCATCTCACCTGAAACAGTGATGGCAATGATGATGGTTATGATGTAAACTATTTCTCATTTTTTCTTTTTATCGGAACAAATGTATGACAAAAAAAGAATATTGCAAATATTCCGAACAGATTTTGATTCTATTTTTTACTTATCCGGCTTGTCCGGCAACCGGATGAATCTTTGGGCGAACCCGTCGGCATTCCCTGCTACATTATTTCATTCCAACATTCTCCACGCCCCATCGCTGTGTCGCAATCACTTCCGGGGAAATTTGACACTTTTCCATTAACACAATCAGTAAACCAACCATTATAGTCCATACAAACATTAGGATTAAAAGTACAACGCCCATTATTTATACCAAAAGCATTCGAGCAATTTTTACCACCATGATTTGCCATACAAGAAATTTTGCCACCATCTCCCCCTTCACTTCTCGTTTTTATTTTCACAACCTCGTCACAACATTCATTACTATTTACAATTTGCTCTCCTAAATCAAAAACACATAAATTATAACTTGCACTTTTTGTCCCCACATACCCTCTATTTAGTATATTCCTATTGGTTAATAATGGCGTTGCTAAAAATAATTTATCACCTTCAATAATATTTGTACCTGTTCCTCTAACATATTCTGAACGTTTTCTTCCAATAACTGCCACGTCAACCTCATCCAAATTAATAACATCATCAGTTTTGACAACACCTTTTTCATCAGCATAATATATCTTATCATTACATTTAACAATAGCTGTATGTAAAGGAAAATATACTCTAAAAAAACTACCATCTTCTGCTATATAGTAATTCGATGCCTTTTCTTTAATTATAGGTGTAAGTTCTTTTATTTTAATTCTTTCATTTTCATCTGAAACATAAAATGTTTTAAAACCAATTAATTTCAAATCTTGCTTATTGACAGACAAAGATTTTGCTAAATTTATTTCAACTTCCAAGCTGTCATTAGAATTTTCTAATTTAGTACCTTGTCCACAACCCCAAATAAAAATCAGACACAAAACAGAGATTAACAAACAATACAAATTTACCTTCTTCATAACGATTGATTTAACATAATTTTCATTGATTAAAATTCGTATAAAATATAATCACATTACATATTTGAATTTATTAAACAAACATAAAACAGTATTAAACAAACAATGCTAAGAATAAACACAACAACTGACCATTTTTTCATTAGTTTATCTTTTTTAATAAGAGCATAAACAATACCCACAATTGACGCAACAATTATTCCCGCAATTATTCCAATAATACCTTGTATTGCAATCCCAACAATGACGATGATTACCATAGTCATTAAAATTCTGTTTCTCATAGTTATTACTTTCAATTATTATTTACTATTTGTTGTCGGGCAAGCGGATAAATCTTTGGGCGAACCCGTCGGCATTTCCTGCCGGTTCGACGATAAAAGGCAGCTCTTCCCGGCCTTCGGAGTAATTCCGTAACCACAATACTTCTCCGGCAGGAATGCGGTCATAGAGCAAAAATTCATATTCAGCCCTCTTTTTGCCGTAACTATGCCAACCTTGTTTTCCCCAACCAAACAGTTCGTATAAATCTCCCCGCCGGATACCGTTATCGGCATTTTGCGGGGCAAAGCGGATCCGTTCCACCACCTGCGGTTGTGCCAATCTCAGCGTAATCGTAGAGAAAGCACCGGGAGCCGTCAGCATATTCCCGTCATATTCAGGTTGCCATTTCATCTCCTCCCATGAAGGTGCATCCAGCAATTTTACCCATTGTTCTCCTTTTGCCGCCAATGTGTCGTCAGGAGACAATACCGCCGCCGGTGCCGGCTCGGCAACATTTGTATATCCGCGGTCCCGGCGGGTCAGAAATTCCAGCATCGCCAGATTAGCCTGCGGAAAGGCAGGCGGAGCGATAAAACGATAATAACGGAAGGCACCCGGATGACGCAGCACCGCATCCTGCAAGCAGGGAACAGGCGGTTCGGTAAGCGTATACAACACCCGGGCATCCGAAAAATCTTCCCGGTTAGCTCCCACGAACACTCCTCCTACCAGCCTCTCGGCCAGGCGGATCATGGCCGGCTTACGGGGAAACTTCCGGGTCAGTACAACCGTCCCCCGGCGGGTGGTGTCCGTCCGGAATGCCTGTATTGTAAAACCTTCCGGCGTGAGTGAATCCCGGGCAACCACAAAAGGCTCACCGAATACGCACATCCGTCGTCCTTCATAATACACCGGAAAATACAACCGATCCGGCATCACCTGTGTAAACACCGCCCGGCCATTCAACGTATCCACCTCAGCCCAGGTCACCGGCGCCATATCGCCCCAAGCCTGAAATGCCGCTAAATAAACCAACCGATTCTTCGCAGGCCCGGTCCAAGGAAGAGTTACCCGGAAAACCTCCGAACATTCGCCCGTTACTTCCCGCAAACACGGATTGTCGAACAAAGACGGCACATATTCGCCCGCAGCTTTCAGAAAAAAGGGATTATCCCGCTGTGCTCCGAAATACTGCCGGTAAAGATTCATCGGCTCCACCGGTACCGATTTACCCTCACCGGGCAAGGAGGTCTCCGGATTAAAGGGCCACCAACGTCCCCGGTCGTCCCGGACCGTACAATAAAAATGCCGGCCGGGAAAGTCCCGGTAAGCATTGCAAAATTCCACCATCACCGGCAATCCGCAAGCCCGGAGAATCTGACAACCGATCACAGCCACATCCGTACATTCCCGTCCCGGAAAAAACGGCCTGTACAAACTACTATCCAATGCCGATCGTTCCCCCGTCACTCCCCCAAAATCCGTCTTGATCCGGTTATACCTCGCTACGTAACCTGCCAGCGAATCCCCTTGCCCTGCACCGGCATACTTTCCGAACAAATCATACAATTCCGCCCCGGAAAAACAATCCGGATATCCTGCCAAACTTCTGTAGGGCAAAATATACTCGCAAAATTCGCCGAAAGAAAGTCCTGCGGCACAAGGCGAACTCTCCCACACATCAAAAGCATGATCGACATGAGAAATCAGGAAAGACCGGTCGAATCGCCGGAGATCACATAAATCCGAATCTTTCGCATCACTGTACAAGCAATATCCGCTATCGTCCGAATAATGCCAACGCATATTGGCGATCAGGAAACAGGCAGCCCGGAATTTCAGTGAATCCTGCCGGTAATGCCTCAGCACAGCCTTCAATTCCCGTCGGTTTCCTCCTGCCAGCGCCAACGCCTCTTCTACGTCCGCAGGCAGATCCATACAGGCACAACATCCCAGGATCACTCCCCATAGTAACACAACCTTTTTCATCCTGCAACAAAAAGGTACGAAAGCTCGGTTCGACAGTTCTGTTTACAACACCGTTTCGTCTCCGTCCCAAATGTTTTTCGTCTTATCGCCCAGTTCTTCGGCCGTATAATACTTCGGCGCATAGCGCACCTCTTTCACCCGTTCGAACGTCCCGTCCCGGCTGATCCGGTAGTAGGTATCCACCCGTTGAGCTTCCGCTCCTGCAAAACCGTCCTCCGTCACCTCGCCCGTATCTCCGGCGAAAACCAATTCATAGACGATCACTTCGCCTTCGGCAGTCAGCTGCCATTGTTTCACGGCAATATCATTGTTGAAATAGAGTTTCGCCTCCAGCCGGTCCGTTTCCCGGTTGCCTTTATAAGTCACCAGCGTTTCCGTCAGGCAAGGCGAAACGTTCAGCACCACAGAAAAAAGCTTGCATCCGTTTCCGACCTTAAACCAGAAAGGTACGTACATTTCCCCCGTTTCTTCCTGCAATTTGCGTTTCCGGCTCAGATCCCGGTAAGTGGCACAAGCTTTGCCCCGATACTCTACCCCCTGATCCGTATAAGCCATCATCTTACAACTTTTGAAAGGCAAATCGGATTTTTTCAGTTTCTGGCTCGCCTTATCCAGGTCTACCGTTTGTTGCCCCATGGCGTTCACATACCCTAAAATAATAACCGCTAAAATGATTAAAGTTCTCATAGCTTAATGTTTTTAGATATATCGTTTTATAAATTTATTAATTCTTTTCAGCCTTTTAAAGGCCGGTCCTACATAATATTCTTTGATTTTTCCCGTCCGGTCCGCAATAACAAGCAACCGTCCTCCGGTACAGAAACAATTATCATATTCGTCATGATAGTCAGGAATAACCTCAAAATTCTTCCAAATTTGTTTCTGTACCCACTCTTTGGCTTCAGGGAAAAAAGGCAATGTAACCACTTCCACTTCCGGATGTATTCCTGCAATGCTATCTAAAGTATTCAAAAATCTTCAGGATAACCGCAACAATTTTTCTGCCAGAAAGCCAATATGACCGGATGCCCACACTTCCCCGGCTCGATCCAACGCCCGTCCATCCCCTCGAAGCCCACAACAGGCAATTGCCTGCCTTTGTATAAAGAGGGGCGATAAGACTTCAATCCTATATTCAGGGTATCCCCTCCACCAGCCCAGAACATTGTTCCATATTTATTCGTTTTTCTCATCAAACGTTTGTACCTTTTTTCAGAAATCACCTGTTTTTCCGAATCATGATACACCAATTCTCCCCGAATAATAATTCCTTGTTTATCCGGAGCATACTCCATCTTAGGCAATCCGGCCATTGTCCGGCCATAAATAGTTTGTCCTCTGGCAGGCAAAAAAGAACAAACAACGATCAGGAAAACAATGTATTTCATAGCAACTTTCTTTTACTTCAAATTCAATTGCACATTCTCCCGGATTTCATTCTTTACTTTTTGAACTTTCCGGTATACACTATAACAT